>JBBDWZ010000155.1:0-27844 GCA_040902615.1 Gemmatimonadota bacterium | reverse complement strand
GGACTCGATGCGACATCATTTCCACAGGCGATGTTTTCGCGGCCGCTGATTGCGGCCACGCTGGCCGGCTGGGCATTCGGGCGACCCGGCGCGGGTCTGCTGCTGGGCGCACTGGTCGAAATCTTTTCACTGGTGATCCTGCCGTTCGGCGCCGCGCGCTATCCCGAATCGGGAACCGCCGCCGCCGCGGCCGCGGCCGCCTACACCGCTACCGAACACACGGGCCCGCCCGAGCCGCTGTTGCTGCTTGCCCTCGTGTTCGCCCTGGCCTGGGAGCAAGTAGCGGGTGCGTCGGTGATTTTCACCCGCCGCTTGAACGAGCGATTGGTGCCCTACGGCACGAGTACGCGGAACTTCTCAGCCAGGCAGGTCGCACAGCGACACCTGCTCGCAATGGCCATCGATTTCGTGCGAGGCGGCTGGGCGGTCGTGCTGGGCGCCCTGATCGGCGTGGTACTGCTGCGCGTATTTGAGGGTTCATTGCAAGCCAGCCCCGGGCTGAGTATCGGCCTGATACTGACCGCCACCGCCACGATGCTCGGCTGCGCGCTGCCGCTCTTCGGCGGTTTCCGCCAGCGCTGGTTGTCTTTGGGTCTCGGACTCCTATGCGGCACCTTGCTGCTGGTACTGAAATGACCGTGCTGCCACGTCGCGTGCTGGCGGCAACGCTGTTGCGTTCGTTCGCCATTCAAGGTTCGTGGAATTACCGTACGCTCATCGGCTGCGGCTTTGCCTTTGCTCTGCTGCCCGTGCTGCGTACCATCTACAACGGACGGCCCGACGAGTATCAGGCCGCCGTGCAACGACACGCAGCCGTTTTCAACAGCCACCCATACCTCGCTCCAATGGCGCTGGGTGCTGTGTCCGTACTGGAATCATCGGAATCACCCGAAGTCGTCGAACGATTCAAGTCGGCCGTGCGCGGCTCGCTCGGCAGCCTGGGCGACCGCTTGATCTGGGCCGGTTTCCGCCCCTTGTGCGTGCTGCTCGCCCTGAGCGCTCTCATGCTAGGAGCCAGCTGGTTCTTCGTGACCGGTGGGTTTCTCGTGCTTTACAACGTTGGACACGTGGCCACTCGGGTCTGGGCGCTCCGCTTCGGACTGCGTCATGGCAAGCGGCTCGGTGAACAGCTCCGAACCGTCCCGGTCGAGCGGGTGCAACATGTCATGCAGTCGGTTGGCGCATTTCTGCTCGGTACGTGCCTGGTGCTGTTGCTGGCCGGTCGACCCTTTACGCAGGAGACCTCATTGCCCTGGACTCTCGCCGGCATCGTCGCCGCTGCGATCGGAATGAGCTTCGGCGCGCGCTGTCGAATGCCGGTGGTCCTGGCCATCTCGGCGGCCGCGCTCATCAGCCTCGCGGTCGGAGTACTGGCATGAGTGTACCCGTCCAGCTGCAACAGACCGTCACGATTCGCAACAACTACGGGCTGCATGCCCGACCAGCCGCGCAGTTCGTCAAGCTGGCCAATCGCTTTCAGTCGGAAATCTTCGTGCGCAAACAGGAGCTCGAAGTCAACGGCAAGAGCATCATGGGCATGATGATGCTGGCCGCCGAGTTCGGCAGTGACATTGTCATCCGCGCCGCCGGTGATGACGCGGAAACTGCTTTGCGCGAGCTGGTCGAACTGGTCGAGCACAAATTCAACGAGGAGTAGCACGCGCGTGTCACTGATTCGCGACGGCATTTCTGCTTCACCAGGCATCGTGATCGGGCCGGCTTATGTGCTGCGCTGGGAGCCACCGCGCGCGCCGCACGTCACCGTTCCGGCTTCGGACGTCGAACGCGAAGTCGAACGGTTCAACGAAGCACGCGAGTGGGCCAAGGCACGCATCGACGAGATCCAATCGCAGACCGCGATTCGCCTCGGCACGGTAGAAGCCCAGATCTTCGAGCCCCAGATCCTCATGCTCGACGATGCCGATCTGGTGAATGGCACCATCAGCTATATTCGCGATAATCACCTCTCCGCCGCGCGCGCCTTCGAGTTGCGCATCCTCGAATATGAGTCGGAATGGTCGCGCACCGGACACGCCATGCTGATGGACCGGCTCAATGATCTTCTGGACATTCAGGTGCGCGTCATACGTCGGTTGATTGGTTTGAACGATCCGGATCTGGCACTGCGCACTGACGGCCAGCGTGTGATCCTGGTCGCGCACGACTTGACACCGACCATCACCGTGCAGCTCGATCGCAATGCCATTCTCGGGATTGCTACCGACGCCGGTACGCGCACCTCACACTCGGCAATTCTGGCACGTTCCCTCGAGCTACCCAGCGTGGTCAGTCTCGGGGACCTCTCTACCATGCTCGCCGAGGGCGATGAGCTGATCCTCGATGGTCGCGCCGGCCGCGTCATCATCAACCCGACCGAGCGCGAGAAGCAGATCTATCGCGAGCGTGACCGGGAGGCGCGTGAATGGGAGCAGGAGTTGGTTCTGCTCGCGCACCTGCCGTCGGTCACGCCCGATCATCAACTCATCCTGACCCGCGCCAACATCGACCTGCCGGGCGAAGCAGAGAACGCCAAAGCCCACGGAGCCCAGGGCATTGGCTTGTATCGCACAGAATTCCTGGTGGTGGGCCGCAATACCGCGCCCGAAGAGGAAGAGCAGTACAACGCGTACCGTCACGTCGCCGAAACCTTTCCTGATGACGCGGTCTACATCCGCACGTTCGATCTGGGCGGCGACAAGTTCCCATCCTTCCTGCACATGCCGCCTGAGGAAAATCCGTTCCTCGGCTGGCGGGCCATTCGCGTGTGCCTGGACACGCCGGACATGTTCCGCGCCCAGCTGCGCGCCTTGCTGCGCGCGACCGCGCACGGTGATGTGCGCATCATGCTGCCACTGGTGAACGAAGTCGATGAAGTGCGCCGCACACGCGCGATGTTATCCGAAGAAGAGGACAAGCTGCGGGCGGACGGCATCGCCTTCACGCGCGGCTACAAGGTCGGCGTCATGATCGAAACACCGGCCGCCGCCTTGATTGCGGGGAAACTGGCGCGACACGCCGACTTCTTCTCGATCGGTACCAACGATCTGGTGCAATACACGCTGGCAGTAGATCGAGGCAATGCCCGGCTCGCTAAACTTTACACGCCTTTCCATCCCGGCGTCATCCGTTTGCTGCAACAGACCTCGGATGCCGGCCGGGCCGCCGGCATCGAGGTCGCCGTTTGCGGTGAAATGGCGAGCAATCCGCTCGCCGTCTTTCTGTTGATAGGTCTCGGCATCACCGCGTTGAGCGTGGGCCCGGCTTCTCTGCCTGAAATCAAGAAGGTCATTCGCAGTGTGCCGGCCGTAGAAGCCCGGAATGCGGTCAGCGCTGTGCTCGATGCGCCTACGCCCAAGGAAGTGGTTTCTGTCCTGACGCGTGAGCTGGGAAAGTGGCTGGACCTGTCCTTGTTCTCGGATCGCTGGAACTTGTCGCCTGACCCCTAGAAATCTACCTTCCCACGCCTTTTGCGTTGGAGGAGTCAGCTCGTGAGTCGTTATCTGTTCACATCAGAATCTGTTACTGAGGGACACCCGGACAAGGTCGCCGATGCCATCAGCGATGCCGTGCTCGATGCAATCCTGAGCAAGGACCCGCAAGGAAGAGTCGCCTGCGAGGTGCTGGTAACAACCGGATTGGCGCTGGTTGCGGGTGAGATCACCACCACTACCTACGTGGACATCCCGGGGCTCGTGCGCGGAACATTGCGCGCAATCGGTTATACCGAGTCCAGCTTCGGCATCGATGCCGAAACCTGCGCGGTCCTGGTCACGCTCGATCGCCAGTCACCCGACATCGCGCAGGGCGTCGACACCGGTGGCGCCGGCGACCAGGGTATGATGTTCGGGTTTGCTGTCAATGAGACACCCGAGCTGATGCCCGCGCCGATCATGTACGCCCAGCGCATTACCCACCGGCTGGCCCAGCTGCGCAAGAATGGGAAGTTGCCGTGGCTGCGGCCGGACGGAAAAGCCCAGGTCACAGTCGAGTATCGGGACGGGCAGCCGATCCGGGTCGACACGGTCGTGGTCAGCACCCAGCATTCGCCCGACGTCGACATGGAGGAATTGCGCGAGCAGATCGTCACCCACGTGATCGTGCCGGTATTGCCGCCCGAGCTGTTCGATCCGAAGAAAACCACGTTCCACATCAATCCCACGGGCCGTTTCGTAGTCGGCGGACCGCATGGTGACACCGGTCTCACCGGCCGCAAGATCATCGTGGATACGTACGGCGGAATGGGGCGTCACGGCGGCGGTGCGTTCAGCGGCAAGGACTCCAGCAAAGTGGATCGCTCCGGCGCCTACGCCGCGCGCTGGGCCGCACGCACCGTGGTAGCCGCCGGCCTGGCCCATCGCTGTGAGGTTGCCCTGGCCTACGCCATCGGCGTCGCTGAGCCGGTAGCCGTTCAGGTCGACACCTTTGGCACCGGGAAATTGCCCGATGAAAAAATCGCGGCAAAGCTGCATGAGGTTTTCGACTTCCGGCCGCGAAAGATCATGGAAGTTCTCGGCCTCAGGAATCCGATTTTCCGCCCGACCGCTGCGTATGGCCATTTCGGCCGGCCATCGTATGAAGAGGCCGTCGATGGCCGCAGCGTACGTTTCTTCTCGTGGGAACATGACGACCACGTCGCGGACCTGCGCAACGCCTTGATGGTATGACCCAGAGTCCGGGCTAGCGGAGGTCGCATGATCGAAGTAAAAGTCCAGAGTCTGGGGCTCGACCGTACCTCGAACACTCCCGTCGTCATCCTGCAGGAAAAGGAGGGCACCCGGGTGTTGCCGATCTGGATTGGGCCCGGCGAAGCGAGTGCGATCGCAATGGAGCTGGCCGGGATGAAATTCTCCCGGCCGCTCACCCACGATCTGTTTGCATCGGTGATACTCGGCTTTGGCGGTGCACTCAAACGCGTGGTGATCACCAAAGTCATAGAGAATACCTACTACGCCGAGCTCTTCATCCAGCGCGGCTCCGATGTCATCACGATCGATGCGCGCCCGTCCGATTCCATCGCGATCGCATTGCGCATGGAAGCCGCAATCTTCACCACCGAGGAATTGCTCGAGCACACCTCCATCGAGATCAGCGATGCCGGTGAAGGCACGCCCGGCATTATTCCGGAAAGCGATCCCGGTCCACACAATCCGGGTACGCTTTCACCCGAGGAGCTGCGCGACTACCTGCGTCGCATGAACCCCGAAGACTTCGGCCGATTCAACCCGTGAGACGCCGGGTGCGTCCGACATTTTCATTGGCACCGGGGTTGGCACTCGCATGGGCCGCGCTGCTTTCTGCCCAACAGCCGCACGTCCTGAATGGCCGCGTGATGAACGGCATGAACGCGGTACCGAACCAGCCGGTGTCACTGCACCAGGTAACCGCAGACGGCGGCAATACGCTCGCCACCGATACAACCGACGCAGATGGCCGTTTCGTGCTCACCTTCGGTCCTGCTGCCGCCGATGATGGGGGCGTGCATTTCGTGGCTGCGCGTTATGATGGCAAACTCTACATCGGTGACACGTTCCGGAACGACCCGCCGCCAGGATACGCCCTTCGGGTTGGACCGGGCGCTACTCCCATCGAGCTGGGTACGCCGCAACCGACCCCCAATCGCGCGGGATTGGTCGTTCTGGTAGTGTCGATAATCGTCTTCGGCAGTGTGTTCTTTTTCGCGGCGCGCCAGCGCCGTGAATCAGCTCGTCAGCTGCTGGTCGAGATCGCCGACCTCGATAACAATAATGAAAGAACGGCTCGGCCGAATTACGAGCAGGAGCGGGCCGAGCTGATGAGACGTTTGCGCGAAAGCGCGTAGCGGCCATGCCGCTGGTATCCGCAGCCTCCATCATCCTGCAGGTTTTCTCCTACAGCGACACCAGCAAGATCCTGCGCGTGTTGACCCGCGACTACGGTGTACAGTCCGTAATCGCCAAGGGTGCACTCCGTCCAAAAAGCAGATTCGGAG
Organism: Gemmatimonadota bacterium; assembly: GCA_040902615.1. GTDB lineage: Bacteria > Gemmatimonadota > Gemmatimonadetes > Longimicrobiales > RSA9 > JBBDWZ01. The sequence goes on along the minus strand of JBBDWZ010000155.1, from coordinate 21,876 downwards.
GTGTACTCGAGCCGTTTACGGAAGGCACCGCATCGTTCCTGCTTCGGGATGCTCGAGACCTGCACACATTGACCGGCTTCGAGCTATTGAAGAGCCGACAGCCGCTGGGCAACGATCTGATTCGCTTCGGTGGCGCATCATTGATTGCCGAACTGGTGCTTCGCGTAGGCAGCGAAGAGCGCGATCCCGCGCTGTTCGACACCATCACCCGCGCGCTGGACCACATCGAAGCGGCGGAACCGGCGATGGTAGAAAGCATTGTGCTCGCCGAAACCTGGTCCCTCATTTCACATTTGGGATTCGCGCCTGCACTCGATGAATGCATCACCTGTGGCCGCTCGATCGAGGACACCGAAGAGGTTTCTTTCGATTACACTGCAGGCGGTGTTCGCTGCCTCGAGTGCGGGACCGGTCTCGGCGGGCGTGTGGTGCCGGCTGCGGCCAGGACAACCTTGCGCAGGCTGGTGGCCGGTCAGCCGGTGAAGCTCGAGAGAACGCCAGCGCACTGGCGATTGCTGGCGCGTTTTCTCTCGCATCACGTTTTGGAAGGACAAACGCTGCATTCGCTGGATTTCCTGGCTGAAACCATGAGCGACGTCGAATGAGAGTGGTCACGCTCGGTACCGCTGGCCATATCGACCACGGCAAGACGGCGCTGGTGCGCGCGCTCACGGGCATCGACACGGATCGCCTGCCGGAAGAGAAACGCCGAGGCATCACGATCGACCTTGGCTTCGCTCATTTGGATCTCGCGCCTGATCTGCGCCTCGCGATCGTCGATGTACCGGGTCATGAAGCCTTCGTTCGCAACATGACCGCGGGCGCGACCGGCATCGACCTCGGGCTGCTGGTGATTGCGGCGGATGAAGGCGTAATGCCGCAGACACGCGAGCACCTCGCCATTCTCGAGCTGCTCGCCGTGCAGCCCGCGGCCGTGGTCCTGACCAAATCGGACCTGGTCGATCCTGAATGGCTGGAGCTGGTCGAAGGTGACGTGATGGATAATCTGCGAGGCGCCTACGCAAACGCGCCGATCGTGCGGGTCTCGTCAAAAACCGGTGAAGGCCTGGCCGAGCTTCGCGCGGTCCTCTTGAAAAGCGCCGAAGCCATTGCGCCGAGAAACCGAGATGATCTTTTTCGCCTGCCGATCGATCGTGTTTTCTCGGTGAGAGGGACGGGAACCGTCGTAACTGGAACCGTCTGGACTGGCGAGCTTGCGCTCGACCAAATCGTTCGGCTGCTGCCCTCGGAAGCGAGCGCCCGGGTGCGTGGTCTGCAACGGCAGGGAGAGACCGCCAAGTATGTCAGCGCCGGTGAGCGCGCTGCGGTCGCACTCGCAAATTTGGCGGTCGAATCGATTTCACGCGGCGAAACACTGGTCAGCGATCCTGCCTGGAGCGCCGCACGGACCCTTACTGCGTTCATTAACCAGCTTGCCGATGCCAGGCATCCGCTTCAGACCCGTCAACGCGTTCACGTATACCTCGGTACTGCGTCCGTTCTCGCGCGTGCGTATCCGCTGAGCGGACCGATCGAACCGGGCGATCAGGGCTGGGCACTGCTTTACCTCGAAGAGCGACTCACCGCGCGCGTTGGCGATCGTTTGATTCTGCGTTCCTATTCGCCGGTCACGACCATTGCCGGTGGGGAAGTGCTGGAGTGGTCACTTCGGCCGTATCGTCGTCGGGCCGTGCATCTACCCATACTCGAACGCCTCCGCTCCCCGCGTTTCGAAGACCGCTGCTCCGCTGCGTTGCAATTGGCCGGATGGGCTGGACTTGCGATCGATGCGGCGCGATTGCGCATTCCGCGTTTCGTTCAGGAAGTGTCTCCGCCGGGATTTTTCGCAGGGAGTCGGTGGTTCGACAGCGAGTTGGCCGCGGAGTCGGAGACGAGTCTTCTGACCAGCCTCGAGCGGCTCCACCAGTCCATGCCAACACGTGAGGCGGTCGATACCGAGCAATTACGTACCGGTGTTCCCAGGCGTATTCCGGCATTACTCCGCGATGCCGTTCTGCAGCGGTTGATCACCTCGGGCAGGATCGTCGAGCGGCCGGGCGGCCTGGCACTCCCGGGATGGAAGCCGTTGCTGAATCCGCGCCACGAGCAGGTACGAATTGCCCTGCTGGAAACCCTCACATCTGCCGGCCTCACGCCGCCCGAGCGCGACCGGCTCACCACATCCATCGGCCCCGAGGTCCCCGAGCTTCTGCGGCTGCTGGCGATTGAAGGGCAGGTCGTCGCCGTGTCTCGCGATTTCTTCATGATCCGTTCGGCGACGGAGCAGGCTGAGCAGAAAATCCGCGAAGCGTTGAACGTTGGACCGATGTCGGTGCCTCAACTGAAAGCCGTGCTGGGAGTGTCCCGAAAACACCTCATCCCGCTATTGGAACATTTTGATAGAGCCGGATTGACCCTCCGCAACGGCGATCTACGGACCCTGGCACGAGTTAAGACGGTATCTGACATAAAGGATGCTACTGCGTGATCTGGCTTAATCTTGACTCACTTTCGCTACGAAGGTATCATGGGGCTACCGGAGGTTCGATCGGGCGGTATCAACGACAACCCCTTACGAGTGGAGGGAGATCGCAAACTTCGCTACAGCACAGCTGAATCTGTGCGGAGGTGACAATGAGACGCGCATTTGGCGTCGGTGTCGTCCTCCTGCTCCTGGGAGTGCTCAGTCCTGACGGACTGTTCGCACAAAACCCTCCCAGATCCCGAATGAGGGGGAATTATCCAAACCCCTTCAACCCCACGACGACGATTCAATTCGAGCTTTTCGAAGAGGATTTCCGTGGGAAGCCAGGCAAGGTTACGATCTTTATTTTGAATCAGCTACAGCAGCTGGTAGCGATTCCGACAGCGTTGGAGTCACACCCCAACGGTACGAAGGTCGAGAACCTGACCTATCCGGGTCCCGGAGTTTATGAAGCGTACTGGGACGGAACAGATCGGAGAGGTCGAAAAGTGGCGTCGGGGGTTTACTTCCAGTTCATGGTCGTAAACGGAGAGCGACAACCGCCCAAACGAATGGTAGTAACGAAGTAATAGGTGGTGTAGTAACGTCACCTGCGGTACGCACGAAAGAGGGCCGGATTTCCGATCGGGGAGTCCGGCCCTTATCGCATCTTACGCACTCTTCTCTTCCAGCAGCTCGAGCAGCTCATCTGGCTGCTGGAGCGCAGCCAGCCGATGCGGCACGTCGGGGTGACGCGCGAACATGGCCAGCTTCCCGAGAACGGGCAAATAGTTGTTCGCGGTTTCGTTTGGCGGCGCCACGATCAGAAAGAAATTGGAGACCGGCTTCCCGTCTACTGCACGGTACTCCACGCCGTCGGGTCGACGGCCGTAAGCAATCCGGAGCGCGTTCACCGCCAGAGATCGGCAATGAGGGATTGCGATGCCGCGGCCGATTCCGGTCGACCCGAAGTTCTCCCGCCGCTTCAACATCTTGAAAAGGATGCCACCGCATTTATCGCCGACTGCCAGCAACTGAATCAGCTCCCGAAGGACCTCGTCCATCGAGTTGCCGCTCAGGTCGAGTTGAACTGCGGTTTTATCGAAAAAGGAGCGTAACTCCATATAAACCTCCAGCTTACAAGCATTATAGATAGTGCTGTGACAGCATGTCAAAAGCGCCGGTGGTCTGATTTGAAGGAACCTGAGAAACCGGTTAAGTTTTTGTCGTGTTTGAACATCTGCTGAATCAACTGGAAACTGGCCGGGTCCCCTTGTACCTGGCGCCGCAGGCGGGCGTGAGTGAATCGCCGTTCCGCCGGCTTTGCCGCGGCTTTGGCGCCGACGTTGTGGTCAGCGAGTTCGTCAGTGCGGAAGGGCTGCGGCGTGGCAGTGAACGCACTCACGATTATCTCCGGTTCGATGAAGCCGAGCGGCCGATCGGCGTCCAGATTTTCGGCGGTGACCGCAACGCGATGGCCGAGGCGGCCGCATTAGTCGAAGAGCTTTACCGTCCCGACTTTCTGGACATCAACTTCGGCTGTCCGGTAAAGAAGGTAGTCAGCAAGAACGGGGGTTCCGGCTGCCTTCAGAATCTGAGTCTGGTAGAAGGCATCATCCGCTCGGTGAGCCAGGCGATTTCGATCCCAACGACCGTGAAGATCAGGAGTGGCTGGAGCGAGGAGCTGCGCAAACCAGTGGAGATTGCGTTGCGCTGCCAGGACGCAGGCGCGCGGGTGCTCACATTGCATGCGCGCAGTCGCACGCAGATGTACTCCGGGCACGCGAATTGGGATGAGATCGCTGCAGTCGTGAATGCGCTGGAGATTCCGGTGATTGGCAATGGCGACGTCTGGAGTGGTGAGGACGCGCGGCGCATGCGCGAACACACAGGTTGCGCCGGAATCATGATTGCTCGCGGCTCTCACGGCGCGCCGTGGATTTTTCATCAGGCCCGCGCCGCACTGAACGGAACGCCCATCCCGGATGCGCCCGATGTACTGGAGCGATTCCAGATCGTGATCGACCATGCCCGACTCGCCATTGCATTCGAGCGCGATGAAACTCGGACCATGCTCGAGTTCCGCAAACACCTGAGCTGGTACACGAAGGGCCTGCCGGACGGGAAGAAACTGCGCGAAGAACTCTTTCAGGTGAAGACTCTGGCACAGGCTGAGTCACACCTGCAACACTATCTGGATCTGCAATTGGTTGCGGCGTGACGTCCGATCGCGTTCTCGAAATCCTGCAGGAAGTTGCGCGCGGAGGCGCAACGCCGCAGGCCGCGCTGGATCGGCTTTCGTGGCTGCCGGTCGAACTGATGAGCGATGGCGCGGAGCAGCCGGAGTATGCCCGGCTGGATCATCACCGCGGACTCCGCCAGGGCCAGCCCGAAGTCGTGTTTTGTCCGGGCAAGACCATACCGCAAGTCGTAAACATCTGTGAGCGGCTGGCCGAGCGGGATGGCCGCTTCCTCGCGACCAGGGTCACCACCGAGATGCAGCAGGCACTCGCGGCCTGTTTCCCGGCCGTCGAGATCAATGTCGCAGGCCGCGTTGTCCAGCTTGGCACAGCCGCGCCGCACCCGAAATTCGGCACCGTGCTGATCGCTTGTGGCGGCACATCCGACATTCCGGTTGCGGAAGAGGCGGCCGCCTGCAGCAGCGCATTCGGCAATCCGATCGAGCGCTTGTACGACGTAGGCGTGGCTGGCTTGCATCGGCTGCTCCAGGAAGCCGACGCACTGCGGGACGCCGCGATTCTGATTGTGGTCGCCGGCATGGAAGGCGCGCTTCCGTCGGTGATTGGTGGGCTGGTAAAGATGCCGGTTATCGCGGTACCGACCAGCATTGGTTATGGCGCTTCGTTTGGTGGGCTTGCGGCCCTGCTGGCGATGCTCAACAGTTGCGCGTCCGGCATCACTGTGGTCAACATCGACAACGGTTTTGGGGCTGCCTGCGCGGCAACTCGCATCAATCACCTACTGGCGCGACCAATCTGAACGTAGACCCTCCTGCCCGTCGACGAGCCCTGTCGGTATGGCTCTCGGGTGCCGCCCTTTTCGTGCTGCTTGCCTTCACCGGGCGGACGGCATCTCCCGTATTTCCGTTACTGGTCCCCTGGCTGGTCCTCGCTGCCCAGCAATTGCGCAAACCACTTCGATTGCTGGTTGCCGCGCTGGTCGTCCTGCTTACCATCGAGTTCCTGACCGGTGAGCCCGGCCTTTCGGGGCAAGTCGCGATTTTCGCTCTGGTCGTTTCAGCCGCAATCATTGCCGTTCGTCTTCACAGCACCGTCTCACCGGCAATGGATTTGGATTTGGCTCCGCCTAGTCCACCGGTGGCGCCCGCTCACGTGCTGGAGCCCGCACTCGACGGCGTGCGCACCGGCCTGCACGCGCGACGCAGCATCCTTTGGGTCGTATCGCCGGAAGGTATGCGTGCGTACCCGCTGGCAGCCCGAGGCGGCAACTTTCCTGAGCCAGTCACACTCAGCGGTGATGTACTGGGCTGGACGGCACGGCAGGGCGTGAGCATGCGTTCAGAAACACCACCATCCTGGGTGGAACAGGGCATTACTGCATGCGCGGTCGCGCCGGTCTCACGCGGCGTTCTGCTCTCACTAGAATATACGGACGTGATCGAGCTGCCTACCGTCGATGGGTTGGATCGTGCGGCGGCCTACCTGGCGGCAGTCATCGAACTGGAACGCGAGCGGGCGGTCGGCATCGAAAATCGTCGGCTCATGGACGGCTTGATGGCCGCGCTGCTGCAGCTGCCTGAGGAATTGGAGCTGGTCGCGCTGGCCAAGCGTCTCGCGGATTCCGCCATGCACCTGGCAGCCGGCGATGGTGCTGCAGTGGCTACCTGGGACGGACAATCTGGCCGCGTCATCGCGACTGCGGGTCAGAGCGATGGCGTTGCACTCGACTCCGTATTTGCCGGAAGTGAAAGCGAAACCGCTCTGGCCGCGCGCGCCGACAGCATGATCGTGCGTTCGGAACGGCCGCGCGGATCGCTGCCCGTTGTAACCGCCGTGGAAAACATGGCGGTCCGGCCGCGCTCGGTAGCGACATTGCCATTGAGTGCGAGCGGCACCGTCGTCGGGACTCTCACGGTCTGGTCTGCCGAGCCGCATTTGCATCAGGGTGGCCTGCAGTCCATCGAGGCGCTGGTGCCCTACGCAGCCATGCAGTTCCAGCACGCCCTCAACTTTGGTCAGCTCCGCGAACGCGCGGATCGGGACCGTCTTACCGAACTGTTGAACCGTCAGGCGTTCGACGGGCAGCTCGCCGCCGAGTTCGCACGCTATCAGCGGTATCAGCGGCCCTTTGTCCTTATGCTGATCGATATCGACCATTTCAAGAGCGTGAACGATCGCTATGGTCACCAGGCCGGTGACGCCGTGCTCAACAATGTCGGCCGCGTGCTCACGGGGACACTGCGCGAGGTCGATTTTGCGGCGCGTTACGGCGGAGAAGAATTCGCGATCCTGATGCCGGAAACCGAGCTTGCGCGCGGAGCCGAAATCGCCGAGCGGATCCGGACGCGCCTGGCGGACACGGTGACGGATACGCCGTCGGCACGCATCGCGGCGACCGCTTCGGTCGGCGTTTCCTCGTGCCCACAATGCGCGTCAGATAGCGAAGGCCTGGTTCGTACCGCCGATGCTGCGCTGTACCGTTCCAAGCAGGCCGGCCGCAATCGGGTTTCGCTGGCGCCCATCCTGACGGAACCGGTTGCCGATTGACCTAACGTCAATATTTGATTAGTTTTAGCGTGCAGGGGCCGACTTGGATTCGACGGGTTTAGTGAAGTCGGAGCTGCGTGCCGAGGTGCCCGTTACCTCGTAAATCCGCGGGACATTTCACAACTGCCAACAATCAACTGGCACTGGCTGCGTAACTAACGTTTCGCACCCGTTTCCGATTTGACCCGGCCCGAGGCCGGATCGGAAGCGTCGCTAAATCGGGCTGGTGGGTCCGTGGCGTCTCGGCGCGGATCTGCGAGACAACACCGGGGCTGGTCTCCAAGGGGCCGCTCGCAAGCCGTTGAGGAGACGAGAAAACCAAGGAACTGCGAGCTACGCACGTAGACGCGCTTACGAATCTATTCGCGGACGCGGGTTCGACTCCCGCCGGCTCCACTTGCAAGTAAACCGTCCAGCTGCTTAATGGCAGTTGGGCGGTTTTGTTTTGTTGGCTTAGGTGGGGAGCTTGGGGATGGCGGGCGTGTTGGCGCTGCTCGGTTCTGGTTGGGGGCTGGCGGGCATTTTAGTTAGTAAAGGATGCAGCTGCCGACCCCACTAAGCTCCAGCATTGCCGCAAGCATGGCCACGGCGGACTTTGGGGGGATGATCGCTCGCGTCCTCGTCGTCGGCGCCGCCGGCCAGCTCGGCGGCGGTATAGCGCGCCGTCTGGTCGGCCGTGACCATGTCGTTCGCGCCCTGGTCCGGGACCGCGGGGACGCCGCCCGCCTCAAGGAGCTCGGCGCCGAGGCGGTCGTCGGCGACCTCAGGGATGTGGGGTCGCTCGAGGCCGCCTGCCAGGACGTCTCACATGTTGTGACCACGGCCAACGCTTTTCTGGGGCGCTTTCGGAACAGCTCCGCTCAGATCGACCGTCGCGGCAACGTTAACCTCATCGATGCCAGCGCCCGCGCGGGCGTCAGCCGTTTCGTTTTTCTATCCGGCTGCATCATGCGAGCCGACAGCCTGGTCGATTTTTTTCGCCATAAGCAGGCCGCCGAAGTTCACCTCGAGCGGAGCGGTCTGGATTATGTCATCGTGCGAGCCGGGGCTTTCATGGATGTGTGGGGTGAAATCGTGGCCGGCGGGATAGCGACGACCGGGGTTGCAACCATCTTCGGTGATGGCAGGAACCCGATCAACTTCATCGCGCGCGACGACGTAGCCGATTTCGTGGTGCGCATCCTCGATGACCCGGCCGTATCACGCGAATCGATCGCGGTTGGCGGTCCCCAGAATCTGTCGCTGCTCGACGTGGTCGAGACATACGAAAAGCATATCGGCCGCAGCGCCAGACGAAAACACATACCCGTTCCTGCCATGCGCATCCTGCGGAATCTGCTCGGGCTCGACCCGTTGACCAGGCGGAAAATGTCGGCGGGCATCGAGATGGCAACCGTCACGCAGACGATGGACATCGCTCCGCTGCTGAAGCGATTTCCTGGCCTGCAACTCCAGTCGATCGATGAATGGCTGAGCCGCAAGCGCTGACCGTGCAGTTCATCAGTCGAGCGCGTCACCTCGATCGTCTCAACCAGCATCTGGCCAGAGCGCTGAACGGCACCGGTCAGGTTTGCTTCGTAACCGGTGAACCGGGGGCAGGCAAGACCGCACTCGTGGCCGACTTTACACGAGCGGCCCAACAGGAACACAAGAACGTGATCGTCGCGTTCGGCGATTGCAACGCACTCAGTGCCGAGGGTGATCCGTACCTGCCTTTTCGCGAGATGATGGTGCTGCTGCTCGGCGACGTCGAGCATGGCGTTTCCGAAGGCAACATTACGCTGGAAAACGCGAGCAGGCTGCGCCGTCTTTTCAACTTCACCCGTGATGCGCTTCTGGAAGCCGGTCCGGACATTGTGGGCATTTTCGTGCCGGGCGGGTCTTTGCTGGCGCGCCTCGGCACGAAGCTGGTGCAACAGAACGTGGCTCCAGCTGTGACTCGCACCGGCGTCGACCAATCACAAGTGCTGCATCAATTTACCAGCGTGTTGCGCAAGCTCGCGGCACAGAACCCGTTGATCCTGGTCGTGGACGACCTGCATTGGGCCGATCAAGCCAGCATCAGCCTGCTGTTTCACCTGGCGCGCCGTATCGAAGGAACGCCCATCCTCATCGTGGGCACCTACCGTCCGCACGAAATCGACCAGCCGCGTGCATCGGGATCACACCCGCTTGGGACCGTGGTCAACGAGATCCGCCGGTACTACGGCGATATCCTCATCGATCTCGATTCCGATGAGGCTGACGAGAAGCGTGCGTTCGTAGAGCGACTGCTCGATGCGGAGCCGAACGACTATCCGCGCGCGTTTCGCGAAGAATTCCTGCAGCGCACTGACGCCCAACCGCTCTTCGCGGTCGAGTTGCTGCAGGCCATGAAGGAGCAGACGGTGATCGCGAGGGACCGCGGTCTCTGGCATATCGACGGCGTAGGGGATTGGAGGAAGCTGCCAGGAAGGGTGGAAGGCGTCATTGCCGAGCGTGTGCGTCGGCTGCCGCCAGACCTGCAGTCGCTGCTGACCGACGCCAGTGTCCAGGGGGAGCTGTTCTCGGTCGAAATCCTGGCTAACCTGGCGGGCAAGCCGGCGCTCGATGTCCTGCGCAGTCTCGGCGATGCACATCAGAAGCATCGCGTCGTGCGCCCATGCGCGACCCGTCGCGACGGCGGTGTTCGCCTCTCGCAGTTCCGCTTCGTGCATAACCTCTTTCAAACCTACCTGTACGAGCGTATGAGCGAGGCGGAGCGCGCCTACCGCCACGAGGCGGTGGGTGGGGCTATGGAAGAAGTTTACAGCACGGCTTCCGATCTGGCTGCTGCACAGCTCGCTCACCATTACGCAGTCGCCGGCAATGCGCGCAAAGCGCTGCACTATCTTCGCGCTGCGGGTGATGCAGCCCGCCGCAAGTATGCGCACCAGGAAGCACTCGGCCAATATCAGCGAGCGCTCGCCTTCGCGCGGGATCTCGATGACGTGGCGCAACTCGCGACCCTGCACGAAGCCGTCGGCGACGTGCAGGCGTTGACCGGATTTGGAGCGGAAGCAGTCGTTGAGCTGCAGAGTGCTCTCGACCTCGTGAGTGTACCGCTTGCGGCGGCCCGGCTGCACCGCAAAATCGCCAGTGCGCACTCCAACCGTCACTTCTTTTCGGACGCGGAGAGCGCGTTCAGTGTTGCGACCGCTACACTGGAATCGATCGACGATCGCGACCGTGCCTGGTGGCAGGAGTGGGCGGAACTGAAACTGATTGCCGTCTGGCTCTGCTACTTCGATCGAGGTAACCCACGCCGGCTGATGCGGCTAATCGCTGAATTCGATGAGCACGTGGATCACGTAGACTCACCCGTTCAGGTTGCGGGTTTCAAGCAGGTGCACGTTATGGCCGCTCTGCGGGAGGAGAAGTACCGGCTGACCGAGCCGACTCTCGAACTTGCGCGCGCCTATCTGGAGACTGCCCGCGCGTCCCGCGACGAATACCAGAATGCCATGGCGATCTTCCAACTGGGCTTTTGTGAATTGTGGGCGGGCTCATTCGACGCTGCTCGGCAGCATCTCGAGGAAGGGCTGGAACGATCCGCCAGAATCGGAGCTGCTTTTCCGGCCGTTCTGGCTGTCACCTATCTTGCCGTCGAAGCCCGCATGTGTGGCGACGTCGAACGCGTTACGCGCCACACTGCGGCGGCAGCACCATGGCTGCGCGAGGCGAGGAATGATAACTACACGGCGTGTGCAGCGGCGAATGAAGCCTGGCTGCGCTACAAGAGGAACCAGGTTGACGACGCCGTGCCGTTTCTGGGGCAAGCACTCGAAGTCTGGAGCCGGCCGACGAATTCCTATCCGTTTGCATGGCTGGCCGCCTGTCCCCTGGCCGCGATACATGCCGGGCGTGGCGATATGGACGCGGCGGTCGCAATGTTCCAGACCATGCTTGGCCCCGTGCAGCAGGAGTTCCACCCCGGCCTGACCAGCTCATTGCATCAGGCCATACGCACTTCCGAGGAAGGAGACGTACGCAACGCGCTCGCATTGGCAGCCCAATTTGGTCTGCACTGACGGGGCGGCGATGCTGGGGGCTCGGGGGCTGGCGGGCGTTTTAGTTAGTGAAGGATGAGGTTTGGGGCTGGTGCCGCCGCGTGATGAGACCCGCAAACCACACTATTGAAGCGAGTACTCCGCGCCAGCCCCGAACGACTGCTCAGCCCGACCAAAACGGCCGCAAGCCCCCAACGACTGCTGTCATTGCCACTGAGGCGCCAGACTCAAGCACATCACTGGTCGGAAGCTCGGGCGATGCGGTATTGGCCGCGCGCATCTACGCCTACTTCCGGCAATCGTCGCTGCTTCTGAAAATAATCGTATCCCGGCTTGAGCGTTTCCCAGAACTCCACCAGTGACGTTCCATCATGGTACGTCCGCTTGAGCTTCTCGACGCCACCATCGAGGCGCGCCGGAAAGATGTGAACCGGGATATTCCTTTGGCCCAGCCCGCGGGCCATTACCGCTACCCAGTAGAGCTCCTGAATCGCTTCATCCGTGATGGCCAGGCAACCATCGGATTTACAGCCTCCATGGATGAAGATGTCACCACCAAGACGGTGCTTGGCCGTGGTAGCGGCTCGGTCACGCTGGTTCGGATAATTGATGCGCAGCGAGAGATGATAGGAGCTCTCAGGATTGAACAGATCGATCGAATAAAAGCCTTCCGGCACCTGCCGGTCGCCTTGCACTTTCTTGGGTCCCAGCAGACCCGCCAGCGCGCAGATCGGATAGGTGCGCAACAATTCGAAACGCGTGCTGTTGTCCGGACGCACCCATAGCTCGAGCACGCGCTCCGATTTGAATACACGCACGTACATTTCCGCCGCCGGGTAGCTGATGTTACGCTCGCGAAACATCTTCTCTACCACGGTTTCGCTGGCTTCACGGGCTTCGCGCACGCGGTCGAAACGCAATTGCTGGCGCACAAACGGCGTGGCGACGATCATGGGCTTGTCACCAGTGAGATTGCTTACGTCAACGGTCTGCGCCGTACCTGCAATGCAGCCCGTGAACAGCAGTACGGTGCAGAAACCCAGGCTGGTGCGAACGAAGACATATGGCTTCATCGCCTCAACTCCTTGTTACGGATTTGATTCAAACGGACAGTCGACCAGTGGTCGGGCCGACTAAGGTGGAGCTTTGTGGGGGGTTGGTTGCAGGGTGGGGCACAACCCGTTCCTCGGTTTCTTGCCTGAATAAGTGCTGCGCCAGGAACGAAGTCTGTTTGCTACCGAGGTGGAGTCTGGTCGCGGAATGCGATGATAGTTGTGGTCTGCGAAGGTGTCACAAAATGAACTGCGGCAAGGAATGTTATGGTCTGCAGGATGTCACAAAATGAACTGCATCGGTTAACGACAGACTTCACGCACTGGATTCCACACGAATCCGTTGCGTCTCTTAGAACACCCTCACCTGTACGTTAGGCATGTACTTCTTCGGGTTGTTTCTGATATCGGCAATCATGGTTTGCAAATCGACAACGGCTTTCAGGAATTCGTCGTAGAGTTCTGGATCCGTAGTCAGTTTCTGCAGCGTGCCGCCGGCGGTAGTTACGCGATTGATCGTCGCGCTCAGGTTACTGATAGCGGTATCCGCTTTACTCACGGTGCCGAACAGGCTGCGATACAGGTCATCGCTGCCGATCAGCTTGCCCAATGTACCCTGTCCGCGCATTACGGCCTGGCCGAGACTGTCCACGCGGCCGACAGTTGCTACCAGTCGGTTGTACAACGCGGGGTCACGCATCATGCGGCCGAAGGTGCCGTTGGGGTTGTTGAAGCCCTCGAGTGTGCTCTGCAGCTGAGCTGTCACCGACACCATCCGCCCGTACAGGACATCATTGGTGAGTAGCTGACCCATGGTCCCTTCACCGCGGACCAGGCCGCCGGTGATCTGGCGCAGATCGGCTACCATGCGGCTGGCACTGTCCAGTACGGCGCCGCCGCGTGCCATGAACGCTTCGATGTCCATGGTCGGCACGGTGATGATCGTATCCATTGGGCCCAGCACCGCGCTCGCGGCCGTGCCCGAGCTGATGTCGATGTATTTGTCGCCGAGCAGTCCCTGCGCCCGCAGGTAGGCCCGCGAGTCGCGCCGGATCTGATCCTGCACCTCTTCCGAGATGTCCAGCACGAGCACCAGGTTTTCATCACCGACTTTGCGCTCGACCGGAATGAAATCGATCGTCTTGACCTGCCCGACGCGCTGACCGGCAAGCGTAACCGGCGCACCTTCACGCAGGCCGGCAACCGAATTAACGGTAGTGACCAGCGCATAGCGGGAAGCAAATACATCGAAAATCTTGCCGACCCGATACACGGCGTAAGCGAGCAGCAGAAATCCCACGATGATGAGGATCACTACTCGAATCCGCTGCGCTCCGAAGGTCAGCCGTCCAGCTGTCATTTGGTCAGCTCAAAAATGCATGGATGTATTTATCGTCGTTCGACACCATTTCTTCTGGTGTGCCCTCGAACACGATTTCGCCTTCGCGCAACAGGTTCACGCGATTGGCGACCCGAAAGCCAGCTCGAATGTCGTGGGTCACGATGATCGAGGTGACGCCCAGCTCACGTTGCAGTTTCTTGACCAGATCGTTGATGGTGCCGACCGTGAGCGGATCGAGACCGGAAGTCGGCTCATCGTAGAGGATGACCTCGGGATCGGTGGCAATGGCGCGCGCAATGCCGACGCGCTTGCGCATTCCACCCGACAGCTGGCTGGGCAGCTGATCCATGACCTGATCCGGATCGAGGTCGACGAACGACAATCGCTCACGAACGACTCGTTCGGTTTCCGCTGCATCCAGGTCTTTGTTCTCGTGCAATGGGTAAGCGACATTTTCGAAGACCGTCAACGAGTCGAACAGCGCCGCATTCTGAAAGACCATGCCGATGTGCCGTCGCAGATCCAGCGCTTCCTGGAAGGTCAGCTCGACCACGTTCCGATCGAACACCTCGATGCGGCCACTGTCGGGCAGCAGCAGGCGCAGAATCAACTTCAATATCGTGCTCTTACCGGAACCGGATTCTCCGACAATCATGAGCGTCTCGCCCTCGCGCGCCTCCAACGACACGTTCTTCAGAATCGGCCGATCGAAGGAAAGATTGACGTCCCGCAGCTTGATGACAGGCTCGACGGCGTCGCCCGACTTTCGGGCATCCCGCCGAAGCTCCTCGCGAATGACTCTCCGGTGTTCCTCGGCTGTTTTCATCCGGGCGGCAACAGTACGAGCAACAGTTGGGTCAGGACGTAATCCATCGCGAGGATGAGGACCGAGCAGGTCACGACTGAGCGAGTTGCAGCGAGGCCGACGCCTTCGGTTCCGCCCCGCGTGTTCAATCCGTAATACGATGCGGTGAGCGTGATGATGGCGCCGAAAACGAAAGGCTTGGCCAGGCCGCTGATGAAATCCTTCGGGATGATGCCGAACACGAATCCGGACTGTGCCAGCGTGTTGAGCACGCCCTGCAGATAGGAGTCGGCCGAAATACCAATGCGCATCACGGCTACGATCATACCGCCCAAAATGCCGACCATGTCGGCGACCACGGTGAGCAGCGGCAGCATGAGGATGCCGGCAAGCAGACGCGGTGTGACCAGCTTCTTGATCGGATCGGTGCCGAAGCTCTGCAGCGCGTCGATCTGCTCAGTCACTTTCATCGAGCCCAGCTCGGCGGCAATGCCGGAGGCTGCACGACCGGCCACCATTAGAGCGCAGAGCACCGGACCCAGCTCACGCACCATCGACGCTCCGACCAGGTTACCGATGTAGACGTCCGCACCGAACTTGCTTAATTCGACCGAGCTTTGCAGGGCGAGCACCATTCCGGTGAACAAACCGGTCAGCAACACGATTGGCAGCGAACCGAAGCCAATTCGATCCATCTGTGTGACCGTGTCATTCCAGTAGAATGGCCGGGCAAAGACGAAACGCACGGCACGCGCTATGAGCGTGAAGTAATCGAGGACGCCTAAGGCAACACCTCGAGCCCGTGTTTCAATGCTGATCAGGAATCCGCTCATTCAGCCCAAAACGAGAGTACGTCGAGCTTTACAAGCCGTTGGCGCAAGGGTAGTATCCGCCCGCCCGGCGCCCGGCCGTGTTCGGGCGCCATAGGTCAATTTCCGTGCCTCAGGGATGGATCGACTAACACTCGCACGACTGGAAGAGTTGCTGCTGCGAGCCCGCGATGTCCGCGTGCTCGTAGTCGGTGATATCATGCTGGACGTCTACTTGCGCGGTGCCGCTTCACGCATTTCACCCGAGGCACCAGTTCCGGTGGTCAAAGTATCCGAGGAATGGCGTGCACTGGGTGGTGCCGCCAATGTCGCGGCAAATGCCGTCGCCCTGGGAGCTCATTGCACGGTGCTGGGCTGCATTGGGATGGATGCTGCGGGCCGGGAGCTGCGTCAGGAACTGGAAGAGACCGGCATCGATAGCGGTGGACTGGTGGAAGTGGCGGATCGGCCGACCACCATCAAGACGCGGATCATGGCCCGGCATCAACAGGTCGCCCGTTACGACATCGAGGCCGAGCACGAAGTCGAGGATGAGATCGCCGATGCGCTGGTTCAGAAGCTCACGGCACTCGTGCCTGAAGCGGATGCAGTTGTCCTCGAAGACTACAACAAAGGTGTGCTCACCGCTCCCGTTATCACCGCGGCCATACGGTTGAGCCGTGAAGCGCACCGCCCGATCGTGGTCGATCCCAAGTTTCGCTCCTTCTTTGCCTACCGCGGCGCCACCGTGTTCAAGCCCAACCTCACTGAGTTGTCAGCTGCGCTGCGCGCTGATGTGCGTGCCGATGACCAGAGCTGGCTGGATCGCATTCGCTCCGAGCTGGGCTGTGAACATCTCCTGCTCACGCTGGGCGAGGATGGTATGGTACTCAGCACCGAAGGCGAGTACCTGCGCGTGCCGACCGTGGCGCGCTCGGTTTACGATGTCTCTGGTGCGGGTGACACCGTGATTGCCGCGGTTGCGGTTGCGCTGGCGGCCGGTGCTACCGTGGCCGAAGCCGCTGTGCTGGCCAATCACGCTGCCGGGATCGAAGTCGGGAAAGCGGGTGTAGCCACCGTTTCTCCAGACGAGTTGCGCGAGGTTGTACGCGAGCACTTCGCGCATGCATGAACGGACCAACCTGAAAGGATGAGCATGTCGGACTTGAAACGGATTCAGACGGACAACGCGCCCCAGGCGATCGGCCCTTACAGCCAGGCCATTGTCTATGGTAATCTGGTTTTCACAGCCGGTCAGATCCCGCTGGATCCGAGGTCAGGCGAGCTGGTCGGAGGGGATATCCGCACGCAGACGCAGCGTGCGCTCGAAAACGTGAACGCAATTCTGGAAGCAGCCGGTGCCTCGCTGCAGACCGTAATCAAGACTACGGTATACCTGTCGGACATGGGCGAGTTCACGGCGATGAACGAGGTATACACCGCCCATTTCGGTGAGCACAAACCCGCCCGCTCGACGGTTCAGGCTGCGCGGCTGCCCAAGGATGTGAAAGTGGAGATCGACGCGATCGCGGTGAAGCGGTAACGCTATTCGACCTGGTAGGCGATGCCCCAGGCGCCGGGCCCGAGATGCGTGGCCAGCACGGGCGTTGCCGGTGTGATCAGGATTTCTGCTTCCGGATATCGCGCGTGCAGCTTCTGCTCGATCACCTGGGCCAGACTTTCCGCGCCGACATGAATCACACCCAGCCGAAGGCTAGCGCCAGCGGGCACGCGTTGCTCGATTTCGCGCAACATGCGCGTCATCACATTCTTCCGGCCGCGCACTTTCGCGATTGGTGTCACCAGGCCGTCTGGCTGAATCGAAAGAATCGGCTTGATGTCCAGGAGCCCGGCGATCATGACCTGCCCACGGCCTACCCGGCCCGATGCCAGCAGATTATCGAACACCTCGACTGTGAATAGAACACCCGACTGATCGCGGATACGCTTCAATTCCGCCTTGATGTGGTCAACCGATTGGCCGGCCTCGGCCAGTTCGACCGCCTTGAGCACGAGCAACCCCTGACTGATCGAAGCAGCGCGCGAGTCGAAGACGTGTATGTTGGCGCCTTCCACTCGCCTGGCTGCGGCCTCGGCTGAGGCGAAAGTACCGGACAATTTTGAAGACACGATGACGGCCAGCACGACTTCGCCGTCTTCGGCAGCGCGCTTGAACGCCTCGATGAATGCGGCGGGCGCAGGCTGCGATGTGGTAGCTCGTTCACCGGCGCGCATGCGCTGCACGAACGTGGCCGAGTCGATGTCGATGCCGTCGCGCAGCACCAGATCGCCATAGACCAGTGCCATCGGCACAATGTGAATCCCGTGCGCGCGCACAATTTCGCTGGACAAGTCACAGGCGCTGTCCGCGACCAGACTGATCGGACGCCGGGCCAGTTGCACGTGCGCGGCCGCTGCGCGTTCCACCGCAGCGTGCTGCACTCGCATGTCTTCGGCCTTGTGCGTGACCAGCTGGCCAAGCCCTTTCAAATACGTGAACACGGCTTCGGGATCGTCGGTGTGGATGTGGATCTTCAGCACATCCTGGCCCCGAATCACGATCATGGAATCGCCCTGGGCGCGAAGTGCGGTCCGCACCGCGTCCGACTGCGGCAGATCGGCGCCGCGCACCAGTGCCTCGGTGCAGAAGCGGTAGACTTCCGACGCGGCTGGATACTCAGTCAGCGCAACCGGCGCGGCTTCACCCGGTGTAAACGCCTCGCCTGGCTCGAACGGATCGCCATCGACATACGCGCGTGCACCCTCGAGCAGATGCACGAAGCCTTTTGCGCCCGCATCGACCACACCGGCAGCACGGAGCGCAGGCAGCAGATCCGGCGTGCGCTCCAGAGCCTCCTTGGCTTTCACGAGCAGCGTCTCGAGCAGATCGGCGAAGTCCAGGCTCCTGGACCGACGCGCTTCATCAGCGGTAGCCCGCATGACGGTGAGGATGGTGCCTTCCACCGGCTTCTCGAGCGAGCGGTACACGTGTTCGACTGCGTGCGTCAGCGCCGTGCTGAATTCCTGGGGGCGCACCTTGGCCCGCTCACCAATGCCATCGGAAAACCCGAGCAGAAAATGCGACAGGATCATCCCGCAATTTCCACGTGCGCCGAGGATGGCGGCGTCGGCAGCTTCACGGGCGACGGCCGAGATGGAACGCGATTGGAATGGACGCAGGCGGTCGGCAATCGCGGCCGCGGTCAATGCCAGGTTGGTTCCGGTGTCACCGTCGGGAACAGGAAATACGTTGATGCGATTCAATTCCGCGCGACGGCTCTGGACGAAGTCGCAGCCCGCCACCAATGCCCGCCGTAACCGTGGGCCATCCAGGTATTCGATCCGCATGCAGCAAGGTACAGCTTGGAGCGACGAGCGACGAGCGACGAGTACCTATTCAAGGGCCCCGTATTAATGGGGAATTCGGCATACCCTAGCATCAGTGGGCCTCTGCCCCGAAGTTGCTCGTCGCTCGTCCCTCGTCGCTCCGACCAGGAGGACCGTGCAGGATCAGATCGAACGGCCGGTAGCCGGTCTCACGGTGAGAATCGACCGTCTGCTTTGTGTGGGATTTGGTGACTGCATCGAAGTGGCGCCCGAGGGATTCGAGTTCGATGCCGATGGTATCGTTGCGTTCAAAGACGGCATTGACGGTGTCCCGCGCGACCGACTGATCATGGCTTGCGACATCTGCCCAGTCGACGCGTTGATCCTGATCGACGAGGCCGGAGCCCAAATCATTCCGCGCTAGCGGCACCACCATCGTCAGGCGCGATCAGACACAACACGCGCAATGCATCCGGATGAAAACGGAAGTGCAGGGGGCCGGGCAGGCGCTGCACCTCGCCATCGGTAGCCACGTCGATCGCCCTGCGCGCGCGCAGCGTGAATGCAGGCGCACGAAGCATTTCGAGCTGACGGTCTTCAGGCTTCTCGTGCCGCTTCAGCCGCCACCACAACCGCCACGCGAGTGCGGTCAGCATCAGGCGACCATGTGGTTTGGGCAATACGATCTCGAGCAGGTAACCTTCACCGGTCAGATTGCCAGGGCCCGGCAGTTTCAAACTGTTCTTTCCCAGACCGATCCACATGGCCGCGGCCTTCCTCAGCATCCGCTTGCCCTGGACTTCGAGATCGACCTCGATCAAGGGCCGCCGTATCAGGACCATTAGTGCGGCCGCGAAAGCAGCCGGCCATTTGGTCATCACCGGTTGAATCTGCTCACGGTGCCGGACCAGGTGCGGATAAAAGCCGCAGGATGCGTTATTGATGAACACGCGGCCGTTCAGCTCGCCGACGCCTACGTCGGCAATCACGCCTATCCGCAAGGCAGTAGCCGCGGCTTCGACGGTGGCAATGCCATAACGGCGCGAGAAATGATTGAGCGTGCCAAGCGGAACGGGTACCAGCACAATGGACGAGCCGGCCAGCACCCCGGCCGCGGCAGAAAGCGAGCCATCACCACCGGCGATCGCGATTGCTTTTGCACCGGCCGCGGCTAGCTCCTTCAACTTCTGACCCAGCGACTCCGGTTCGAGAATTTCAACGCGCGCCGAAACGCCGACGCGATGAAAAGCCTCGGTCAGATCTTTTACGGTTTCCCCGCCATGCGCATTTCCGGCAGCCGAATTCAATAGTACAGGCAATTCTGCGCCATCCAGCTCGGCAAGAATGCCGTGGGCGTGCTCCATGACCGCTCTCAAGGCAACGCATGTGCCACGCGCGTGCGAGGTTCACCATGGACGGTTATCTTGCGCGCCAATTCCCGGGTGGTGACCACCACCCCGCGTCACAATCCGTCGTCGAAGAAGAATGAGCACGCCGCAATTCATCTACGTAATGAAAGACCTGGTTAAGGTCGTTCCGCCCAATCGGGAGATTTTGAAGGGCATATGGCTGTCGTTTTATCCAGGCGCAAAGATCGGTGTGGTCGGGCCGAATGGCGCGGGGAAGAGCACACTGCTGCGGATCATGGCCGGTGTGGACACCAACTTCCAGGGTGAGTCCTGGCCGGCCAAGGGCACGCGCATCGGTTACCTGTCACAGGAGCCGCAGCTGGATCCGGCATTGAACGTCCGGGGCAATGTCGAGGAGGCGGTCAAGGCGCAGCGCTCGATTCTCACGCGCTTTGATGAAATCAACCTTCAGTTTGCCGAGCCCATGTCCGATGATGCGATGACCGCGCTGATCGACGAGCAGGCGCGAGTACAGGACGAAATCGATGCTGGCAACCTGTGGGACCTGGATCGCAAGATCGACATCGCGATGGAAGCGCTGCGCCTGCCGCCGCCCGATGCGGACGTCGAGCACCTGTCGGGTGGCGAGCGGCGCCGGGTCGCATTGTGCAAGGTGCTGCTCGAGGAGCCGGACCTGCTGCTGCTGGATGAGCCCACCAACCACCTGGATGCCGAATCGGTGGCCTGGCTGGAGCATCACTTGTTGGAGTTCAAAGGTACGATCGTAGCCATAACGCACGATCGTTACTTCCTGGACAACGTAGCGCAGTGGATTCTCGAGCTCGACCGTGGGGAAGGCATTCCGTGGAAGGGCAATTACTCGTCCTGGCTGGAACAGAAACAGCAGCGGTTGGGTCAGGAAGAGAAGAGTGAGTCTGCCAAGCAGAAGACGCTGCAGCGCGAGCTGGAGTGGATCCGCATGTCGCCACGCGCGCGGCAGTCGAAAGGAAAAGCGCGCATCACGGCGTTCGACGAGCTGGTCAATGCAGATGTGCGCGAGAAACTGACCCGCGCCGAAATCGTTATCCCGCAGGGACAGCGTCTCGGTGAAGAGGTCGTAGTCGCGGAGCAGTTGTCCAAGACTTATGGCGACAACGTGCTCTTCGAAGATTTGACCTTCCGGCTGCCGCGCGGCGGCATTGTCGGCATCATTGGTCCGAACGGAGCCGGCAAGACCACTCTCTTTCGATTGATTACCGGACCGGAACAACCGGACGCCGGCGCCCTGAAAGTCGGTGCTACCGTCGAACTGGCGTACGTCGATCAATCGCGCGATGCGCTCAACCCGGATGCCTCGGTCTGGGAGGAAATCTCCAACAAGCAGGACGAAATCGAACTTGGCCGCGGCGTGAAAGTGAACTCCCGCGCCTACTGCTCGTGGTTTGGATTCAAGGGCAGTGATCAGCAGAAAAAAGTCGGCGTCCTCTCAGGCGGGGAACGCAACCGCGTGCACCTGGCCAAGGTGCTAAAGCGCGGCGGCAATGTCATCCTGCTGGACGAGCCGACCAACGACCTGGATGTCGACACGTTGCGTGCGCTCGAGGAAGCATTGATCAACTTCCCGGGCTGCGCGGTGGTCATCTCACACGACCGCTGGTTCCTCGACCGGCTCGCGACCCACATGCTCGCGTTCGAAGGCGAGAGTACGGTTGTTTGGTTCGAAGGCAATTACCAGGATTATGAAGCCGACCGCAAACGCCGCCTCGGCGCGGAAGCCGAAGTCCCTCATCGCATCAAGTATAAGAAGCTGATTCGGAAATAGGGGCCGGCTGGGGCGGACGCGGAATTACACGGATGCAGTGTGCAAATGCAAGTGTAAGTGTGAAGGAAGCAGTCAGGGTGAAATGAGGGGGCGGATCGGGCCTGGTGGCTTGACTCGTCTTCAAAACGAG
>JBBDWZ010000154.1:108401-129841 GCA_040902615.1 Gemmatimonadota bacterium | reverse complement strand
AGCGACGAGCCACTTCGGCGGCGGGCGCGCGCTCGTGAGAGCACTGCAAATAAGCGCGGGCCCGCGTTTGGTTGGGTGGTCCTTCCAAACGCGGGTCCGCCGAGCAGTTACTCGTCGCTCGTCGCTCGTCGCTCCTGGCTACATTTTGGAGCGATCGATGTCGCGATCCTTGCCGCGTGGGTTCTGGGCGGTCTGGCCGCCGACGCGCTCGCTGTCGCTCGTACCTGAGCGTCCCTGGTTCGAGCCCTGGCCATTACCCGACGTACCGTGACGACTCTGGCTCCCGCTCAACGAATCGTCCTCCTGCAACTGGCCTGAACGATCATTGGTGTACCCGGTGCCTTGCTGTTCGCGATTCGGTGAGCCGCCCTTTTGCCCACCGCGCCCCGAAAACTCGGTCACGTCTTCAGAGTTCTGGGTGCGGCTCGAGCCTGGGTTGCGGGTCGAGCGTTCGCTGATATCCTCGCGCTCGACGCGATCGCGCTCGTTGCCGCGCATGACCGGGACGTCCTCGATGCCCTCATCGCCCGCAGTCAAGTCTTCCTCGTTCTCCGCCTGATTCGGGCGTGCGACCAGCTCCTCCGATTCAACCGGCTCGCTGTTGCGTCGGCCGCTCTGTTCACCGAGCCTCGCACGATCATTATTTTGCTCTGGCATAAGGACTCAACCTCCATTCAGGGTGATGCCTGCCCGCGCATCGCGGGACTGGTATCAGGAGGGGCAAAAAGAATGCCTGTTTTCGGCTATCTATTTAGCCACGCACGAGTTAGCCGGGCCAGCTTTTGATTAAATCGGGGACCATGGCAGGTGAGAGAGCAACTCGCGAAATACCGAAGCAAACGGGACTTCGGTCAGACCGCGGAGCCGTCCGGCGCGACCGCTGCGAAACGGCCGCGCAAACGGGCAAAGAAACTCGAGTTTGTAATTCAAAAGCACGCTGCGAGTCAGTTGCATTTTGATTTGCGTCTCGAGCTGGACGGCGTCATGAAGAGTTGGGCCGTACCCAGGGGTCCAAGCCTGGATCCGGCCCATAAGCGTCTGGCCATGGAAGTCGAAGATCATCCGATGGAGTACAACGCGTTCGAGGGCACGATTCCAAAGGGTCAGTACGGCGGCGGTACGGTAATGGTCTGGGATCGTGGCACCTACACGTCGGAAAAAGCGGATGACTTCGAAGGCGATCATGCAGCCGCGATACGTGCCGGGCTGCGCAAAGGCGATCTGAAGTTTCGCCTTCACGGCGAACGACTGGACGGTTCATTCGTATTGGTGCGTACACGCAGGGAGCGCGGCAAGCCACAGTGGCTGCTGATCAAGCATCGCGATGAAGGTGCGCAGCCCGGCTCGGACGTGGTCGCCGAGCATGAGACGTCCGTGGTCAGCGGACGCACAATGGCTGAAATCGCCGGCGGAGACAGCAAAGTCTGGCAAAGCAATCGCAGCGGAACCGTGCGCAAGACCAGGATTGCCGTGAAGAAAGTGGTGGGTGCGGCGCCAAGACTGGATCCCGGCAAGGCGATTCTTCCAATGCTCGCGACGCTCGGAAAGGATTTGCCCCAGGACGAAGGGTGGACCTTCGAGCCTAAGTTCGACGGCATTCGTGTGCTGGCCTTTGTCACGCCCAGCGATGTGCGTTTGATCACACGCAATGCGAAAGACAAAACCAGGCAATTCCCCGAGGTCATCGCCGATCTCGAGAAACTGCCTGGCAAGACCGGTCGGAATTATGTGCTCGATGGCGAGATCGTCGCGCTGGCCAATGGTGAGCCCGCGCGCTTTCAGGAGCTGCAGGGCCGCATGCACGTGGAGAATGCACTTGCGATCAAGCGACTCTCGAAGGATTTGCCCACCGCATTCGTCGTCTTCGATCTGCTGGTCGATGGCGAAGACATTCTGCTGAACGAGCCGTGGTCGGAACGACGCGGCCGACTGGAAAAACGGCTCGCGCGGAAGAAACTCGCCGCGATTCGCGTCGGTGAAACCAGCCAGGATCCCGCGGCCCTGCTCCGCGACGCACAGGAACAGGGCTGGGAAGGAATCATGGCCAAGCGTATGGATTCACCCTACCGGCCCGGCGCGCGATCCAGGGACTGGCTGAAGCTCAAACTCGAGCGCCGGCAGGAGTTCGTGGTTGGTGGTTTCACCGAACCCCGTAACTCACGCGAACACATCGGCGCCCTGTTGCTCGGCTACTACGGCGATGAAGCGAACCTGATTTATGCCGGACATACCGGCGGCGGCTTCACGCGGAAGTCGCTGAACGACATGTACGCGCGCCTGCACCCGCTCGAGCGCAAAACATCACCTTTCACTACGACCCCCAAGACCAACGAGAAGCCGCACTGGATTCGGCCTGAGGTCGTCGTCGAAGTGAAGTTCAATGAGTGGACGCGTGACGGGAAGTTGCGGCAGCCGGTGTTTTTGGGTGTGCGAGATGATAAGGAAGCTACCGACGTGAAGCGCGAATTGTAGCTTGGGCGCTTGCGGCCGCTCCTGCAGTGTCTAAAAGTTGTTTTGGGGCTATGTATTGGCATTGCAGGAGCGGCCGCCAGCCCCCAAGCTCCCACTACCGCGGCCACGCCCGGAATCTCCCACTCAACCAACCAAAACCCCGCCCGCCGCGACCAACAAACGATGCTCTCTCATACCGACCGCCACCTGATCGACCTGATCATCGACAGTGGCGATGAAACGGCGTTCCGCGAGCTTTACCGGCGTCATACGCCGCGCCTGCATCAATTGCTGCTCCGTATGCTGGGCGGGCTCGAGCAGGACGCGGAGGACGTGGTCCAGGAAACCTGGGTGCGCGCCGTCGAGAGTGCATCGAAATTCGAGTGGAAATCGAGTTTTGCGAGCTGGCTGACCGGTATCGGCATCAACCGGGCGCGAGAGCTTTTACGCAAACGCAGTCGTCGGCCGATGTTTGAACTTACGGAGCAGAGCGAGCCGCGCACGCCTGTAGTTCCCATCGGGGAGCGCGTCGACCTGGAGCGTGCCCTCGCTCTGCTCCCGGATGGATATCGCACTGTGCTCGTGTTGCACGACGTCGAGGGATTCCGGCACGAAGAAATTGCCGCCCAGCTCGGCATCGCAACCGGGACGTCCAAGAGTCAGCTCTTTCATGCGCGCCGTTATGTGCGTGCGCTGCTGGAGCCGACCGGAGAGGTGGGGAATGAGCAACGAGTTTGAGCATAACGATCGCGAGTGGGAAGAGAGATTAGCCGCCATGGCGAATGCACTACCAAAAGAGCGTGAAGCGGGCCGCCTGCTCGAGGAGCGGACGGTCGCCGCGCTGCGCAGGCGCGGCCTGCTGAAGCGGAAGCCGGTACGCCGGTTTGGTCCAGCCTGGCTGGCCGGCAGCGTCGCGGCATCGATTGCGCTGTTTGCGAGCGGCGTCGTGGTCGGCCAGATGCTGGGCGCGCGCACTGCGACCAACACCGCAATCGCACTCTCGCAAAACGATGCGCAAATGACTGCGGCACAGGTGCAGCGCGCGGGCAGCGCCTATGTCAATGCACTGCAGGCACTGGCGCAGATGTCGGATTCGACTGCGGGTGTACCGGCCCAGGGCCGCGAGGTGGCGTTAACCGCACTGCATGCGGCGGCCAACGAAGTTATTCGCATGGTGCCAAACGATCCGATCGCCGCGGAGATCCTGCGTGGCTTCGAACGCGCTCGCCAGCAACAGGCACTACAGCAGCAGCGCGATCCACAGCGTCAAATTATCTGGTTCTAGGAGGCATCATGTTTTCATATAGCAGTCAGCGGGCAGTGGATCAGACCGCAAGCGTCGCTTCACGCATGATCTTCATCACGGCGTTGCTAGGAGCCGCGACTGCGGTGAGCGCACAAACACCACGCCCGTCCACCATGCGGCCGGCACAAAGCTGCAGCGAGAGTGAAACCGTCGGCTGGCTCGGCATCAGCGGCCTGAACTGCACCAATTGCGTGTTTACTGCACCCGGTCGAGGCGAGCCGATCCTGTTTGGCACCGAGCCACGTATCACCTCGGTCGCGTCAGGTTCACCCGCGTCGGAAGTCATTCACCCAGGCGATGTACTGGTCAGCGTTGATGGCGCACTCATCACTACCCACGCCGGTGGCACTCGATTTCACAATCTGAAGCCGGGCCAAGATGTCACTGTGGTGATCCGCCGGAATGGTGAACCGCAGAGCTATCGCCTCATTGACCTGCCGCCGATTTGCCGGACCGATTCCAGAGTTCCGGGATGGCAGATTCCGCCCGGTGATTATGTAAGCGGCGCACGCGTAGCCCAGACCTATGGCAGAGGAGTAATGCCTACGCCGCAAGCACCGCGCTCGCCGTTGCCGCCCGGCGCGGTGGGAGCCACGACGGTTCCACGTTCTCCTGTCCCGCCGCCGGATGCACGCGCAGGTGCACTCGCGCGAACCCGCATGTCGGTGCCGCGAGCCTCGTTCGGTTTCAGCATCTCGTGCGGCAACTGCAGGAGCATGGTTGCCCCGGATGACGGAACCGTCAGGTGGGAGTTCGAAGAGTCGCCGCAGATCTATTCCGTCGATGCCAACAGCGAAGCGTATCGCGCGGGAATTCGGCGTGGTGATGTGATCACGCGAATTGACGGTCTCTTGATCACGAGCCCGGAGGGCGGCCGCCGGTTCGGCGCCGTGGTGCCGGGTCAGCGCGTCGAGTTCACCATTCGCCGCGGATCACAGACGCTGTCCCGCGCGGTCCGGGCGGAACCAACGCGTGGCGGCAACCTTGCCATGGCCGCTCGCGAACGGGAAAACTCACTCGGGCAGGCGCGCAGACTCACCGAGGAACTGCAGCGCCAGGAGCGCGTGCAATCGGCGCAACTCGATCAGCTGCGTCGCAACGATGATGAACAGATCCGCACGTGGGTCGAGCAGTTGCGCCGCCAGCAGACCGAAAAGAATGCACAGCTGACGCAACTGCAGGCCGAACTGGCTCGCGCGGATCGAGAACTGAACGCAGTTGTGGGAGCTACCCGCCCGGCGCCCGGACGCGCGGGTGGGCGCTCAAATACGGTCATTACCGTTCCCGGCGATCGGACCATGCGCTACGTAGGCCGGATCGGCGACATCGACATTGAAGTACGCGGCGGCAGTCAGATCCGCGTGGCCGAAACGCCGAGTGAATACGTGATCACGATCGGCGACTCGGAGATCAGGCTCAAGAAAAACAACCCGCCACGGTGAGGTTGCGGATCGCGGATCGCGGATCGCGGATCAGGGACCGAGGATAGAGGGTTGAGTCCGGGTCAGTTGGATTTTGGGTTGGCCAGAAGCTTTTCGTAGAAGTCCAGTCGCTCCTCGACGGTGGCCAGGCGGGTTTCGGTGTCAGCCAGGCGTTGTTCGGTTGCCCGCAACGACTTACGGAGTTCAGCCTCGCTGGCTGCGGTGGGGCCGCCACGGGAAATCCGATCTGCCAGTGCCTTGGCCAACGGTCCCAGTACGACCAGTGCGACTATGAAGCCAAATACACTCATCTCGCGATGGTAGTAATTGGCCCCTGGCAGCAGCAAGGGTGGAACCGTCCAACCATTGGTTCCGTAGTGGTGTCCAAGCAGGTAACCCGCCGCACCATCGAGGAGTCCAAATGCACATGATATTGGCAGTCATACCGATACTCTCGTTCCAATTCGATGAGTGCCGTTACAGTGCCACGCGGGAGGCCACGGTCGACGCGGCAGCCGCGTCCCGCATCTATGTCAGTGCCGGGTCGGGCACGCTCCGCGTAGAAGGCAAGCCGGGTCTGCGGCAGGCAAGGCTGCGGGGCACGGCCTGCGCTTCCGATCGCCGTCTTCTGGAAGAGATCGAGTTGACGGCCACTCGCAGCGGCACCGAGGTCCGGGTTCACTCCAATGACAACGACAAAGACCTGCGGAACCGCGAGTATGCCCGTCTCGATCTGGTGATCGAAGTACCCGAGAACCTGGCCACCGAAATCGACGACAGCAGTGGTGACATCCAGATTTATGGGCTCGGCGCGGTGCACATCACCGACGGCTCGGGTGAAATCGTTGCCGATGACATCCGCGGCAGCCTGACTATCGACGATGGCTCCGGCGAGATCAAGGTCACCGGCGTCCGCGGCGATCTGAAGATCACGGATGGCTCCGGTGAAATCGATGCACTCGACATTGGGGGTATCGTGGATATCCGCGACGGCTCGGGTCAGATCACCGTCTCGAAGACCCTGCGCGACGTGTTGATCAGCGATTCTTCCGGCGGCATCGACGTCGACGATGTCGGCGGCGCGTTTACAGTGCGCAACGATGGCAGTGGCGGAATTCACCATCGCGCAGTGCGCGGTACCGTTTCGCTGCCAGCAAAATTCCGCCGTTCCTGGTACTAGTTCAGCAGGGCGAACGCACCGAGCACGAGGATAACCAGCCCGGCGAAGGTTTTGACGACCGCGGCGAGGGCGCGGCCCAGGACCACGCCCCAGCCGACTCGCCGGGCACTGTCGATGTTGCGAGTCTCGGCCAAAGTCACTGCGGCCGATCCGATAAACGACCCCAGAAAACCCGCCACAATCGAACCCAGGATCGGTACGGGCAGTCCGATAATGACGCCGAGGATGCCGCCCACGATCGCGCCCCAGAACGCCTTCCTCGAGCCGCCATACTGCGTGTTCAAGCGCTTCACGAACACGAACTCGAGCAGCTCCGCGACCGCGGCAACTGCAACGACAATCACCAGCGTAAGCAATCCAACCACTTTGTAGATCGCGCCCGCGGCGAGGATCGCCACCATGATCCACGCACCCGGCAAGCCGAGCGGAATCAACAGCAGCGACAGCACCATGAGCGCAATGCCGAGAAACACCATGATCAATCCGCAGTTCTGGCCCGGGACAACTGCACCGCCGCGTCGCCTGTGATCAGACGTGCGCCGCGTTGATACATGAGGTAGGCCCAGGCCCACTGCAGCATCACGACAATGCGGTTGCGAAAGCCAATCAGGTAAAGGATGTGAACGAAGACCCAGATGAACCAGGCAGGAAAGCCTGACAGGTGCAGCCCGCCACGCAGTTCTGCAACCGCGGCCGCGCGGCCGATGGTTGCCAGGTTGCCCTTATCAAAATAACGAAACGGTTTGCGCGTTTGATTTCGCAGATCGCGGATGATGTTGCGCGCGGTATGCGCACCCGACTGCATCGCGGTCTGTGCCACACCCGGCAGTAGCTTGCCGTCCTGCTCGAGATGCATGAGATCCCCGATCACGAAGACTTCCGGATGTCCCGGTACGGAGCAGTCCGGCTGCACCAGCACTCGTCCGGCGCGATCGGTCGGCGCACCGACTGAAACACCGAGCGGTGAAGCCGCCACGCCAGCCGCCCAGAATACGTTCTCCGCTGGAATCGTTTCATCGCCAACGGACACCGCGCCGTCTTCCACTTTTGTCACCAGCGCACTCGTCCGCACATCGACACCCAGCTTGATCAGCTGCTCGAGCGCTTTCTGCGATAAATCGGGTGGGTAGCTCGGCAACACGCGCGGTCCGGCCTCCAGCAGGATGATCTGTGCAGTGCTGGTATCGATCGCGCGGAACTCCTTGGGCATTACGGTGCGCGCGATTTCGGCCATGGCACCGGCCAGCTCGACGCCGGTCGGCCCCGCACCCACGATCGCGAAGGTCAGCAGTCGTTGGCGGGCGGCCGGATCCTCTTCGCGTTCAGCAGCCTCGAAAGCCAGCAGGAAACGGGTCCGCATTTCTGTGGCGTCGTCGATGCTCTTGAGTCCGGGCGCATGTTGCGCCCAATCGGTGTGGCCGAAGTAGGCGTGCGTGGCACCGGTCGCCACCACCAGGTAGTCGTACGAGAGCTCGCCATCGAGGAGCTTCACTTTCCTCGCAGCTGGATCGATCGAGGTCGCTTCCGCGAGCCAGACCTCGGCATTGCGCTGTCGCTTGAGGATCGATCGAATTGGGTGCGCGATGTCGGCTGGAGAAAGCGATGCGGTGGCGACCTGGTAGAGAAGCGGCTGAAACAGGTGAAAATTACGGCGATCCACCAGTGTGATGCGGACTGGCGTGTTTCTCAACGCCTTTGCGCAGTACAGACCGCCAAAGCCGCCACCAAGAATCACCACGTGCCTGGTCTCCGCCATCTCAGGAAGATGTGCTCCTGACTTCGTTACGCGCTAACCGGCGCGCAGGTTGCGTGGGCGGGCGGCGGGAGGAAGGGATGATGAGGAATGCCGCCAACTAAAGATCCGCGCTGGAGAGCGTTTGCCAGAGAGTCTGCGCTGGGCTTGCGGGAACGGCTCGATCGCCTGGCTACGTTGACCGAAGATGAGCGTGAGCAGATCGCGCTTCGCCTGGAGCAGTCCATATCGGGTGCGCTCGAGGTACCAGACGACCTGCAATCCGAGATCGAAGAATCGGCCGCCCGCCTGATTGCGCAAAGCGACACCGTCGACCCCGTGGCCATCGCCTGGGACCGCACGCGCGAGCGCGCACGAAGAACCGCCGCCATCGGCGCCGTGACTACTGTCCCAGCAGTTCTCCCAGGGATGGGCACCGCTCTCGCAGCCCTCGGCCTGGTCGCCGACTGGCGCTTCGTCGCCGAGCAGCAGCGTGACCTCGTCCTCGAGATCGCCGCGCTCTTTGGTGAATGGCCGGAAAACCCGACCCGGGAAACCCGCAATCTTTTCATCGCCGCGACCGCCACGGCCTTTGGTGGATCCGGGGCCGGCAAAGCCGTCACCAACGTCCTCGCCCGTCAGGTCGCCCGGAAGGGATTTGCCCGGCTGCTGCCCGGCGCAGGCGCCGCAGTTGCCGGCGCACTCAACTACATCTCCACCATAGCGCTCGGCCGCGCCGCCATCGAGCATTTCGGCACCAAGGCTGGCTTCGAGGTCCGAGGCCTGGTTCCGGAAAACGTGCACACTGCAATGCCCTGGCTGCGTAACGCTGTGGTGGATGCGATCGAGTCAGACCGCGAGGGGGATCTGTTTTCCGAAGCAGCCAATCGCGCGATGGCCGCACTCTCTCCAACCGAGCGCGATGAGCTACTCGACCTCGGCGCTGCCCTGACCCTCGCCCGCGGCCGTGACCCCTCCGACAATGTGCTCCTCCAAAGACTCGGCTCCCAGCTCGGCTTCGGTCCTGATGAAATCGACAAAACCATTCTGCGCGCCGTGCGCAGCACCCTGCCGATCCGTGAGCGATTGACCGAGCTCATCGGCCGGGTAGCCGACCAGGGCACTAACGCCGCACAATCGGTCTGGCGACGCGTCGCTCAAATCGCGCGACGGCCAAAGTCGAAGGCACGCCGAAAGAAACGGACAGAGACCCCACAGCGGGCCAAGCGACCACGCCGTTCCTGAACTGGCCATAAGAGCATTGACGCCCACGACTGAGGTTCTACTGTACTAGCAGACTGGTACACTAGGAGACCACTGACGTGATTATCTCCATCACCCAAAACGACGACCGGCCGATCTATGTGCAGATCATGGATGAGATCCGTCGGGCCATAGTGATCGGGACGCTGCGGGCGGACGAGCCGCTGCCATCGGTGCGGCAGTTGTCGGCCGATCTGCGGGTGAACCCGAACACGGTTCAACAGGCGTATCGCGAGTTGGAACGGGACGGCGTGGTTTACGTGCGGCGCGGGCAGGGAACCTTTGTAGCGGAAGCGCTGTCTTCACAGCCTGATCGTGACAAGCTGGCCAGCTCGGTAGCCGAGCGGGCGCTGCGCGACGCGTACCGGAGCGGACTCACCGTGACCGAACTGATCGACGCGATTCATTCGATGTCGAACTTGCAGCACGATGGGAAGCGAGCGACTGGATGACGACGGTCCCGCGCTTGATCCAGGGGCGTCCGCTGGCGGTGCGCACCGATGGGCTGATCAAGCAGTTTCGCGATAAGGTAGCGCTGTCGGGCTTTTCGTTGACCGTGCCCGAGGGCGCGTTTTTCGTTTTGGTCGGCCCGAATGGGTCGGGCAAGACCACGGCGTTCCGGGTGATGCTCGGTTTGTGTCAGCAGGATGCGGGCAGCATCACGGTATTTGGCCGCGATCCGGATGAAGGTGCGGCGGTACGCGCCAACATCGGTTTTGTACCGGAGCGTCACACCGACCTGTTCGAGTGGATGACGGTGCGGCAGATGCTGGATCATCACGCCGCCTATCATCCAGCGTGGGATGATCCGTACGCGGAGCAGCTGATCGCGGAATTTGCGCTCCGCATGAATACCAAAATTCAGAAGCTCTCGAAGGGTGAGGCTCGACGGGTGCAATTGGTGATGGCGCTGGCGCATCGCCCTGCCCTGCTGTTGCTCGACGAACCGACCGACGGATTGGACCCCCTCGCGCGTGACCGCATGTTCGGTCTTCTGGCCGATCATATCGCCGACAATCCCACCACAGTGATCGTGGCGACGCATCTGGTTTACGAGATGGATCGCCTGGCCGATCACCTCGGCGTAATGCGTGACGGGCGCGTCATTGCGCAGGTCACGCGCGACGATCTGGCGCGACATCTCCGGCGCTACACGGTGGAAGTGCCGGATGGCTGGCGCAGCACGGCAACGCTGGGCAGCTCTCTGCTGCGCCGCAACGACAGCCAGCGTGAATTCCAGTGGACAGTCTGGGGCGACGAGCGCGCAGTGCTGCGCAAGCTGTCAATGAGTGGCGCGTTCGTGCGTGACATCGCGCCGCTCACGTTCCAGGATGCGGCGCTCGCGCTGCTCAGCATGTACGAGTGAGACCATGAACATCATTGCCCCCGAGGTCCAGACGCGCGCGGTCGTGCGCAGTTTGCGGCAGCCAAGGCTGCCACGCGTCTTCCAGCAGCAGTTAAAGCTGATCCACCAGGCAGGTGGCTCCTCGCTGGGAATGCTGGTGATGGGCGGCGCGGCGGTGCTGTTCCTGGGCATGGATCCGCGCATCGCAAAGCTGGCCTTTCCTCACGATTACCTGCCGCTGACCGGAATGCTGCTCGGTGCACTCGCGTTCCCGCCGCTGGTATGGCGGGGTCAGGGTCCGCGTCACCGCAATTACCATCGCGTGCTGCCGGTCGATCAGCTCACGCATGATTTGCTGAAGATCGCCGCTGGCGCCGTCTACCTGATGCTCAGCGTGGCACTGGTTCTAATTCCCGTGCTGGTTGCTGCGCTGATGTCACCGGTGAGCGGTCTCGTGACCGATCCGTCGATGCTGGTCTGGCTGAATTTCTTCACCGGTCCACTCATCGTTTACTTACTGGTGTCGTGTGTTCCCATGCTGACCGATCGTCCACTCGAATGGATGGTGGGCCTCACGGCGAGCTTTGTCGGCATCACCGTGCTGGCCGACAGCTACGGAGTGATACCAGTGGAGGGCCTCATCGATCTGGTAATGCGCGGCCCATTCGGCCTGATGGTGGCTCTGAATGGCGCGTACGTCATGCAGCCATGGCTCAGATATGCCGGCTTGTCGGCATCCGGGCATAATCCGGAATACGGCGCCTGGATCTTTGCGACCATCCTCTGGCTGGGGATCGGGATCACCGCAGTCTGCCTGGCCTCGAACTTCGTCAATTCGCGGAAATCAGCATGAGCACGATCCAGCTCTTCGCGCCCGCACCCAGTGCGCGCATTCCGAATTATCGCACTGTGATCCTGAACCAGTTCCGGCTGATCGATATGAGCAAGCGCTTCACTTTGCTCATGGTCATCATCGCCGCCGGCGTGAGTCCGTTGTTGCAGGAGAAAACCTGGAATTACGGGATCGACACTGCACCGATTCCGGTTCTCATATTCTCCGCGATGGTCTGGCCGCTCTTCATCTGGCAGGGTGAGACCAGGACCCGCCGCACGTATCACCGATGGCTGCCGGTCGATCAGGTCGCACACGACTTTGCCAAGATCATTGCGGGCGGGATCTGGCTCGTACTCGCTTTTGGGTTGACTCTCGGCACGTTGAAACTGGTCGGAGCACTGGTGTTTCCCGGCGCGGTCCTGAGCACGCTCGCGCTGCTCGGTCTGCTCGTTGGCTGTTTGCTGGTTTACGGCCTCTTCTCACTGTTGCCGATTCTCACTGACAAACCACTGCACTGGTTTATCGGGATCTGGCCCGCTGTGATGCTCGTCAATATCGGTCTGGAATTACTGCACTCGGGTCTGTACGTGCTCGACCCATTGATCAGCGCGCCGCTCGGCGCAGCAACCGCCCTTTTTGGGATGATCGCATTCGAGTGGCGGGGCCTGGATTATCTCAGTCCCGTGACCCAGGTCACCAATTGGCTGATCGCACTCATGCTCTGGTCGATGCTGGTGATATCCCTGCTCTACCTGGCATCCCGCTGGGCGAATCGCGGCGCCGAAGCGTGAGCGCTTCGACTCGAATGCGCGATCGCCGCGAATGAGTAGTTTGTTGACGCCGGTCTCGCATGTGCGTGCCAATGGCGCGAAGCAGAAAGCTCCGCCGGCGGATGATGAGCTGCTCATCGATCGCACGACCTTTCGTGATCTCGAGGTTTTCGAGTCGTCGGGCGGCGCACAGAGTCTCTTCAGCTTCCTGAATCGCACGCGAACGTACGGCGGCTCGACCGCGCTGCGGAACCGGCTGCGACGGCCCTGGCGCAGCGCGGCGCGCATTGCCGGCGTGCAGGACTCGCTGCGATTCATCCGTGACCACCGCGAACTTTTCGGCGCACTGCCGAACGAAGGCACGATTTCCGCCCTCGAGCGCTACGTCCACTCCGGCCTGCCGATCATCACGACCGTCAACAACTTCGAATGGCTGCTCGAAGCGCTGGAAGTGCGCATCAGCGAGGTCAAGGAGTACTTCCACATTCGTCGGGGCGTGGAACACACCACGCACCTTATTCAGCGGCTGCACGGGCTGGCTGTGGCATCCCAGAAAGCCGGCGTGCCCGGCGAGGTGGCAATGCTGCTGGCGGAAGTAACGGCCACGAGTCACGACCTGGTTGCTGCAATTACTTCGTACAAGGATCACGAGGACCCGTCGTTCCGAACGGTGCTGCGTCTCGATCGCAGATTCCGGCATGACGAGCGGCCATCGATCATGCGTCTCATGCAGCTGGCGTTCGAGCTGGATGCATTGGTCGCATTAGCCGATGTAATGGGGCTCTGTGGCTGGACGCTTCCAGAGATCGATGAAGAGCACGCTGACCTGGTGGCCGACGGCCTGTACCACCCGTTCCTGACCGAGGCGATACCGAATTCGCTGGCGCTACGCGATCCACGGCGGCTCCTGTTCCTGACCGGGCCGAACATGGCCGGCAAAACGACTTTCCTGCGCAGTCTCGGCGTCAGCCTGTACCTCGCTCATATCGGCATGGCCGTGCCTGCGCGGAGTCTGCGCTTTTGTCCCTGCGACGCGTTTTTCACTGCGGTGTCGGTGACCGATAACCTCATGCAGGGCATCAGCTTCTTCCGCGCCGAGGCGTTGCGCATAAAACAGATCGTGGCTGCAACCGTCGATGGCCAGCGCGTCATCGCGATCATGGACGAACCGTTCATGGGCACCAACCTCAAGGACGCAATCGATGCCGCGGATGCCGTGTTGGGTGGTCTGGCGCGGAGCCGGTACGGCCAGTTCTTTGTCTCCTCGCATCTGATCGAGCTTGCCGAGTCACTTGCTGGCACGGACGGCGTAGAGTTCCGGCATTTCGAGGCGAATGAAGCTGAGGGAACGCTGTCATTCGACTTTGTTCTGAGGCCCGGCGTTTCCGATCAGCGTTTGGGCATGCGGGTGTTGCGCGAAGAGGGTGTGATCGACCTGGTCGACCGTATTCCACGAATGTCTTAGGAGGCTGGCATGCTGCGCGATTTGGGTTACGTGAGCGTGCTGTTGCTCACATGGACAGCCGGAGTGCCTGCCCAGAAAGTCGTATCGATTCCCGCAACACCGGCCTGTGCAAAGTGTGCGGTGCAGCTTTCGGCAGTTGCGCGGCTCGGCAATGCCGACGATCCGGCTGGATTCGGGTTTCTTGCCTATGTAGTGAGGACCGGGCGGGGTCAATTCCTGGTATCGTCTGACCCGTTCATCGGTGAGATCTTCGTCTACGATCGTAGCGGGAAGTTCGTGCGCTCGATCGGTCGGCGCGGCGGCGGTCCTGGCGAATTCAATGGAACAGCCCGGCTCGTTGTGGATGCGCAGGACACCGTGCGCGCCGTAGAGGCTGGCTTACGCTACCATGTCATCGCACCAGACCACACGATCAAGCGCTCAACCCAATTGGGTGGCCGCGTGGTCGATCTGGTGGCGGAACCTGATGGCAAGTTGTTCGCCGCCACGCAGGGTACCGTCGGGGCTGAAGTCACGACGCTTTCCTTCTTCGATCTCGCCGGTCAACGATCTAAAACGTTTGGCAACCTGCCGAGCAGCTCGAGCCTGGACGAGCAGCGTCGGCATGTTGCCATCGGGCCGAACGGAAATCGCTGGAGTCTCAGCCCTGCGAACTATGTGTTGGAGCGCTGGCTTCCGGATGGCACGAGTGCGCAGAAGCTCACCGCTGACCGCGACTGGTTGAGAGAGACTAACCAACCCGCCGGAGATGCTCGGGAGCGCAAACCACCAAACCGGTTACGCGGACTGTTGGTCGATGCACAGGGACGACTGTATGTGTTTGTAATTGTGGCGGACGCCAACTGGAAACCGATCGGGCAAAATCCTGACCCGGAACCCAACAAAGTCTTCGACACACTCATCGAAGTCATCGACCCGAAGGCGGGCACGCTGCTCGCCCGTACCCGGGTGGACCTGATCGTAA
Organism: Gemmatimonadota bacterium; assembly: GCA_040902615.1. Taxonomy (GTDB): domain Bacteria; phylum Gemmatimonadota; class Gemmatimonadetes; order Longimicrobiales; family RSA9; genus JBBDWZ01. Next base: position 115,109 of record JBBDWZ010000154.1, on the reverse strand, counting down.
TGCCAATGCACGGCACCTTCGCTTACAGCACACTGGAGGATGACGTCGGCGAGCGCCGCCTCCAGGTCTGGAACGTCAGCCTGTTGCAACGCTGAGATATCACCACAGAGACCACAGGGATCACGGAGCGTTGCCGGTTCAATCCGGCTTCCACGACGCCGATACGTTCAAATGAAACGTCTCCGAGCGGCGAACTCGAAGTGCACGCGATTCGCTGAGTGGTCTCCGTGATCTCCGTGGTGAAACTGATCTATTTTACGGAATCCGGTTTCACCGCCACGTTTCTTGCCACCACATCCGGCTTTCCGTCGGACACATAGCGAGTACCGGTCTTTTCCATGTAGTCCATCGCCCTGACCAGGTCGTTCTGCGTCACCTGCACGCGATCGACACTGTGACTGTCGAACTTGGGATCGTGCGGGCTGACGTTCGGCCCGCCTGATACTTCGAGCACGACATCATGGTTGTAGGTGATGATGCGCTTGCTCTTGGGATCGGTCCACGAGCCTTTCCACGCCAGCTCACGGTTCTTTGGCCAGAGTCCGAGCGGAAGTGCGAGGGTCCGGATCTTGTAACCAGGCACAGCCGAATCAACCGCCATCTGCAAACGCGCGATCTGCTCCTGAACGAAGGCATCTGGGTATTTCGAGAGTTGCGCATGCCAGAGCGTGTGGTTGCAAAGCTCGAAGCCCTGATCGGCCAGGAATTTCACCTTGCGGTGCCGCCATTCGGTTTTTTGTCCCTCGATGTCCTTGTTTCCGAAGAACGAGCGGCCGGCTTCGGCACCGGAGAGCATGCAAAACACCGCCTTGTTTTCCCAGCCCGGATGCTGTTTCGCAAAATCGAGCCAGATTGCGATCGCACTGGTCGGATCGATTTCGAGCTTTCCATTGCTTTCGATGTAGCGGAACTGCGAAGGCGAGGCATCGTCGAAGGTAAAGACGACGGGGGACAACCCGGCGGGCAGGTCGATCTTCTTGTCGAACACCTCCGACATGGTGACGGGGCGGTACCCGCGCTCGTAGAGCACTTCGAGGTCTTTGCGGAACTGATCGCGCTGGCGTTCCCAGCGCGCTTCCTTGTCACCAATCAAATGATACTCGAGCACCATGATGCGGCCGAGCTCATTGGGCGCGCGTGACGGATCACCGACTTCGACCGGTGCCGACACGGCAGCGGGTGCAGCCGCAGCGCTGTCGGTTGCCGCCGCGGCACCGTTATCGGCGCGGCCGTCTTCACTTGCACAACCCACAACCAGGAATGCAGCCGCAAGCCCGAAATGCGTCAGCATCCGAATCGCTGCACTCGTCCCTCGTCGCTCGTCACTCATCGCTCTCAATTGCATGGCCTGAAAAGTAATGGGCGGCTCAAGAGGCCGCCCATTTTCCTTCCTGTTAGTCTTCGTACTCACCGACTTCAGCGTCCACGTTCACTCTGCTTTCGGCGATCTGCGTCAGCAGTTTGTCGGCGTCGCCTTCTTCGTCCAGTGTTTGTTGGAGCAGCTCCGCGTGATTCTCGAAGCCGAGCTGACGGGCATACGTGCGCAGCGTGCCATACGCCGCGATTTCGTAGTGCTCGACCCGCTGTGCCGCCGAGATCAGTGCGGCATCGAGGACTTCCGGCTCCATGTCCTCCTCCATCATTTCATTCCCTTCGGCAATCAGACCTTCCATGCCCAGGCACTTCTTGCCGCGAGCTGGCTTGCCGAGGTCATCAAAGATGGTTTCCAACCGGCGGACCTGCTCTTCGGTAACGTTCAGATGGTCCTCGAACGCCGAGCGCAGCTCATCGTGCGTTGCCGCACGCGCCATCTTGGGCAGCGCCTTGAGCAATTGCTTCTCAGCGTTGAGCACATCCTTCAGTTCGTCGAGATACAGGTCTTTCAGGGATTCCATTTCCATCGTACTTCCTCCGGGCTGGTTGAGAATCCACGGGGCCGCCCCCTGCTGCCCCGTGACGCTGATGCGAACGTGCAACCTTCGTGCTTGGCCGGCGCTCTTGCTGCAGGCATTACATTCCGATTGAACTGTTTCTCGGGATTTCCGTGTTTCGTCTGCGCAAAACCAAAGCAGCATCGCTCGAAGGCGAGCTGTTCTTCCGCGAAGTTCAGTGGTTCCGTGATACCTGGCTGTGGCCCGCGCTGCTCACGCCTGCCGTTCTCGCCAGCGCCTTTGTCATTTACGTGATGGTGGAGGCCGTGTTTCTGGATGACGACGCGATCGTCGTGCGCGATGCCGTCGCGCTCGGGATCTGTTTCTACATCCTGAAAGGTTTCGGTGTACTGATCGTTGCGCTGTATGCGGCACGGCTGGAAGTCGAAGTACGCAGTGGCGGGCTTTACATGCGGCTGGCACCCTTCCAGATCAAGCACCGTCACATTCCGAGCGAGCAGCTGCGCCGAGCCGAGATTCGAAGCGGCTCGCGAAGGTGGCGGCGCGGCTGGCGGGTTTACGGCGTGAAGGGGCGGGACGCAGTCGAAGTCGTAATTCCTGATGGACAGCGTTTCCTGATCGGAACGCAGCAGCCGGGTGAGCTGGCGGCCGCGCTGGCCGCGACCAGCTGATTCAGGCAAAAAAAAAGCCGGCAGGGGATTCCCGCCGGCGTTTTACTTACCCGATCGTTCGTTGCCCCTCAGCTGGGTGGCACACCGGTGGTCGCGCGGCCGCCCGGGATCACCAGCTTCATTCCCGGCATCAACGTCGTGGTCGCCAGGCCATTCGCCTTTTTCAAAACGCCGGCCTCAACCCCGAATTTCCGCCCAATCGACCAGAGGCTGTCACCCTTTTTGACGATATAGGTGTCGCCGCTGGCTTTGACCTGCGATCCTCGAGTCGGAATGATCGACGCGTGGCTCGCACCGCCGTTGACCTGGGCGATTTTCTTTCCGGTCGAGGCCAACTTGACTGCGGAAGGACCTGCTACGCTGGCGACGTGTCGCTTGTAGGCCGCGGGGAAAACTGCAATGTGATAGTGCGCCGGGCTCCGCTCACGCGTGGCTTCGAGCACATGATCGGCTTCCAGGCTCTTCAGCGTGCCCTCCAGCCAGCGACGGCAGGATGCCTTCCGACTGACACGAAGGTCCACCGCCATACCGGCCGGATGCACCGAAAGCTCATGCGCGTTGGCCGGCTGTTTGGAAAGCGGCCGCGTCAGGCTGGTGACCACCAGCTTTTCACCACAGCCGTTCCTGTACTGCGCGCCCAGACGCTCGACAAAGAGCCTCAGCTCGGGCCGGGCATACGGGAAAGAGACCTTTTCGAGTTTGACGTTGTCATTGCTCCGGACCGAGACCAGCAGCCCGCGCTCGACGAACGAACGGACCTCGCTGGAGTTCCGGAGAAACGTGTAATCCTGTTGCTGCGCAACGGAATTTTGACGAATCATGGCTGCGCGCGAACCGCTCAGCGATTGCGCTTTGGCAGCTGACCCAATGGTCAGAAGTAGTAGCCCGACGGCGGCTGAAAACTTGTTCATGACTCCTGATAATTCTGCTCGCGAAACCCCTTCGTCGAGCGTGACACGCCTATCCTTTTTCCGCCAGTCCGAACGCGGGGAACGCTCAGTTTGCCAGCGGCAGGTACCCTTTTTACTCCAGCTCCAGTGTGCAGGAGCCATACCGGATTGAATCCGACCAGCCTATAGATAATCCAAGTGGGCCATTCATCGCAAGATAGCTGTGGTTAAGATACCTAAAATATCAATGGTGGCCGGCCCAGTCGCTAGTTACGACTAAGAACATTTGAACGTAGATTGGCCATTCCATGGCTGGAATCACCCGCGCCGTCCTCCGTTCGCTCAAGTACCGCAATTTCCGGCTGTTCACCATTGGGCAATCGATCTCCGTCATCGGCAGCTGGGTCCAGCAGGTGGCGGTTGGCTGGCTGGTCTATCGGCTGACCGATTCCGCGTTGATGCTCGGGTTGGTTTCATTTGCCGCGCAGGGTCCCACTTTCGTACTCGCCCCGCTGGCGGGCGCAATCGCGGATCGGGCCAACAAGCATCGGCTGCTGATCATCACGCAGACGCTCATGATGGTACAGGCGCTGGTGCTTGCCGCGCTGGTGCTGAGCGGCACGATCGTGATCTGGCACCTGGTACTGCTGAGTGTGGCGCTCGGCTGCCTCAGCGGCTTCGACATCCCGGTTCGGCAGTCGTTTCTGGTCGAGATGGTGGATGGCAAGGAAGATCTCTCGAACGCCATCGCGCTCAACTCCTCGATGTTCAATGCAGCGCGGCTGGTTGGTCCAGCGATCGCCGGCATCCTGATCACGGTGGTAGGCGAGGGTGTCTGCATCCTGCTGAACGGATTGAGCTACAGCGCGGTGTTGTGGGCACTTCTGGCCATGCGGATTCAACGACGATCCGTGACCGGCGAGAAGACTCCGGTGTTTGCTCAGATCCGCGAGGGCTTCACCTACGCGTTCAGCTTCCCACCGATTCGAGCCGTGCTGCTACTGGTTGCCGTGGTTTCGCTACTCTGCGTGCCGTTCAGCGTGTTGCTTCCGATTTATGCCGGCCGGATTCTGGGTGGCGATGCGCGAGTACTCGGACTGCTGATCTCTGCGACTGGCGCCGGTGCGCTTGCCGCCGCGCTCTACCTGGCATCACGGGAAAGCGTCCGTGGCTTGAGCAAGGTGATCACGTTCTCGGCGCTCCTGTTTGCACTCGCATTGTTGCTCTTCAGTTTCTCCCGGGTGTTGTGGCTGTCCATGTTGGCGCTGGTTCTGGCCGGCTTCGGGATGATGCTGCAGATGGCGGCCAGCAACACGTTCCTGCAAACCATTGTCGATGATGACAAGCGCGGTCGTATCCTCGCACTGTATACGATGGCGTACATAGGGACCGCACCCGTGGGCAGCCTGCTCATGGGCTGGGTCGCCCAGCGGCTGGGCGCTCCCGCCACGATTGCCGGCGGCGCTGCAATCTCCCTGATCGCCGCGGCCGCGTTCGGCCGAAAACTGCCGGATTTCCGGGCTCAGGTCAGGCCGATCTACCGCCAGCTCGGCATCATCCCGGAGGTGGCGACCGGCATCCAGGCCGCAACCACCCACACCACGGAAGAACCCAGCTAGCCGGCTTTGGGCACGGATCGGGGGGGTCGGAATAACGACCGGACCAGTGGGGTTCGAGTTTGGGTCCGGCCGTCTTCACAGGTTGCCAGATTCGCGTGTCCTTAATTAATGTGAACTTCTCGCCAACTCGCCGTGTAACCGATTGGCAGAGCCCCAACTACCCGCATTTAGTCAATCAGGAGGCTGTACCGATGACTCGGCTCACTGGGCGCGTCCTCGCTTTTCTCGTCGTGATGGCAATGCCATCCGCCGCCTTTGCTCAGAAAGAGCCGGGTGAAACGAAGGAAACGAAGGAAGCGCAAAAGTCCCTCGGCCTGGCAATGCTGCAGCAGACGCCGGAAAAGAAGAAGCCGCATCTCGAAGCGGCCATGCGACACCTGCAGATTGCCATGACCAAGAACCCGGAAAACGGGTTAGTCTGGATGATGGCCGGCCAGGTGTACGTGGGTCTCGGCGATTTCATGGGCGCCGATTCGGCGTTCACGAAAGCCGAAACACTGTACCCCGGTTACGCGGAAGACATCTCCGGTGAGCGTGAGGTTGCCTGGGTCGAAGCCTTCAACGCCGGCATCGCCGCGATGGACCAGAAGAACAATGATGAAGCCATCGCCAAGATGGAGCTGGCCGAACGGCTGTACCCGCATCGGCCGGAAGCGAAGATGAACCTGGGCGCACTGTACGCGCAGAAAAACGAGGCCGACAAAGCCATTGCCGTCTTCGAGAAGGCAATAGAATCAACCAATGGCCCGCTCAAGGACAAGCTGAAGCCCGAGGAAGCAGCAAACTGGAAGCGCTATGCCGATATGGCGAAGTCCAACATCGCGCAGATCGTCGGCGCCAGGGGTGTCGAGCTTTACCAGGCCGAGAAGTACGAGGAGGCCGCAGCCGCCTTCGCCAAAGCTGCGGAGATCAACCCTCATTCGCGTGATTATCTGTACAACATGGCGCAGTCGCACTACGCACGTGCAACCAAGCTCACGGAAGAGCGGACCGCGCTCGTGGCACAGCGCGATACGCTGCTCAAGGCCAAGCCGCCCAAGACCGCCGAAGCAGCCGCGAAGATGGCAGAGGCGGACAGGCTCGGCCAACAACTCCTGCCGATGTACGACCAGGTTGCAAAACTGTTCGAGCGCGTCCTCGCAATTGAACCGGCGAGCACCACGGTCTATGCACTGATCGCGCATGCGTACAAATTGTCGGGTGACGTGGTCGCTGCGGATACCGCGAAGCGGAATGCGTTCCAGACCAAGGCGCTCGATTATTTCACGAAAGCCGATCAGATGCCGTTCGAGATCGTCGAGCTTTCTGCGCAATCATCGGAGGGTCAAGCCACGGTTGGCGGTACGGTCAAGAACTTGAAAGCTGCACCGGGCTCGCCGCTCAAGATCAAGGTCATTCTGCTCGGTCTGGATGGCACAGCGGTCGGTTCACAGGAATTCACCGTGGCCGCGCCCGCGGCGGACGCCACCGCACCGCTCGAGGGCAAAGTAGCGGTCACCGGCGAAGTCGCCGGCTGGAAGTACGAAGTGTTGAAGTAAGCGACGAGCGACGAGCTAAAGCGGTCGGCGGGCACGTGTTCGTTTTGAGCTTTGCAATGAGTGCGGGCCCGCGTCTGGTTGGAGTGATCCTTCCAGAC
>JBBDWZ010000154.1:91515-108391 GCA_040902615.1 Gemmatimonadota bacterium | reverse complement strand
GACGAGCTAGAACAAGCGGAACTTCAGTCCGATCATGGCGAATGCGTCGTGAACTTTCCACTTGTCTTCGTTGTTGCGGCCAATGAAGTCCGAGACTTCGCCCACCAGGCTCAGCCTGCCGAGTGAGATGTCGAGGCCGACGCCGGCGTGCAGGACAACGGTCTTCTCATCGTCCGGGATGGTTTCAATAGGGTCGTCATCGAAGGAATAGTCTTCCTTCTTGTAGCCGATGCCGCCAAGCAGGTACGGTTGTACGACGATCAGCTTGGGCAGTGGACGGATCACCAGGTCGGCGGCGCCGACCAGCACGCTGCCATCTCCGATTTCCTCTTCGCCGTCGATACCGTCGCGACTGATGGTTGCGCCGGAGGCATAAGCCAGGCTCGCGCGCAGCATGCCCAGTCCGACGTTTAACCCGAGGCCGAGGGTCGAGCCGCGTTCCAGCTCACCGGCTTGCGCCTGCAGCTCCCTGAAACTGCCGGCCGGTACGTAGGCGCCGACCATGGGCGAGACGGTTATGCCCTGCGTCGTGGCAGCATTCGGTGCGGCCAGGACCAGCCCCGCGCCTGTCAACAAAGCAGCAATTCGAACCACTTTCATAACGCTCCTTTGGATCGGTGGAAGGTCACGCTCCCGGGTACACCCGCCGTCCGCAGAAAGATCGCGGAAATCGGCTCGTCCCTACCGCAGATGTGAAGCCATGGGCATTTTAAACGCAGCGATCCAGCGATTTCCTTTTTTTGGTGGCAGAGCCATGAAATCCCAAACCCGTGCTCATCAAGGCCTGATCAGCGTTTTCGCGATCATCGCGTGTGCTGCATGCGAAGCCACAACCGCCGATACGCCACCTATCGGGGCGGTCGCGAATCTGAGTTCACCGGCGACCGGTTCCGCAGGCGAGCCCAACCTGCTCAGCGCACCCGACGGCAGCGTCTATGTGAGCTGGATCGAGCTGCAGCCGGACAGCACGCACGCGCTGCGCTTCGCGGTGTTACAAGGCAACGAACTGTCCAGCGCGCGCACGATTGCCTCCGGTTCCGACTGGTTCGTCAACTGGGCGGACTTTCCGATGCTCGCACGTCTCGACGACGGCAGCCTCGCCGCCCACTGGCTGCAACGCAGTGGCCCGGGCAAGTACTCGTACGACGTGATGATGACGACCTCGACCGATGGTGGTAACACGTGGAGCACAGCGGTCAAGCCGCATCGTGACGCCACCGAATCCGAGCACGGCTTCGTATCGCTGTTTGCGCTGGGTGACCGGTTTGGTGCGGTGTGGCTGGATGGCCGAAAGCACGCAATGAAGAAGAGTGAATCGGAAGATGGCGAGATGACGGTTCGTTACACGACACTGGCCAGAGACGGCACACTCGGCGACGAGATCGAGGTCGATGGCCGCGCCTGTGATTGTTGCCAGACCGCTGTGGCCAATACGAGCGACGGTGCAGTACTGGTATATCGTGACCGTAGCGCGGACGAGATTCGCGACATCTACGCAGCGCGGTTGGTGAATGGAGCGTGGACCGCGGGCGCGCCCGTGCACGCGGACAACTGGAAGGTGAATTATTGCCCGGTGAACGGGCCAGCCGTCGCCGCAAATGAACGCAGCGTCGCCGTGGCGTGGTTCACCGCCGCCGATTCGGTGCCGCAGGTAAAGCTCGCCTTTTCAGCGGACGCAGGCGCGCGCTTTGGTGTGCCCGTGCGCGTCGACGATGGCAACCCGGCCGGCCGCGTGGATGTGCAGTTGCTCGACAACGGCGATGCACTGGTGAGCTGGTTGGAGCGAGTCCGCGGACAGGCCGAACTGCGGGTCCGCCGCATCGACTCGAAAGGAAAGCGCGGACCGGCCGCGACCGTAGCCCAGGGATCGGCCGAGCGCGCGAGTGGGTTTCCGCACATCGCCATCAGCGGCGATCACGTTGTCTTTGCCTGGACCGAGCCCGGAAAACCCGCGAAGCTGCGGGTCGCCACCGCGCCATTGCAGTAGCCCAATGCGACGACTCGTAATCCTGCTGGCTGGTTTGTCGTTGGCTTGCTCGAGGCCGCCGAGCAGTGGCCAGGTCGGCGATGAAGCACCGGTCTACAGTGCGCCTGCGCTGAATGGTGAATCGGTCTCCTTGGCTGGTTTACGCGGACAAGTCGTGCTGCTCAATGTCTGGGCTACGTGGTGCATCCCCTGCCGCAAGGAGCTGCCTGAACTGCAGCAGCTGCATCAGCAGCTCGCCAGCCGCGGATTGCACGTCGTAGGCGTGAGCGTCGATGATGGCAGCGCTGATCGCGCAGTCGATCAGTTCGTACGGGAATTCGGGCTCACCTATACGATCCTGCGAGATCCCGCGGAGAAGGTGAGTCATACATTCGCGATCCCGGGTGTGCCCGCGTCCTTTCTGATCGATCGCAATGGGAAGGTCGTGTGGCGGCACCTCGGGCCGGTGACGACGGGCGATCCGCTGCTGCAGAGTGCACTCAAGCAGGCGTTGTGAGCAGCTGATTCCAATCCCGGGGCGCAGGAAAATTCAATTTCGAATTCAATTTTAATTTGAACTACTTCCACCGCAATTTCGAATTCAAATTTGGAATTCAAATTCACTCGAATGCTTGTGCGGGTTGTGCGGGTGTTGGGCTCGCGCTTGCGCTTGGTGCTTGCGATAGGAGTGATCAGCCGCCGCGTGCGTCCGCAGGGGGAGAGCCGGGGATTGCATACGAAACGGTTGTTACTGGGCTCGCAGTGCCGTGGGACCTCGCGTTTGCGCCGGACGGCAGGATCTTCGTAACGGAGAGGCCGGGGCGTATCCGCGTCCTCGCGAATGGCCAGCTTCGGGTGCAGCCGTGGGCTTCGCTTGATGTTGCGGCGGCGGGTGAGGCGGGACTCATGGGGATTGCACTGTCCCCCGGGTTCGAGGCGGACCGGCAGCTCTTCGTGGTCGGCACTTTTCTGGACAGCGGGCGCATTCTCAATCGCGTGATTCGATTTACGGAGGAGAACGGGAGCGGCGTCAATCCAACTGTGATCGTCGATGGCATTCCAGCTGCCGAGTTCCACGCGGGCGATGCCATCGACTTCGGTCCTGACGGAAAGCTGTACGTCGCAACTGGTGATGCTGGTGATCCGGGCGATGCGCGTGACCTGCAGTCGTTGGCGGGCAAGATCCTGCGATACAATGCGGACGGTACGATACCCGCGGACAATCCCTTTCCGAATTCGCCGGTCTACGCGTATGGCGTGCGCAACGTGCAGGGGCTCGCGTGGCATCCGGAAAGTGGACGCCTGATCGCGAGCGAGCATGGACCGAGCGGGTTCCCCAATGAGCGGTTCCGACGCAACAACGACGAGCTGAACGTCATCCTGCCAGGCAAGAATTACGGCTGGCCCGACGTCGCCGGCGATGAGGAAGAGGATGGCTCGATCCGGCCGATCGCGGTCTGGAATCCCGGCATCGCGCCGGCCGGCCTGGCCATCTACAACGGACCGATCGCCGCGTGGAAGAACAACATCTTCGTGGCCGCGCTTCGCGGTCAGCAACTCCGGCGCGTCGTGATCGAACCCGCCAACGAAACCGAACTCGGGTATCGCGTAGTTCGTAATGTCGCGCTCTTCAAGGAAGACCTCGGACGCCTTCGGGCCGTCGTAATTGGACCTGACGGGCATATCTACTTCACGACCAGCAACTGGGACGGACGCGGGGATCCCGCTCCAGCCGACGACCGAGTGCTGCGGTTAGTTCCCCGATAGCGTTGCGGCAAGCGACGAGCGAGGAGCGACGAGCGACGAGCAACAGCGTCTGCGGGCACGTGCTCGTTAGAGCAGCGCAGTCAAGCGCGGGCCCGCATCTGGTTGGAGTGATCCTTCCAAACACGTACCCGCCGCCGCAGTAGCTCGTCGCTCCTCGCTCCTCGCTCCTCGCTCAACGCTACAGCGTTGACTTGTACAGAAGGCGATTCGGCGTGCCTGACGGGTTGCCGGTGATCTTGCTCAGGGTCGCGTTGTTCTTGATCCAGCTGTCGATGGTCGAGGATGACGCGTTGCCATTTACGGCTTTGTAGAGAGCGACCACGCCCGCGACGTGCGGCGATGCCATGGATGTGCCGCTGATCGTGTTGGTCGAGGAGGTCCCGCCGATCCAGGCGGACAGGACCGACGAGCCGGGCGCATACATGCCGACGCAGCTGCCGTAATTCGAGAACGATGACTTCGCGTCGGTCTTGGTCGATGAAGCAACGGTCGTTGCCGAAGCTGCGCTGGCCGGCGAGTAGTTGCACGCATTGGCATTGCTGTTCCCCGCTGCAACCGCGATGTAAACGCCCGAACTGGCCAGGTTGTTCACGGCACTGTTCAACGCGCTCGAGAAGCCACCGCCCAGCGACATGTTGGCAACCGCCGGGTTGATGCGATTGACACGCACACAATCGACACCCGCGATGATCGCGGAGTATGAGCCCGAACCGCTGCAGTTCAACACACGAATGCCGCGCAGCAATGCAGCGTTCGCGATCCCATGCGTACTGCCGCCAATCGTGCCGGCTACATGCGTGCCATGACCATTGCAGTCCTGGCCATTGCCACCCAGTGCGTCATACGGATTCGAGGCCCGGCCACCTAACTGTGAATGCGATGTTTTGGTGCCGGTGTCGATCACATACGCTCGAACCGCACTGGCCGTCGCTTTTGTACGTGTAGGTCCCGGACAACGGGAGGTTGCGCTGATCCGTGCGATCCAGTCCCCACAAACCGCCACCCGCCGTCACGCTCTGCGTGGCATCCAGCGTCACTTCCTGATCAGCCTCGATATAATCCACCGCCCGGTTGTGCTGGAGTGCATTGAGCTGTCCTGCATTCAATGTCGCCGCGAAGCCGTTCAGTGCCGCCGTGTACACGAACCGCGGGTTGATGCCGGTGATCGCCAGCACGGACCGCGGTCCTCACCTTCCCTGAGTACCACGATGTACTCACCGTCGATCACGTTGCCCGCCGAATACACCGGCGCCGTTCGCAGCCGGACCTCCTGCTCCGGCTGCGTTCCTGAATCCGCGCACGCAACCAATCCCGTCGAGAGTGCGACGGCCGTGACTGTGAGCCGAACGCGCATGGTCCTCTGTGGCGGGTCTTGACTCTACGAAGGTTGTCGTAGTAGACTACCGCCCATGACCCATACACGACTGCCGACCGATGCCGAGCTGGAGATCCTGCGCGTCTTGTGGGCGCGCGGGCCGAGCACAGTGCGCGAGGTGCAGGAGGTGCTGGGCGAACAGCGGGAGGTCGGTTATACGACGGCATTGAAGCTTCTTCAGATCATGCACGAGAAGGGGCTGGTGCTGCGGGATGAGAGTGCGCGGACTCACGTGTACGAGGCCGCGGTCGCGCAGGAGCGCACGCAGAATGCGCTGGTGGGCGACCTGGTGGACCGTGCGTTTGGCGGCTCGGCGTCCGCTTTGGTGCTGGGCGCGCTATCGGTGAAGCCGGCCACTCGTGAGGAGCTCGCGGAAATTCGGCGGTTGCTGGACCAGCTCGAGGGCATGTGAGCGAAACCGTGTGGTGGGCCCGTGCGCTGGGTTGGGCGCTGATGCTTTCGCTGGTTCAGGGCGCGCTGATCGCCGCCGGCGTGTTCGTGCTGTTGGGTCATGGGCGCAGCTGGCGGCCGGCACTCAGGCAGGGGGTGGCGCAGGCTGCGCAGGTTGCGCTGGTGCTGTTGTTCGTGGCTGGAGCGTACGCGCTCAAGCAGTCGTGGCAGGCCGCGGGTGATTCAGTACCGTCCATCCTTCCGCAGTTACGTGGTGCCAGCACACCGGCGCTGCTCGCGTCGACTGCGGTCAGTGAGCGACCGTTCCTGGTTGAAGCGTTGCGCTTTGCCGATCGCTCAGCCGCGTGGCTGAGCGCGCTGTGGCTGGTTGGAGTTCTGTGGTTTGGTCTGCGGCTGATGCGTGAGTGGCGAGGAGTCCGTTCAATGCTGCGTGGCGCCCGGAAACGGGGCGACTTGCAGCCCGTGGTGCAGCAGGTTCGCGCGGTTTTGGGCGTGCGCACACCAATAACCGCGGTGCAGGCCGCGTTGTCATCGCCCGGTGTTCTGGGCTGGACGCGCGCGACGGTGATCCTGCCGTCGGAACTGGAAGCTACGCTAACGCCGGAGCAACTGAGAGCGGTCATCGCGCATGAAGTCGCGCATGTGCAGCGCGGTGATTATGTCTTGCACGTCGCCGAAGCAATGCTCGGAGTCCTTTTCTTTTATCACCCGGCGATGGATTACCTGATCGCGACCTCGCGGGCGACGCGTGAAGAGGCGTGCGATGACCTGGCGGTGCGGGTCTGCGGCAGTCCGCTCGTGTACGCCCGTGCGCTCGAGCGCATGGAGAGCGTGCGGCATGGTCGCGTCATGGCTCCTGCATTGGCGTTGACGGACGGCCAGTTGCTGGCGCGCGTGCGACGTTTGATCGTGCAGCGAACCGAACGCGGTTTTGCTGCGAGCATGTTGCCCGGCATGATGACGGTAAGTGCGCTCGCGCTTGCATTTGCTTTGGTTCTGCCGGCGGCGGTGGCGCCGGCTGTACCCATCGCTCGGCTGCGCGATCGACTCGTGCGCATCCAGGCCGAAGACCCGGCCGGCCAATTTACCGTCACCATGGTAAACGGCACCGTGCTGGGTGCCAGCATTGAGGGCCGCGCCGTGCCGCCTGAGCGGCTGCAGCAGCGGCAGGACGAGTTGTTATTCCTGCGATCCGATGGCGGGATCGATTTTGCGGTGAACCTGCGTCTGAACGGCATTTCCTGGCGACCTCGTCCGCGGGCCGCTCCTTCTTCCTGACTTTCTAGAACACATCGGAGGCTTTCATGAAGCGCCAAACGCTGGCGTTCCGCCCGTGGTGCATCCTGCGTGCAACGCTGGCCGCTGTCCTGGTATCAGCTTCGGCGGCGGCGCAGCAAGCGAACAGCGATCTGCATGCAGTGCAGCGCGTGCATCAACGTTTGGTTGAGCTGCGCGAACGTGCCGACATCTGGCCGGGATTTCGACCGGACACATTGCCCTATTTATTCGTATTACCCGGACGCGGTCATGCTCTGGTGAACTGGCGCGGCCCATTGCCGGAAGGCTTCCTTGCGATCGATGGCTTGCCGCGTGTCGGCTTTCGCGCGCAGGACGCACTGCGAGCAGCCAGCACCAGCACCGAATTCGGCGGGCGCATGGTCGCACAGGTCTCGGTGGATGCCATGAACGAACGCGCCCTGGTAGCAATCGCGGCGCATGAGGCCTTTCACGTGTTCGAGGGCAGCTCGCGGTCCGCCGGGAGTTATTTCGGTGAGGGTGAGAACTCGTTCCTGGTGAGCAGTTATCCGGTCTTCGACTCCATCAATGAGGCGCAGTTCTCACTCGAGGCGCGACTGCTGTCTGCGGCGCTGACCGCAGGATCGCTCGAAGACGCGCGCTTGCGCGTCCGTGAATTCAGCGCGGTCCGTGCGGCGCGCCATCGGAGGCTGGGTTTGCAATTCGCTGAATTCGAGGCGAAAGCGGAATTGAATGAGGGACTTGCCGAGTATGCGCTGCTGCGCATGCAGAACGCATTCGATGGAAAACCTGTGGACCAGCCGCCCGCGGAACTGCTGCAAAACCTCGGCGGGTTCACCCGTGAAGCGACCAGTCTGCGCATTCGCTTTTACCGCACCGGTCCCGCGCAGGCGTTGCTGCTGGATCGACTGGCTGGGCCGGGCTGGAAGCAGCAACTCGGCAGTGAGCGGATCCTGTTGCACGATCTGTTGGCGCGCGCAGCCGGTGCCTGGGCGGAGCAGGATCGCTTGCGTGGTGAGGCGGAAAAACGCGAGGACTATCCTCGGCTGTCGAACGCAGCTGCCTCGAATCTCGACCGGCTCCGCGCAAGCCGGCGCGCCAAGGCCGACAGCATTCTGGCGGCGCCGGGAATGCGGGTTGTAATCAGCACGTCGGAACTGCCCAACCGCAGCATTGGCTGGTGCGGCATCGATCCCCAAAACCTCCTGCAGGCATCTGCGACCATGATCCTGCACACGCGCTGGGTCATTGCCTGCTCCGGCCAGTTGGCCAATGCCGAATTCAACACACCGGTCGTACAGGACCGTGCGGCGGAAGAGCTCCAGGCCATCATCCCGAGTGACGCGCGCATCACGGCCGATGGTCAGGAAGTAAAACTGCAGGCTGGCAGCCCCACCGAATTGCGATCTGTGCGAATCGAGTCGCGCACCTTCAATGCGCGGTTTGCCCGCGCCGAATTGAGACTGGATGGCAACGTGCTTCGAATCGTACCGAAACCGTGATTCGATTTAACAGGAACGCCCGCAATCAACTCTATCTCCTGAAGCCGCGCTGATGCGGCGGAAACCCGGAGAGTCAATAATGAGGAAGTCGATTGCAATCATCGCGCTCTTGATGCTGCCTGCAGCCGCAGCGGCCCAGCGCGGACGCGGCCAGCGCATGCGTCCGGACAGCGCCATGCAGCAGAACGTCATCGAGATCGTGGTTCAGCACAAAGCCGACCTGGCACTGACCAGCGAACAGATCGCCAAGCTCGAACCGATCGCAAAGAGCCTGGATGAAAAGAACAAAACTCTGGTCGAAGAGCTCGCCAAATTCCGTGGCACCGGTACTCGCCCCTCTGACATGACCGAAGAACAACGGCAGCAAATGCGGTCATTGATGGAGAAGGTCCGCGACAATCGCACGAACGCGGTAGAGGCACTGCGCGCGGTCTTGAGTGAGGAGCAAATGAAGAAAGTGCGTGAGCTGCTACCCCAAGGACGCATGGGCCGCGGGCGGAGTTTTGGACTATAAGGCACCTTCAGCATTGGGGCGCTGGGCAGGATGCGTGTGGGGTGCAGAACGGCTGCTGGCAAGTCGGGAATACGGAATGGGGAATACGGAATGGGGAATACGGAATTGGGAATACGGATGGGAATCGGGACCGGAACGCAGGTCAGGATGATGCCGTTCCTTTGTTGCGACGATCCTTGATTCCACATTCCTTGTTCCGCGTTCCCAACCGCCCCGGTCTACGCGCTGCAAACTCCAAGGCGCTGCCAGCACCTCACCCAAGTGAATACTTCGCCGGTCAACTTGCGGGGGATTCCTCGTTCTTTGACGGGTCGCAATCGAAAATCAAGAAATCTTTTCTGTCGCAACTAATACTATCGTCGATCCGGAGCGGGCGGCGCACCTGGAATTCCGGTATTGAAGGCGCGCGTGCGAATGGCGCTTCGAATCGTACGTCGTTTTCCCCATACCTGGCTGGTGTTATCGCCTGCAGAACATGGAGTTGCAGACTAACGACAAGGCTTCAAGCGGTGTCTAAGTAACGTTCATTCCTACTTGATGCGGATGGGTATCCAGTGAGTTTTCTTCGTTCTGTCTTTTCCATGCCGGTACTCGCGGGTGTTGGATTTTCGCGTTTGCGTGCGGTTTTGGTAGCAATTCTGCTGGCGATGCCGGTGGCCGTGTCAGCCCAGGGTGCCGATATCATCACGGGCAAGATCATTGGCACTGACGGCGTGCCGGTGGTAGGCGCGCGGGTGCTCGTGATGTCGGTCGAGACCGAGATCACGCGTTCGGTGCTGACCGGCAAAGATGGCCGGTACATGCTCAATTTCCCGGATGGCGGCGGCCGTTATGTCATGCGCGTTTCGTTCATCGGCATGGCGGAAGCGGTACAGACGGTACTGCGCGAGGGCGATGAAGAGCTGCTGCTGACCAACATCACGCTGCAGCCGCAGGCGATCCAGATGGCGACACTCGAGGTGACGGCCACTCGGCCGCCGCCTGGACGCGGTCAGACGGCTGAGCAATCGACCGAGCTGCCGCAGGAAATGCTGAATCGTTTGCCGCTGCCGGATCTGGATCCCAACACACTCGCATTGCTGGCGGCTGGCGTGGTTGGCACCGGTCTCGATTCATTGTCCGGCCGCATGGGCTTTTCGGTTGCGGGCATGAGCGATCTGCTGAACCAGATCGTAATCGACGGCATGATCGTGGGTGACGGCGGGCTGCAGATAGCGGAGGAAGGCATTCGGCGGACGCAGGTCACCACCAGCACGTTCGACGCATCACGTGGCGGTTTTGCCGGCGGCCAGGTGTCGATGAGCACGGCGCGCGGGAACAACCGTACAGCTGGCAGGTTGTCCTACACGTTCGATGATGACGGCATGCAGTGGGCGTCGGCACCGACCACGACCGGATTCACGCGGCACAACCTGGGCGGCACCATTGGTGGCCCGGTGCTGCGCAATAAGCTGTTCTACAACGGCAATTTCCAGTTGACGCGTAACACGAACCATCGTTTTTCGCTTTCGGCGGACGACCCCAATGGTGAGTTGCGCTCAGGGGTTGCCAGCGATTCCGTTGCGCGGTTCATCAACATCCTGGGGAACGGTTACGGAATTCCGACCGGCAATTCCACGGGGCAATACAGTCAGTTTACGGATAACGTGAGGCTCGGTGGCCGCATTGACTGGAATATTTTCCAGCGGCAGGGGCAGTCTCAGACGCTGACTGCGGGTTTCAATTACAGCCTGAACAACCAGGACAGTACGCGCATCAACGTCACCGACATCACGGATCACGGTGGCGAAACCGATCAGAACAGCCGGAGCGCGAATGTCTCGTTGAATTCACGGTTTGGCGCCAACTGGACCAACGGGCTGCGCGCGTCATTCAACGAAAACTGGAACGACGCCCTTCCGTACATCGAGATGCCGGAAGGTATGGTCCGTGTGACGTCTGACTTCGAAGACGGCACGCGCGGTACCAGGAACCTGGTTTTCGGCGGCAACCGGGGCTTACCACAAGAATCGTACAGCAAGGATCTGCAGCTTTCTGATGACCTTTCGTTTTTGCTACCGGTTGGCAATCAGCTGCACCGTTTGAAGGTGGGTGGCTCGATCCAGAAGTCACGTAGCATCAACCGCTCAACCAACAACATCTTCGGCAGCTTCACGTATAATTCGCTGGCCGATTTCGAGGCCAACAATCCCGAACGTTTTGATCGGTCATTGACTGAACGTCGAACCAACACGACCACGTTCAACACCGGCATTTACTTCGGTGATACGTGGCGCATCAACCAGCCGCTCGAGGTTACGCTCGGCTTGCGCTGGGACCGTACGGCGATCGATCAAAAACCAACGTTCAATCCGGTCATCGAGCAGGTGTTTGGCCGGCGCAACGATATCGATCCGGTAGTAACGGGCTGGAGCCCACGGGTTGGTTTCAACTATCGCATCCCCAGTGGAGCGCCGGGAGCACCCGCCCGTACGCTGAGCGGTGGTATTGGTGTATTTGCCGGCCGTCCGCAGACCAACGTGTTTTCGACTGCGGTGCGTCAAACCGGTCTCCCCAACGCCGAGCAGTCACTGAACTGCATCGGTGATGCGGTACCAATTCCGGATTGGGATTTGTACATGTCGGATCCGGATGCAATTCCTTCGCTATGCGCGGATGGCGGCCCCGGTCTGCCGCCGGTGTTCTCCTCGCGTGCGCCGTCGGTAACGCTGATCAATCCGGATCAAACTATGCCGTCCTCGATGCGTATCGATCTCGGTTATCGCACGCGTCTGCCCTTCAACCTGAACACGAACATCCGCTACAACTACTCACACGGGTATGGGTTGTGGGGCAGCCGTGATCTGAACTTGAACGAAACGCCAAAATTCACGCTGCCTGATGGCCGTCCGGTGTTCGCCAGTCCAGCGGCAATTACGCCTGGCGGCTCGGTTGCGATTGCGGGCTCGCGTCTGCATCCCGAGTTCAGCCAGGTCAACGACGTGGTAGCCGATCGCGCGTCCGACACGCACCAGCTCACCACCCAGATCAACGGGTTTCTGCCCTTCGCGCTTACTGCGTCGGTGAACTACACGCTGGGCTTCTCACGCGATCAAGGTGGTTCTTCCACTGGACTTGTGCAGACGGCGGGCAATCCGAACGAGCGTGTATGGGCTACGGCAAGCAACGATCGCCGTCACACGCTGAACCTTTCGCTGACCCGCGCATTCAGTCAGGAGATCGAGCTGACCGCGATTTCCCGGATTTCATCGGGCTCGCCGTTCACTCCGGTCGTGAACCGCGACATCAATGGTGATGGTGCCGGCCGGAACGACATAGCCTTCATCTTCGATCCGCGTACAACCGGTGACACCGCGATTGCCAACTCAATGGGGCGCATGCTCGAAAATGTGCCGGGCCGTGTGGCCGACTGTCTCGAGTCTCAGTTCGGCAAGATTGCCGAGCGCAACAGCTGCCGTAACGGCTGGAGCCAATCGCTGGACCTGCGCGCGAATTTCCGACCCAACCTGCCGCAAGTCGGGTTGGGCCGTCGAATGACACTTTCGTTGAGCGCGAGCAACGTGCTGAACGGACTGGATCAGTTGTTCAATGGCGCTGAAAACCTCAGGGGCTGGGGTGAGTCGAACAACGCGGATGCCACGCTGCTCGAGGTTCGCGGATTCGATGCAGCCACAAACTCGTTCTCGTATCAGGTGAACGAGGGCTTTGGCCAAACGCGACGCGGCACGAGACGGAGCGCATTTACATTGAACCTGTCCGGTCGAATCGCGATCGGCGGGCAACCGTTCCAGAGCAATCGCGGCTTTGGCCAGCAGGGCATGATGATCGCCGCGGGTCTGGGTGGCGGGCCCGGTGGTGGTGGTGGCCGCGAGGGTGGAGCTGGTGGTGGTGGCCTGGGCGATCTGGGTCCGCTGCTGCGCGCGGGCGCCAACGCGAATATCGACTCGCTGATCACGGCAGTCGTGCTGCCGAATCCGGTGCTCGGCGTCATCGCGTTGAAGGACTCGCTCAAGCTGTTACCCGAACAGGTCACCAAGCTGGACGCGCTGGCAACAACACTGACCACACAGCTCGAGCCGCGCCGCGAAGCCCTTGCCAAGGCTGCCAAGGATCTCGACCTGCCTTCATTGGCTGCGCAGGTCAACCAAGGTCAAAGCGGGGGCGCTGGCGGTCGCGGCGGCTTTGGTGGCGGCGGTGACCGTGGTGGCCGTGGTGGCGGCGGTGGTGGTGGTGGTGGCAACCTCGCCCAGAACATCGATCCGCGCATCATGCAGCGCATCGCCCTCGAAGTTTCACCGGCTATCGAAGGCGGACGCCGTGACGTAACGGCGACCATGGCGCAGGTGCAGCAGACGCTTTCGGCCGAGCAGTGGAATCGCGTGCCCCAGCGTTTGCGCAACACGGGTGGCGGACGCGGCGGTCGTGGCGGTGGTGGTGGCTTCAACGCGGTCGGCATCATCGATCGCATGCTGGTCAACCCGATTCCTGTGCTGCTATCGCTCAAGGACACGCTCAAGCTGACACCCGAGCAGGTCACGAAGATCGAGGCGATCTCGGCCACAGTGACCGAGAAGCTGAACAAGTCGCGCACAGACCTGGGCAGGCGCTTCGAAGGCGTGGCTCCGGATCAACAGGGCCGGATCTACCAGGAACTCCAGCCGCAAATGAATGCCGCGCGCAAGGAAGTGACCGACGCGCTTAAAGAAATCGAAAAAATCATGACCGGCGATCAGTGGAAGCAGGTGCCTGACCGCATCAAGAATCCG
Source organism: Gemmatimonadota bacterium (assembly GCA_040902615.1). Lineage (GTDB taxonomy): Bacteria > Gemmatimonadota > Gemmatimonadetes > Longimicrobiales > RSA9 > JBBDWZ01. The sequence continues at coordinate 94,833 of JBBDWZ010000154.1, read as the reverse complement.
TTCCAGAACCAGCAGACGCCTGGCGGTGGCAGGCGCGGTGGTGGTACAGGCACTCCATAACGTCTCGTCCGCGAACAACACATTAGGGACCGGGAGCTTCTGCTTCCGGTCCCTTTTTTTGGCGCTGGAGGTTTGTACGGGTGCTGGCGAGTGGGATCGCTGATCCTGCGTATCGACGCTGGCGAGTTGGGAATGGGGGAATAAGGCACGTCACTCGGACACTGGCCAGGTTCCTTCCGCTGCTGATGCGTGTTTGGCACTGGCTGGTTGGGAATGGGGGAATAGGGAATAAGGAATTGGGAATAAGGATGGACGACGGGCCGGCGGTGCACCCGACGACATCCGTATTCCGTATTCCGTATTCCGTATTCCCTATTCCCCAATTCCCAGCTGGCCAGCATCCCGAATCATCACCGCCGTAAACCTGACGAGCACCCACGCACCGCGAGCTCTTTCAGTTTCCTCACGCCATTGCTGTATTTGGTGTGGGTGGGGCAGTTTCAGCGGTACATGAGTGAATCGGAAGAGATCGAGCTGCGGCAACTGGCTACGCACGAGGAGTTTGTGCAGGCAGTCGAGCTGCAGCGAATCACCTGGGGTGCGCAATTCCGTGATGTCGTGCCCGCGGCGATCATGAAGGTGACGCAGCGGGTTGGCGGGATCGCGGCGGGCGCGTTCAACGGACATGGTGAGCTGCTCGGCCTGGTGTATGGTCTCAGCGGTTTCTATGACGGCCGGATCGCGCATTGGTCGCATATGCTGGCGGTGCGGCCGGAACACCGGGACCATGGTCTCGGTCGCAAGCTCAAGGAGTACCAGCGTTCCGAGCTGCTGGCAGCGGGCATCGAGTGGATTTACTGGACGGTCGACCCGCTGATTGCACGCAATGCGCATTTCAATCTGAATCGCCTGGGCGTGGAGGTACGGGAGTACGTACCCGACATGTACGGCGACACGGGCAGCACGCTGCACGCGTTCGGCACGGATCGCTTTGTGGTCGCATGGCCGGTAAGGTCGGATCGCGGATCGCGGATCGGGGATCACGGGTCACGGATCGGTGATCATTCCAATGCTCCTGTTCTCAACAAATCAGATGATGCTGCGTTGGCATGCGCATTAACGCAGCCGCTTGTGCGCGTGGAGATCCCGGTCGATATCGAGAAGCTGAGCCTGGACGATGCGCGAGCCTGGAGACAATCGACACGGCGCGCGTTTCTGGCTGCCCTCAAAAACGATTTTGTCGTGTCCGGCTTCATCCGGGACGATGACGGTCGCGCTTATTACCTCCTGCCGCGGCGCGAGTCTGCCGATAATTCATGATCGAGCTTCAACGCATCACATTGCGTGAGATCCGGCTCTCGCTGAAGGAGCCGTTCCGCATCTCATCCGGAGTCGTGACCGAGCGACGCATCGCGCTGCTCGAGCTGGAGGATGCCAGCGGTGCCGTCGGCTGGTCCGAATGCGTAGCCGGTGAAACGCCGAACTACAGCCCGGAAACGATCGATACTGCGTGGCTCGCGATCCGCGAGTGGGCGGCACCGCGCGTGCTGCGCAAGCGCTTTGCCCATCCACGCGAGGTGTACGCGGCACTGCAGGAAGACTTCCGCGGGCACGAGATGGCGAAGGCCGCGGTCGAGATGGGCTGCTGGGAGCTGGCCGCGCGGATACAAGGCATCTCACTCTCGAAGCTGCTGGGTGGCACGCGTGAGCGCGTACCGGTAGGTGTGTCGCTCGGCATCCAATCGACGCCGGCAGCGCTGGTCGAGCGGGCAAAAGCCGCGGCAAAGCAAGGCTATCGCAAGATCAAACTCAAGATCAAGCCCGGTTCCGACATCGACTTCGTGCGCGCGGTACGGGAAGCGTTACCGGACAGCGATCTGATGGCTGATGCAAACAATGCGTACACGATCGAACACGCCGATCACCTGGCGCAGCTGGATGCCTTCAACCTGACCATGATCGAGCAGCCGCTGGAGCGCGAGGACCTGGTGCGTCATGCCGTGTTGCAGAAACGGCTGCGCACACCACTGTGTCTGGATGAATCCATCACGTCACCGTCACGCGCGGAAGACATGATCACACTGGGCAGTGGACGCATCATCAACATCAAGCCCGGGCGCGTGGGCGGCTTTTCCTCGTCGATTGCGATTCACGACCTGGCCCAGCGCAACGGCATACCGGTCTGGTGTGGTGGCATGCTGGAAAGCGGTATTGGCCGTGGTCACAACGTCTCCCTGGCTTCACTGCCCAATTTCTCGATGCCTGGCGATCTATCGCCCAGCTCACGCTACTGGGCGCGCGACATTGTAACGCCAGAGTGGACCATGGATGCCGACGGCATGGTCAACGTGCCGGTTTCACGGCCGGGGATCGGCGTTGAGGTCGACCTCGACCGGATCGAGGAGTTGACGCTTCGGCGTGAGGAGATCTCCTGATCAGAACGTCGAACGGCTTCAAATTCAATTTCAATTTCAAATCGGAAATATGTACCTTACGCAACGCCCGCTGATCTTTGCAACAACGCCGACCTGAACCCGCCTTTTAGTAAAGCCCGATTCACTTTGACCCCCATTCTCAAACTCCTGTAACTTCTGCCTCAATGATTTTTTCCCAGCTTCGCCTTCTGTTCTCTTGACTTTGTATGTCGGTGGTTGTAAAGAGGGCTGGCACAACAGAAAACGGCCACCAGGCCCAGCCATCGATGCCCACATCTGTGGCACTTTGGCATAGATGTGGAAAAGCTTGCGGCGACCGCAAGTGAAAGGTACAATAATCGTATGAGTGACTTGAGCTTCGTTACCGTTGCACGTATCGCAGAACTTCGGCGAAAGGCTGAGGAAGTTGTTCGCCTCTGCGACGAGATGGTGAATGCCCCTGATCTCGTCCAGCCTGTCCGACGGGTGCAGACGGTCGAGGAGGCGATGGCGCGGGTCGAGTTCCGGGCCGTGGAGGCTCAAGGCGGGTTCCAGCGGGTTGCGGCGACCGTTGTTGCGCCGTCGATCCGAAAAATCAGACCCAGCCGAAAAAATTCGTACGGTCAGATTGCATGGCGACACTTTTCTGAAGCCGAGTTCTCTTTGGATCAGTTTATCGAGTTCCTGGAGCCGAGGCTGACGAAGCGTCCGGCGCGACTGCGTCAAATCGTCAAACAGGCGCTGACAAGAGACAAGCGGTTCCTGCCTCTCGTCACGGGGCGGTCGGGAACGTGGTACCGTAGGGCTGACGTGCAGCAGCTCCAGCGCGGTGCGGTTGGAGCCTAGAAAGGAAGGTTGAGCGGAAGTGAAACGGGGCAGGCACGATGCCTCGCGGCATCGGCCT
>JBBDWZ010000154.1:52636-91505 GCA_040902615.1 Gemmatimonadota bacterium | reverse complement strand
ATCGGCCTGCCCCACGGTCCAAAGGGAGGGTGGCAGAGTGGTCTATCGCAGCCGTCTTTAAAACGGTCGCCCTAGCTAGCACTAGGGCCGTGGGTCCGAATCCCACCCCTCCCGCACTGTGCCCCGGTGACTGACCGGTCAAGGTGCTGGGTTTGCAACCCTTGGCCTGACGTGGTTGCCCTGACAAGCTCCCCACGTCGGAGCGGGTTCGACTCCCGCCCGGGGCTACATCTCTAGCGGCAGTGGCGAAAACGGTAAACGCGCAGGAACTGCACTCCTGTGGGTACTCCCCCTTACGGGTTCGACCCCCGTCTGCCGCACTGAGTTGCACATGCGATGTCATGCACATGCTTTCCAGCACATATATTGTAGCCATCGCGTTTGTTAAACGCAACGTTTTGCCATCGTTTTTGAGGCATCATTTTTATGCAGCGGTTTGTGATTAATTATTGCTAACCCTCGCGTTTTGGGTGTCGCGATTCAATAATTTCCAATTACTTCGATCAGGTCAACAGGGTGGAACCAATGACTGCGAAAAAGAAACGAAAGCCCCCGGGTCCAGGTGCCGAAACGCTCAAGGTCCCACGACCGTGGGACAAAGCAGTCCGTAAAATCCCAACGAACGGCAAACCGACGAAGCCCCGATGCGCGGCAACTACCTAAAACCAAGCCGTGAACGGATTTAGTTGACTCAGGGTTGACGATTGGTGTATTCTTGAGGTAATGAGACCTGTTTTTCGAGAAGACAAGGCCACACAAGTAGCTTGTCGCCTGCTCCAACTTTCGGGCACTCCCCTCAGCGTTCTCAAGCTCGTCAAGCTCGTGTACTTGGCCGACCGGACTTCGTTGCAACGCTTCGGGCGACCCATCACCTTCGACACGTTCTACGCGATGACACACGGGCCCGTCGTGAGTTCTACGATGGACTGTATCAATGCGATGGAGGACGAGGCGCCAATCTGGAGTTCGTTCATCTCCCCTCGCGCTGGTAACGAGGTTTCGCTGATCAAGCCTGCGGACCCTAAAGATTTGTCGCGCGTCGAGGAAAATGTCCTCGACGAGATTATTGCTGAACACGGCGCCAAAACGCCCGGTGAGTTGCGAAACTTCACGCATGGCCTGCCCGAGTACAGCGACCCGTCGCCCAGCAAGCGAAAGCGTATCCGATACCGTGATGTTTTGGGGGTAGTCGGGTGGAGTGTTGAAGACATCGAAGAAGCCATCGCAGACCTCACTGCCGAGATCACGGCGGCTCGCCTCGTCGGGTAGATGGACCTGATCCGAGCAGGGTCGTGCTTTCTTCTGCTCGAAGATTCCAACGTACCCCACCATCTCTGGATTGTCCTGACGGACCCAATCGGCAAAGCCGCCGAAGTTCTGACGGTTATGCTTGTCACGCATAAGGCACATTCCGACGACACGGTTATCCTGGTGGTTGGCGATCACCCGTTCATTACACGCAATACCTCGGTCAACTATTCGACGGCGCAATTCAGGCTTGTTCGCCTCATCATCGCAGAGATGCACCGGCACCGCTGTCATCTGCGCGAAGACCTGGCAGCCGATCAGCTCAAACGGGTCCAGCAGGGATTGATCGACTCTCCGCGAACGGTCAACCATGTTCGGGATCGTTTCCAATCCTGGCTGGATGATCGGTAGGCTTTGCGTCAAGCGCATACTTCCGATTCAAATTCAAATTCTTGTTGCGCTGTTCGGTGGCAGCAAGGTCATCGTGGTGACAGTACAATGCCTAGGGTAGGCTCAGCGTTCCGTTCAACAGGCAAGGTCAAATGAGCAGAGATCTGGAGCGGGTGCTATCGCTCAAGGATCTGATACTGCTGGTGGTCGGTGCTGTGATCGGGTCGGGCATCTTCCTGGTTCCCGGCACGGTGCTGCAAGCCGTGAATGGCAGTATCGGCGTTGCCCTGCTGGTCTGGCTGGTGGCCGGTCTGCTGTCCCTGCTGGGTGCGCTCACCTACGGCGAGTTATCCGCAGCCGACCCGGAAGCCGGCGGCATTTACGTTTACATCCGCGATGCGTTCGGCAGCTTCCTCTCGTTTCTGTACGGGTGGACCTTGCTGTTCATGATCAGCGGCGGTGCGATCGCGACGCTGGCCGTGGCCTTCAGCAGCTACCTGAATCAGCTGGTCCCGGTCAGCGGAGTTGCGGCGAAGCTGGTCTCGATCGTGATGATCGCCGTCATCATGGTGATCAATGTGCGCGGCACGCGGCAGAGCGCTGATGTTCAGAACATCACCACCGCAATCAAGGCCGGCGGTATTCTGGTGATGGGCCTGATCCTGCTCTTCATGGGTGATGGCTTTCAGGGCAGTGGCGCCGCGTTCTGGCCCGCAACGTTCTCCCCCTCGATTTTCGCGGGCGTTTTGACCGCAATGATCGGCGTGTTATGGGCATACGAGGGCTGGCAATACGTGACTTTCTCGGCGGGCGAGGTGAAGAACCCACAGCGTACGTTCCCGAGGGGCATCACGATCGGCACGCTCACGCTCATCTTCATCTACTGCTTTGCCAACGTTGCGTACATAGCCGCACTCGGGCCGGCGCAGGTTGCGGCATCGCGCACGGTTGCGGCGGATGCGGTGGGTGCGCTGATGGGACCGACGGCGGCCAAGCTGATTGCAGTGACCATCCTGATCTCGATGTTCAGTGCGGCCAACTCGATTCTGCTGACCACGCCGCGCGTGTATTATGCGATGGCGCGCGATGGCATTTTCTTCCGGCGCCTGGCCGAAGTGCATCCGCGTTTCAAGACGCCCGCAATTGCGGTCGTGGTCCAGGCGATCTGGGCAATGGTCCTGGCCGCCAGCGGCACCTTCGAGCAATTGCTCACCTACGTCGTGTTCACGGGCTGGATTTTCTACGCATTGGGCGCGGCCAGCGTGTTCGTGCTGCGTGCCAGGCGGCCGGACGCGCCGCGGCCGTTCAAGGTGCCGGGCTATCCGTTCACGCCAGCGCTGTTCGTGATTGCATCTGCGATCATCGTCATCAACACGTTGATCACGCAGCCGCGCCTGGGACTGGTTGGATTGGTCTTCGTTCTATCGGGGGCGCCCGCGTTTTTTATTTGGAGGTACTTCGCGAAGGGCACTTCTGCGTCCTAGAGCAAACGACATACCTCACGCGGAGGACACGGAGGCGTGCGTTCCTCTGCGGCCTCGGTGTAAAAAACTGCGTCAATGTTCCGGGCGCATGCCGCCGAGCGAGAATCGCGGGATTGACGGGTCATCTTTCGCCTCATCATAGATGAGCTGGGCAGAAGCGACGTCTTCGGCGGCAAGTCCAAGAGATTTGAAGAGAGTAATTTCTGAATCGTCCAGGCGGCCGGGTACGCGGCCGGTTACGACTTCCCCGATTTCGCCTACCACGTTGGCTTCGGTCACGAATCCTTCCAGCTGTGCAATCAGGAAATCGCCGGCTTCATTCACGAGTGATTCCTGCCGATCGGCGTAGATGCGGCAGCGGACGACGGCGGGGCCATCCAGTTCGCGCGTGGTGCGCGTGCTGGCGCCGACGGCGTTGATGTGCATGCCGGGCTCGAGTGATTCACCGGCGAGGACGGGCGCGCGTGCGCTGGTTACGGTGCAGACAATGTCGGAGCCGCGCACGGCTTCGGTGGCGGTGCGCGTCACATCGATGCGCACGCCGTGGCGCTTGCCTTCCCGTTCGGCGAAGGTAGTGGCGTGCTCCCGGTTCCGGCTCCAAAGCTTGACGCTTTCGATCCGGCGCACCGCCAGCATGGCTTCGAGGTGAGTTACGGCCTGGACGCCACTGCCGAGGATCGCCAGCGTGCGCGCGTTCTGGCGGGCGAGGAGCCGGGTGGCAACTGCACTGGCGGCGGCAGTGCGGATTGCCGTTATGCTGGATGCATCCATCATCGCGATCAGGCTGCCATGGCTCGCCTCGAAGAGCAGAACGGCGCCTTGGTGCGAGTCGTACTGCGTGCCGTGATTGGACGGGTACACGGTAATGACCTTGATGCCGATACCGTCCGGGTCCTGCAGCACGGCGGGCATAGCGGCGAATGCGCCGCGGCCTTCGGGCAGCGGGATCACGGTGCGCAGCGGCATGAGCACGCGCTGCGCGGCAATGCGGCGGAAGACGCCGTCCATCGCTTCAATACATGCGGGCATGGTCAGAAAGCGCTGCACGGCGGTCTGGTCGATCAGTAGAACCTCAGCCAAGGTCGTCTCGCTGGTTGCGTTTGAAGAAGTCCGTGATGCTGGCCGGCAGCAGCAGGTTGTCTGATATGCTGGCGATCTCCTCGGCTTCGCGCCACATCGTTTCCAGCTCGGCCAGTTCGCCTTCGAGTGCACGACGCTCCTGGGCTTCGTGGGTAGCCATCTCGAGCGCAAGCCGGATTTCGACCGGTGCTTTGTTAAGATACAATGGGACCGGGCGGGTACGGTTGCCCGTTCGCGCGGTGTGCAGCTCCGCAGCGCGGGCGTCAAAGAGCGGTTGGAACCGTTGCGCAGAACCCCGGAAAAGCTGATCCATGTCCGAACTCCGCTGCAGCTCGCGGACGGCGGCCTGTACCTGTTCCGGGTTGGCACCCTTCGCGTTGATGTGAGGAAGAAGGAGCGAAGCCGCGCGTAACGCCGCGTCGCCTTCCAGGCTGGTGTCGCCTGCCTTGTGCTTTACCTCCAGATACCACCGGTCGTTGACGCTGAACAGTCCAACTTTTCTCGCCTGACCGAGCGTGACAGTTTGCTCTTCACCGGGGCCCGTGGTGACGCGGGCGACGACACGGCGGGATCGAATCGCATTAATGATGTTGGGAACTTGCCCGACGAAGCCCACACCAACTCCCGCGATCAGTGGAATTCCTGCGAGAACAACGATAACCAGGCCGGTGCCACCAGCAACAAACCAATACTGCCGGCGACGTCGCACTAATTGCTCGCCATAGCGCCAGGCAGCGAATTCCGGCAGCTGCGGCCGGCCTACGCGCACCAGATCGAGGCCCTCGGCCAGGCGGGCCAGCCCGATGTTCTCAGTCGAGACCCGCGTGCGGGTGTCACGATAGAATCGCTCGCAATCTTCGATCGCTTCCCAGCGTTCTTCGAGTGGCGTCAGATTCCAACGCTCACAAGAACGGCATACGACCCAGAGCCTGCCGTGCTCCGCATCGAAAGCGAGGCGACGCCCGACCGGAAATTTCTCGATGGCTTCGTTACTGCCGAGTTCTGCCTTGCAGAAAATGCAATGAGTGTACAAGCCAGTGGCACACCCTTAGTTGGTGCGAGCTCCCGTAGTATTTGCTTTCATGATTTCGAGCGCGCGGTCGGCCAGGCGATACAGGTATGGATGCGCCTGGTTGCCATTGGTCATGATCGCAAAGCCGATCTTCCGATCCAGGTTGCCGACCAGCAGCGTGGTGTAACCGGGCACACTACCTGAATGCGCGAACAGCCGCTCTCCGCGGCGCGTCGCCAATCGCCAGACCAGGCCGTAACCGGTCGAGGCACCGCCAAAGTCTGCCGAAGCTGAGGCGTGTTGCGGGTACTGCAGCTTCATCATCTCATCGAAGGTCGCCTTTGCGATGATCGGACGGCCGCGTACAACGCCCTCGTTCAGATTTGCGATGAGCCAGTTGGCCTGGTTCAGCACCGTGCCGTATACGATTCCCGCGGGCCACACGTTGGCGCGCAGCCGCTGGGTTGCAACGTTACGACCGGTGGTCTGGTCGACCACATACGGAATGGCGAGGCGTTCTTCCATTTCGGGGGTGGGTGCGAAGGCTGTGCTGCTCATGCTCAGCGGCATCCAGATCGATCGCAACATGTGCTGCTTGTAGGGCTGCCCGGAGAACTTCTCGACCAGGTAGCCAACCAGTGTAAACGCGATATTGGAGTAACGTACCGAATCGAGAGGCGCACTCACGACCTTGAGCGAATCGGTCAGATACTGGCTGAGTGACGGAGGCATGGTTTCGCCCCAGAGCGGGTGCGGGACGAATGCCACCGAAAGACCGGATACGTGGGTCAGCAGATGTCTGAACGTGACCGGCTTGCCGGGCGTCTCATTCCGGATTTTGAACTCGGTGAGATAATTGTTGACCGGATCATCCAGCTTGAACTTGCCCGCTTCCATCTGCTGCAGCAGAGCCCAGGCCGACATCGCCTTGAAGGTCGAGCCGATCAGGTACACCGTGTTGGTCGTGGCCGGCGTTTGCGCATACAGGTTCGAGTAGCCGTACGCACCGGTCCAGACAACACCGTTCCTGCTGACCAGCGCAACGGTCGCCGACGGGATCTTGCCTTCCAGCATGATGCGTTTGATCTCCGGCTCGAGCTGCGCCGCGATTGCGTCGACGTTGTGACTCTGGGCGGGGGCGGGGGCGGGGGCGAGGGCAACTGCGGCGGCGATTGCGCTTATGACCCGCGCGATGTTTTGGACGCGGATCGCGGATCGCGGATCGCGTGCGCGGAAACGACTTTGGGCGGGGGCGGCGGTCATTTGGTGGCTCCGTTGCTTGTTGTTACTGACGCAACTGGTTTGTAGCCCGGTCCTCTCAGGGCGCGGCCGGGTTTGGCGTTGGTGTGTTTGGCATCACGGACGACGAACTGGCCGTTGACGAGGACATGCTTGACACCAACCGACAATTGATGAGGCTGCTCGAAGGTGGCGCGGTCGGCGATGGTGTTGGGATCGAACATCGTGATGTCCGCAAACAGACTTTCGCGGAGCACGCCGCGATCGCTCACGGACAATCGCATGGCAACGGCTGACGTCATCTTACGGATGGCATCCTCGAGCGGGATCACTTTTTCATCGCGTACGTATTTGCCCAGGATGCGCGTGAACGTGCCGTACGCGCGCGGGTGGGTGAGACCGCGTGCACTGTCCGGATCGACACCGCCGGCATCGGTGCCGAACTTGATCCAGGGCTGCTGCAACTGGAGCCGCACATTGGCTTCGTCCATGAGGAAGTAGATGGTGCCCACGCGCTGGCGCTCGGCCAGTACCAGATCCATCGCGGCATCGATCCAGTCCTTGTTCATGGCCGTGGCGATTTCACTGAGTCGTTTGCCGATATACGCGTTATGCTCGGGCCGGTTCAGGCCGAGGATCAGTACGCCGTCCGGGGTTCCCAACGCGCAGAGGTTCTCCCAGGCGGTCTGGCTGCTCTCCATCTCGGTGCGCATGCGCTTGCGGGCATCGGCATTGGCCAGATTCTCGAAGAGCTTGTTGTCGGCAGACGCCCAGGGCGGGAAGCAGGCTGACAGGCCGGTGCCACCGGCGACGTACGGATACATGTTGGCCTGAATATCGACACCGGCCGCGCGCGCGGAATCGATCTTGGCGATGGCGAGCGGCGTCTTGTGCCAGTTGCGGCGGCCGCCGGCCTTGAGATGGAAGATCTCGGCGCGAACGCCGGCTTCCTTGCTGATCTTGATGGCTTCGTCGATGCCTTCCAGGAACTGGTCGGCCTCGGATCGCATGTGCGTGATGTACACGCCGCCGTACGGCGCCATCGCTTTGGATGCTTCGATCAGTTCATGCGGTGTCGCAAAGGTGGAGGGCGGATAAATCAGCGCCGTGGCGATGCCGAATGCACCACCCTCCATGGCCCAGCGCACGACCTTGCGCATGGAGTCGAGCTCGGCGGGAGTCGGGTCTCCCTGTGCGGCACCCTTGGCGTAGGTGCGCACGTTATCTCCGCCCAGGAACGAGCCGAAGTTGACCGACGCGCCGTGCGCCTCCATGGCACGCAGCCAGTTGTCGAAGCCGCGCTCACCGGCAAAGGGATTCCTTGCGATCGAATCCGCGCGGGCGCTGCCCGGCTCCGCGTTTTCCGTGCGCGCGTTGATGATGGCGTTGGTGCTGCCCTCGCCCATGATCTCGGTGGTCACGCCCATGGTGACCTTGCTGACGACTCTGCCATCGCCGCGGCCCAGGAAGTTGCCACGTGAATGGCTCTGGACGTCCCAGAAGCCGGGCGCGACGACCAGGCCGCTGGCATCGATGCGATCGCGGGCAGCGGAACTCTTCAGCAGGCCGCGCGGTGTGATGCGAGCGATGCGATCGCCGCGAATGGCGATGTCGCCATAGAACCAGCCAGCGCCCGTGCCGTCCACGATGCGGCCGTTCTCGATGATGACGTCATAGCCGCCTGATGCAGTCGGCTGGGCGGGTCGCGGTCCACTGCTGCACGCGGCGGCAACCAGCGCCAACACTGCGATGGTGCGCTTCATCGGATCTGCTCGAAGGTTAGGTTCTGGATCGGGTAACGGCGCCATTCGCCGTAGTCGAAGTGCCACCATTCGAATTCGTAGACTGTAAAGCCTTCGGTTTCCATGGCATCGCGCAGCAACTCACGCAGCCAGCGTTGCCGGGAGGTGCCACCGGGGTAGTCGGGATACGATCTCTCGGAGAATTCATCATAACCGCCGACCATCTCGACCGGCTGTCCCGTGCGCAGGTCGTAGAGCGTGAGGTCGACGGCGGCGCCGCGGTTGTGCCGCGAGCCATTGGCAGGATTGGCTACGAAATCGCGCTGCGCCTGCGGAGTCGCGTCCCAGAACATTTTCGTGACATACCACGGTCGATACGCATCGTGGATCAGCAGGCCATAACCATAACGTGCAAGCTTGCTATGGGCTCGAACGACCGCTTGCGCAGCCGGCCGCTGCAGAAAGGCGCGGGCCTGCGAGTAGAAAACGGCGTCCATGAAGTTGTTGGTGCTGGCGTATCGAATGTCGTACTTGATGCCGGAATCCAGTGATCGCAGCTCGACCAGGTCGGGAGTGAGGAACTCTCCGCGCTCGACCGGCGGTGTTGCGGCCAAAGCCTCGCGGCGCAGCTCTTCGACCGGCCGCTGTGGCTTGATCTTGAAGGTCTTGCCGGTCTCGAGGTCGATGAGCCTGCGCGCGAAGCTGACGCTGGCCGCTTCGGCAGCGGTCACGCGGCCAGTAGCATCGCGGCGGAAGATGACTTTCTCACCGTCATACAAGCCGTAATTCGGAAACTTGAAGGTGTCGCGGCCCATCGGCTCGAGCGGGTACTCGAAGAACCACTCGATCAGGGCGTGCAGCCTTCCTTCCTTTTCCAGGATGTACAGCGTGTTGTGATCCCAACCGTATTCACCGATCAGAGGCTGCCAGGCTGCGGACGCGGACGCGGGGGCGCTGGTGAGATCGGCGCGGATCAGCGTGTCGCGGCCGACTACGACGGCGCGGATCGCGGATCGCGGATCGGGGATCGCGGATGGTGCTCCGGCCGTGCTTATAGGAACTACTTTGAGGCCGTAAGTCAGCGCATCGTTGGCGATCAGCGTGTCGGATCCGGCCTGCTGCCAGAGATCCATTCGTGCGCTGTTGCGGCCGGTATCGAGATAGAGGTGCTCGCCGCGGGCGTGCAGTTCGACGATCTGTGCGCCTTTCACATAGCGGCCTTCCAGCTGCCTCGCGCGCGCGGTGCCGGGCAGGGCGAGCGACGGCTCACGAACGTTGATGCCGTAATCCGCGAACTGCATCCGACTGAGCGCGCGGTTGGCGATGCGCTCACTAATGACATTTGCGACATCCATGGTTGCTACCACGACCACGCCCAGCTTTTGGTCAGGAAGCGCGGCCAGCTCTGTGGCAAAACCGTAGATCGCGCCGCCATGACGCACCACGCGCTGACCGCCGAACTCGCCGACGAAGAACCCGAGTCCAAAGCCGGTGGTGGTGCCAGCAGGCGAAAACTGCGGCCGCCACATCTCATCGAGGGTCGCTTTACTAACGATCTGATTGCCGTTCGGCGCGCGGCCGTCATTGAACATCGTGCTCATGAAGCGGCCGAGGTCGAGCACGGTCGAGTACAAGCTGCCGGCGGGTGACATTCCGAGCTGGAATGTCGGTGCGGGAAACACGCGGCCATCCACCGTCCACATCACCGCATCGGCGATGCGCGGCTTCAGTGTCGGCAAGGGCTCGAACGCGCTGCTGCTCAATCCCATCGGGTCGAGCACGGTTTTCTTGAGATAAGCGGCAAACGGCTCGCCGGAGCCGCGCTCGAGCACGTAACCCACCACTGCGATCGCCGCATTGGAGTATTTCTGGCGAGCCTCCGGTGGGTAGATCAGCTCACGGCCGTTGAGGCTCTTCACCATCTCCACCAGCGATGGCTCGGTCGGATCGAAGTAGTTGCCGACCGGCGGCTCACGCAGCAAACCTGACCGATGCGACATGAGCTGACGCAGCGTGATGCTCTTGCCCGACGTGTTGCGGGGCGCAAACTCCGGAACCCAACGCTCGATGGGAGCGTCGAGAACCAGAATCCCACGCTCGACCAGCCGCATGATGCCGATGTCGGTGAACAGCTTGGAGACACTGCCCACGCGATGCACCGTTTCCGCTGAGGCAGGCACCGTATCGCGCAGGCGCTGCAACCCAAAGCCTTTGGCCCAGACAATCTGCTGATCGTCGACCAGTGCGATCGAGATCGCTGGAATCCTGTGTTCGCGCAGCAGTGGGACTATGTACCGCTCGAGATCGCCGGCGACCATGCGGTACTTCTCGGTCGGGGGAACCGTAGTCTGCGCCTGGGCCGCGAGTGCCGAGAAGGCGAACGCGAGGATAATGGAAAGGCGTCTCATGTCAGTTGCCGCGCGCTGGTGCCCGCCGGAAATTGGCCAGACCGTCGATTCTGATTTCCTCAGGCTGGGCGCGCACGTCAAGCGTAAAGCTCACGAAGGCGCGGCCGAGCGTCGGGTCCCGCCAGGACACGCGGAAAACGTCGTAGTGCCAATGCTCGAGATCGCCCACGAAGGCAGCGCCCGATTTCAATACGAGCCGGCCATTGTCGAGCGTCACCTCGACGTTGCCATAGAGTTCATTCGTGTACGTGCCCGCATATTTGTCCAGTGCGAGTGTAGGCTTGGTGCCGCTTACCCGGGCACGCTCGACTGCGTTCGGGGTAGCGGCCGCGCGGGCCTGGGCGGCTTTGGTAAAGGCGAGGTATTCCGCACTCCAGTCGCGCCGGGCATCGCCCAGGAACAAATCCGTTATCCGATGGGCAAGCGCAGCAGGCAGGCTGGTGGCATTCATGTTGGTCAGAATCACCAGGCCCAGCTTCTCCTCCGGTACCATCCAGACGAGGGCGCTCATGCCGTCGATGTTGCCGCCATGATGTACGATCTTGCGGCCGCGATAATCCTCCAGGAACCAGCCCAGGCCGTAGGCACGCAGATGGGTTTCAGGCAGCAGACTGTCGGTGCGGGCCTCGCTGCGAATGATGATGTTGGGTTGATGCATCTCGCGGGCGGTCGCCGGCTTGAAGATGGTTTTGCCGGCGTGCAGGCCATTGCCCAGCTGCAGCCGAAGCCATTGCGCCATGTCCAGCACGTTGGAATTGATCGAACCAGCCGGCGCCACATTATCGATATTGCGCCATTGAATCGATGCGACCTTGTCGTTGATGCGCGTGTGCGGCATCGATACGTCACGCTGGGCACGCAACATGTTGGTGCTGGTGGTCGAGCTGGTCATTCCGAGTGGCGTGAAGATCCGCTGGCGCACCAGCTCATCCCACGATTTGCCAGTGATCTGTGCCGCAGTCTGGCCGGCCGCCAGGTACATCAAGTTCTGGTAGCCGAACTGTGAACGAAAACTCCAGCTTGGCTCGAGGTAGCGCACGCGGCGCAGGATTTCCGCGCGATCGTATTCAGAGGCGTACCACAGGCGGTCTCCGCGCGCCAACCCGCTGCGATGGCTCAGTGCATCGCGCAGGGTCAGCTCCTTCGACACATACGGATCGTTCATCTGGAAGCCGGGCAGGTGCTGTGCGACCGGATCATCCCATCTGACTTTGCCTTCATCCACCAGCAGCGCAATCAATCCCGCGGTAAAGGCTTTGCTCGCGGAACCGATGGCAAACACGGTGCGCTCGGTGACCGGCGCAGGCTTACCGGACTCCTTAACGCCATAGCCTTTTGCATGGAGAATTGAGTCATTGCGCACCACGACCAGCGCCAATCCAGGCACTTCCCAGTCCTTGAGTGCTTGGTCGATATACGCGTCAACTCCGCTCAATGGCGCACGTTGCGCGGGTATGGCGGTGGGGAGGAGGAGGATAACGGCGGACCGCCTCCCCGCTTTTGCGATTTGACGCAACCAGCTATTGGGTTGTCCGATCAGAACTGGATGACCTGAGGTTTTCCACAACGATTTGTTGAGTCGCGCGTTCATCTCACCATTCTCGCTTGATTCCAGGTTGCTCTATCATGCGCGATCGGGCCAAAAGGGGAAGCGGGGAGGCGGTCCGCTACCTTTTCCCCGGCCCAAACAACACCCGCCCCGCCCGCACGCCGGTGTGCACCCCATGGTCAATCGTGACTTTGCCATTCACGATCACGTATTCGATGCCTTCCGGTGATTCGGTCGGTTTGTCGTACGTTGCTTTGTCGGCAATGGTGGCCAGATCGAAGATGGTGACGTCCGCCCACAGGCCTTCGCGGATGAAGCCACGATCGTCCAGGCGCATGCGCGTGGCCGGCCAGCCGGTCATCTTTCGAATGGCTTCCTCGAGCGGGATCACGTTGCGCTCTTTCACGCACTTCGCGATTACGCGCGGGAACGTGCCGTAGCTGCGCGGATGCGGCAGCCCGAGCGCGTCCTGTGTGCCCGGCGCGGCCGATGCTCCGGCATCACTGCCAATGCTGGTCCAGGGAAAGCGCAGCGCAGTCTCGATGTCCTGCTCGCTCATCATGTGATAAATCGCCATTACCCGCCCACGCCCTTGCGCGACCAGGTCGAAGGCAACGTCAGCAGGATCCTGGTTCAGCTCCTTTGCAATGTCTGCGATGCTGCGATTCTGAAATCGGATCAGGTCCGGATTGCGCGGATTGGCCAGCACAACGCCGTTCCAGCCACCCGCGGCTTCGATGATGTTCCACCAGCCTGGTGATCCGGTCGTAATCTCATTCTTCAGACGCTGCCGCGTTTCCGGCCGCGCCAGTCGCGCGCGCAATGAATCGCCGCCGCCTTCATGTGCCCATGATGCGATCGTGGCTTCGAGGCCGGTACCGCCGGCCGTATACGGATAGATGTCCGCGGCGACATCGACACCGCGCGCTCGCGCCGCATCGATGAGCTCACCAGCCTTCTTCATCAACGTGCCCCAGCCTGGTTTGTAGGCCGCCTTCAAGTGGAACACTTCGACTGGCAGACCGGCCCGCTCGCCAATCGCGATCGCTTCACCGACCGCTTCCAGCAACTCGGCGCCCTCGCCACGGATGTGGCTGGCGTAGATGCCACCGTATTTCGCGGCAACCTTCGCGACTTCGACCAGCTCATCGGTCGTGGCGTAGCTGCCCGGCGGATAGATCAGCGCTGTGGTCATGCCCAGCGCGCCGTGCTGCATCGCTTTCTCCATGATCGCTTTCATGCGATCGAGTTCACCCGGAGTCGGCTTGCGATTCGCTGATCCCAGCACGGCACTGCGCGCCTGTGCCTCGCTGAAGTACGTACCGAAGTTGACGCTGATGCCTTGATTGGTCAGTCGATTGAAGTACTCGGGCATGGCATCGACGTTCACCGGTGGACCACCTTCGCCGGCGATTACGGTGGTGACACCCATGCGCAGTTTGTTCTCAGCCTGGGGATTCACCCGCAGCACGGCGCCAGACTGATCCATCATATCGATCCATCCGGGCGTCACATACTTGCCACGCGCATCGATCTCGCTGCGGCCTTTCCCCTCGATCAGACCTACCTTGGCAAAGCGTCCATCCTTGATCGCGACATCGGCCAGCACCCACGGATTGCCCGCGCCGTCCAGCACACGCCCATTGCGGATCACCAGGTCGTACTCTTGTCCTGGCAACACTGCAGGCAGAAACATCAGCATGGCGCAAAGCAAAACGGATCGCGGTAGTGACCCGAGTTTCGCGTGATCGCTGTCGAACCACAAAGAGGAAAAATTTCTCATTGTTTGATTATCCGATCTCCCGCGATCCGCGATCCGCGATCCGCGATCCGCGTTACCAAGTCCCACGTTCGCCCAGGGATGCAATCACCCTTGCCAGGCGGGTGGCGGCATTCTGCCAGTTCGTGCGTACTGCGCTTTGCGCGGCCTCACCGGCACCGACAGCGATCGCATCGATGATCACGGTGTGCTCGCGCACCGATGTGCCGATTTCATCGACCAGTGCGCTGATGTACAGCCGGACATAGCGCTCGGTTTGCGGCTTGATCGCATCATGCAGCGCGAGCAGGCGCGGACCGGCGGCGCCTTCGACGTACCTGCGGTGGAAGGCCATGTCTTCGGTGAAAACGACTTGATGATCGGCACGGGGCTCGGTGGCGGCGCGCGCGAGCTGCTCATTGTGGTGGCGCAGACCGTCAACCACCTCGGCGCGCGGATCCTCGTCCAGCTCGGCTGACCAGCGGGCGCCCAGTCCTTCGATTTCAGCAACCAGCGCGAAGAGCTCGCGCGCGTCCTCCTGCGTGAGCGGCGCGACCGCGAGCCGGGATTGCTGACCGGAGCCCGAAGCGACGATGTAACCCTCCTGCTGAAGGCGCTGCAGCGCGCCGCGTACCGGAGTACGGCTCACGCCCAGCTTGGCCGCGACATCGGTCTCGATGATGCGCGTACCGGGTGCCATGCGACCCCGCACGATCAGCTCCCGCAACTGGTGGTACGCTTCGGTGACGCGGTCACCCCTTGGGTCCAGGTCGGCCTGGGCGGGGTCGGCCACTTTGCGAGTACCCGCGGTTCTCCTGGCTGTCATTGCGCCTGCGATTGGACGAGGGATACGGGGCTGGATACCGGCTCGCTCATAATCGGACGCGCCGTGGGCAGCCCGCAAGAAAGGCCGGGTCGGCTCGGGAATTGCCCTCGACTACGGCCAGCCCTGGAGCTACCTATGCGACGATCTGCCATTGTAACGCTCGTGCTATCCGTTTTGGCGATACCGGCCAGCGGACAGTCAATCCTCAGGAACGCGTGGAGCGACGTGAAGAACGGCGCTCTGGACGTCGGCTACGTCTGGACCTCGCCCTTCCGGCTGAGTCAGCGCGATCTGCCTGCGCTGGGGATGGTGGCCGGCGCAACCGGCGTTGCCTTTGCCTTTGATGACAACTTGCAGGACTGGCTGCGCGCCCACCCGGAGAGCATACCGGTCGATGCGGTGCGCTGGTTTCGTCATGACAAGCGAGGCGAGGAGCTGGGTGACATCTGGAAGTTTATTCGCGGCTCGGGCGCGCTCTGGCTGGTCGGCCTTGCCGTAGGATCGGAAACGTTGCGGGAGGCAGCGGTCGGCTGTGCGACGGCGGGCGTCGCCCAGACCTTTCCGCGCCGCATCGTGATGTACAACCTGGTTCAGCGAACGCGACCGCAGTTCACCGACGATCCCTACCGGTTCGATGTGCCGGGCAAGAAGGAATGGGGGCAGCGATCGTTCTTCGGCGGGCACGCTGCAAATGCGATGACCTGCATCACGTTCTGGAACCACCGCTTCGATCTCGGCCTCGTAGAACCGTTGCTGTACGCTGCGGGGATTGCCACTGGCCTGGCCCGTACGGTCGATGAGGCACACTGGACGTCGGATACAGTGATCGGGATTGCGTTCGGCTATGCGGTCGGCCGCACGGTCGCGCTGCGCCAGAAATCACGTCAGAGCGCGGCCGGTGAGCGGGTGGAAGAGGAAAAGGGAGTCGAGCTGAATTATCTCGGCAACGGACGTGTTGCAATCGGCTGGCGCTACAAGTTGTAAGGAGTGTCCGTGGATCCCAATGCGACTCTGAGCCAGACAGCACATCGGCCGTGGCCGCTCCCATCCGGGCCCTGGATCATCGAGCAAACCTGGCGAGACCTGCTCTTCGCGCATTGGCCCCTCGATCTCGAGACCGTGCGTGCGCGCGTGCCCTCGACAGTGGAGCTCGACACCTTCGATGGCCGGGCCTGGGTCAGTCTTGCCGCGTTTCGCATCGATCCGTTCCGAGCCCGTGGCCTGCCCCTGCAACTGAGTTTTCCCGAGCTGAACCTGCGCACGTACGTGCGCAAGGACGATCGGCCCGGTGTCTTCTTCTTCAGTCTCGATGCAGATAGCCAGAGCGCCGTCCTCGGTGCGCGCACGCTGTTCCGACTGAACTACTACGAAGCGGCGATCGCGTTCGTGGCCGGCACGCACTTCGATTTCACCAGCCGCCGTTTGGATCGACCGCGGGCAAACTTTCATGCGCAGTATCGAGCAGCGGGCCAGCCGGCCATCGCGGGTCCGGGATCGCTCGAGGCATGGCTGGTTGAGCGGTACTGCCTGTATGCAGCGCGCACGCCCGGAAGCACGTTTCGGGTCGACATCCACCACGCACCCTGGCAGCTCCAGCCGGCCGAGGCCGAGCTCACTCCGGACGAGCTGTTCTTTGCGGCACAACTGCCCGCACCCGACTCTCCGCCGCTGTTACACTTTGCGGACCGTACGGACGTGCTCACCTGGGCACCGCAGGCGGTCTAGCGCTACTGCCAACCGCGGCGTCGTCATACCAGCCACTTCGAGATTACCGCCGTTGAGCTGAAATCGGTTGGTAGAACGGCCAGTCTGTCTTACCTTTGCGGCACAACACCGCATTCCCTGCCCGAGAAGGGGGCCATGAGCACCTACCTGGACAATGAGACGCCAACTACCGAAGCGCCGGTTGAAAAGGCTGCGCGCTGGGAAGACTTCATCGACATCTGGTTCTCGCCGCGCCAGCTGTTCGCACGGCGCGCCAACGACAGCTGGGCAGTGCCGATGCTGGTCATCGCTCTTATTTCGCTCGCGCTCGCGTTCGCTTTCCGACCGGTGCAGCAGGCAATGCAACAGGCTGCGATGGCCGAACGCGGGATGACCGAAGAACAGCTGGCGGCGGCCCGCAACGTGGGCGGCGTCATTGGCATCATCGGCATCATCTTCGCACCGATCGGCATGACCGTCGCCGTGCTCGTCGCCAGCCTGTTCACCTGGATTGCCGCAAAAATCGCCAGCATCGACGTGCCGCTCAGGCGCGCACTGATGATCACCACGTTCGTCACGTTCGTCACGGTGCTGCAGCAGGCCATAGGCGGCGTTCTGATGTCGCTCAAGCTCAGCAAGGGCCAGGAGATCGATATCGTGAAGGACAACTCCTTCGGCATCCTGCGCTTCATGCAGCCAAGCGAGATAAACGACATCGTGGTCGCCCTGCTCAGCCGGATCGATATCTTCGCCATCTGGACCATGGTCCTCTACGCGATCGCGTTCATGGCTGCCGCCAAGGCACCCAAGGGCGCGGCCTGGACCGCGGCCATCATCATCTGGGTCATTGGCGGCCTCTTCATGTTGATTCCCGCCGCAATGAGCTGAGCGATCCGCGACTGCAATGCACTGGAGGCCACGGCGATCGTCCGTGGCCTCTTTTTCTTGCGGCTGGCGCCTTACTGGCCGAAGGTTGGGGCCTGATCTTATGATTGCCCTTCCATGACCAGAACAGGTTTGAATTGGCGCTGTGGCAGGGTACGCGGCTGGAGGCTTTGACCGATACGGTCTTCGGCTTTGCCATCACGCTGCTGGTCGTATCGCCGGATGTATCGGACAACGTTCCGGCTCTGAACGACCTGATGGAAGGGTTCAACCTGCCGATTGCACTCATTGAGGTTTCCATTGATAAAGATTCGAACCGCCATCCTGGCCACGGCACTGCAGATGCTTCCGGCCTGGAGCTTGGCGCAGGAGAGCGCGGTCAGCCAGGAATCCGCCATTCGCTTGTTCCTCGACTGTCAGGCTGATTGCGACACGAACTATTTTCGGCAGGAGATCACGTTCGTGAGTTACGTGCGTGATCGCGCTGATTCCGATGTACACCTGCTGATCACGGAGCAAGGCACCGGTGGTGGCGGACGTCGGTACATCCTGAATTTCATCGGCAATCGCGCGTTCAGCGGCAGCTCCGATACGCTGATCTACATCGCCAGGCAGACGGATACCGAGGACCTGCGCCGGCAGGGACTCACACGCTTCATCAAGATGGGACTCATGCGGTTTGTCGCGACCTCGCCGCTCGCGCCCGGCATTGAGATCAAGTATGAGGCGCCGGTGGTTGATGTCACCGGCCAATCCGCTACCCGCGATCCCTGGAATTACTGGGTATTCCGGATGAACGGTGGCGGCAACATAGGTGGCGAGGCGCGTCGATCGAACTACTCGATGAACGGCTCACTGCGCGCGAGCCGCACGACCGAACAATGGAAGTTCCACGTGCAGGTCAATGGTCGGTACAGCGAAAGCAAGACTCAGCTGACCGACAGCACGGAATTCGTGTACGACTCACGCGAATACAACGGAAACTCGCAGCTGGTCAAGAGCCTGGGCCCGCATCTGTCCGCCGGTGTGCAGGTCAACGCAAACTCCTCGATCTTTTCCAACGAGGACATTGCGGTCAGGATAGCGCCAGCAGTCGAATACAACTTCTACCCGTACTCGGAATCCACGCGGCGGCAGTTGACCCTGACCTATACCGTAGGTCTACGCCGCGTCGACTATCGTGAGCAGACCATTTATCTGAAGACGGCAGAAACACTGTCCAGCCAGAGTCTCGAGGTTTCGTACGGTGTGCAGCAGCCGTGGGGTGACGCTGGTGCCTCGATCAATGGTTCGCACTACCTGCACAACACCGGCTTTTATCGGCTGCAGTTCAACACGGGAATTAGCGTGCGGCTTTTCCGCGGCTTCTCCTTCAACTTCGGCGGCAATTACCAGCGGATCCGCGATCAGCTGAGCCTTCCGCTCGAGGATGCGAGCGAAGAAGAAATCCTGGTACAGCGGCAGCAATTGCAGACCAATTACAGGTATGGCGGCAACTTCGGCATCAGCTACTCGTTTGGCTCAATCTTCAACAACGTGGTGAATCCTCGCTTTGATTTCTGATTCAGAGTAAAAAAGCGCGGGTATGCCCCGTGTACTGTGATCGCTGCAGTGAATCAGCGGCCTCGCACCCGCAGTACACCCCATTCGTTTTCGACCGCTTTGGTGGATTGGCGCAGGATCGCATCGAGGTCATCGCCGCGGGAAATGAAGCGGCCGGTCAGGCAGTCTGCATCGCCGCGCGCCAGCCGGACTACGAGCTCGGCGGAAAATTCGGGCAGCACGTCCTGCTTTTCGTCGAAAATGTTGCGGTACCAGGGAACCCAGCGCCGGCCCGAGGGTGATTCGAGCGCAAAGGTAGCCATGGCGGTACGCACGGTGCCGGGCTCGATCGCAAACAGGGACACGCCGTGTTGTGAGACTTCCTGCGCCACGACTTCGGTGAATCGGATCAACGCAGTCTTGCTGGCCGCATAAGCCGACATGTAGGGAACGCCGACCGCACCGGCGCCGCTCGCCACATTGACGATGCGGCCTCGGCGGCGCTCGATCATTGCGCCCAGAACGCCGCGGGTCCACAGCATGGGGCCACGCAGGTTTACTTCCTGGCAGCGCCACCATTCATCCGTATCGGCCTGGGCCAGCGGTCCGATGGGAGAGCCGATACCGGCATTGTTGATCAGGAGGTCGATGTCGCCGAGTTGACGCCGGATGGTGTCCAGCGTGCTGGCAGTGGACTCGGCATCAGACACATCGGCCGCAAACGAGTAGGCGGTTCCCCCGGCCCGTTCGACCTGCGCGACGGTCTCTTCGAGCTGTTCCTGCGAGCGTGCGACGACGGCAACGCGCGCGCCCTCGTGCGCAAGCGCGACCGCGAAGGCGCGGCCCAAACCACGACCGCCGCCAGTCACGACCGCAACCTGATTCGCCAGTGAGCCAGTCATATATCAGATTGCTATGCGAAGCGCGTGCCTACAGATGCAAATACTGTCGTCTTCTGTACATGCAGCGTCGTTCAGAACCACTAGCTGGCCGGGAGCACTCGTGACGTCGTACTGCTCGACTCGATGAGGATCGGACTCGTAGGCTTTGCCGGTTCCGGCAAAACCACCGTTTTCAACGCGATGACCGGCCTGTCCGCGCCGGTCGGGTTTGGCGGGGAGGTCAGGCTCGGAACCGTAAAAGTGCCCGATCCCCGAATCGACAAGTTGTCCCGCATTTTCTCGCCGAAGAAAACCATGTTTGCCGAGATGACGTTCACCGACATCCCGGGCGAGCATGGCGCGGAAAAGAAGGGGCTCTCCCGTAAATCGCTCCAACAGATCCGGGACCTCGACGCTTTGTGCCTGGTACTGCGTGACTTTGAGAATCCGGCACTCGAGGGCGAGGCGGATCCCGCCGCTGACCTGGAGGCATTCCAGGCCGAGTGCATCCTCGCCGATCTCGAGATCGTCGAGCGCCGGCTGGAGCGCGCGAAAAAGGAAAAGATGGACGCTCGCGAGTTTGCCGCGTTCGAACTCATGAAGGCTGCGCTGGAGGAAGAGCGGCCGTTACGGTCACTGGCGCGATCAGAATTGAATCGCGATTTGTTTCGGGGTGTCGGCTTGCTGACTGACCGTCCGCTCCTGGTTGCACTGAACCGGAGTGAGGCTGCCGCGGCCGAGCCGATGCCGGCCGCGCTGGCCGCCAGGATCAATGCGCTGCACGCGGCAGGCATGGTGCTCTCGGCGAGTGTCGAGGCGGAGATTTCCGGACTGCCGCCCGAGGATCAGGCTGCGTTTCTGCTGGACCTTGGTCTCGCGGAATCGGCACTCGCGCGGTTCATCCGAGCGGCCTACAGCCTGCTGGATCTCATCTCCTTTTTCACGGTCGGCGAGGATGAGGTGCGGGCCTGGACCATCATGCGCGGGACCAACGCACGAAAAGCTGCCGGCCGCATTCACTCGGATCTCGAGCGCGGATTCATCCGGGCTGAAGTCATGCCCTACGAGGTGTTCATGCAGTACGGATCAGAACCGGCGGTGAAGGAAGCCGGCCGTTTTCAGATCGAGGGCAAAGACTACATCGTCAATGACGGTGACATCATGTCCATCCGCTTCAACGTGTAATTGGCGAGCCGATGCACAAAGCAGTCATCAGTGATTACCTGGCTCCGTTCGATGGCAGCTTTCGGGTCAAGAAGCTGCCGACCGAACCTCCCGATGACGCGCCCGGCAAGTCGAAGTTGAAGGAACGTCTCGACGAGTTGACGGAGGAACTCGCCGAGCTGCAGCCGCTGCTTTACGCCGACAATCGCCATGCGCTCCTCTGCATCTTCCAGGCACTCGACGCCGCGGGTAAGGACGGCACCATCAAGGCGGTGCTGACCGGTGTGAATCCCGCCGGCTGTCAGGTCTTTGCCTTCAAGCAGCCGACCGTGGAGGAGCTGGACCACGATTTCCTCTGGCGCACGACCATGCGTCTGCCGGAGCGCGGCCGGATCGGTGTGTTCAATCGCAGCTACTACGAGGAAGTGCTGGTGGTCCGCGTGCACCCGGAATTCCTGGCGCCACAGCGGCTGCCCGGAAAAGGCGGAGAACAGCTCTGGGCCGAGCGTTTCGAGTCGATTCGCAATTACGAGCGGCACCTGTCAATCAACGGCACGATCGTATTGAAGTTCTGGCTCAATGTCTCGAAGGAAGAGCAGCGCCGGCGCTTCCTGGCGCGCATCGACAGTCCGGAAAAGAACTGGAAGTTTTCTACCCGTGACGTGCAGGAGCGTAATCATTGGGATGACTACATGCACGCGTATGAAGAAGCGATTCGCGCGACAGCCCGTGAATGGGCACCCTGGTACGTGATTCCCGCTGATGATAAGAAGTATGCGCGCGTGTGCGTAGCCGACATCATGGTACGCACATTGAAAGCGTTGAAGCTCGAGTTTCCGAAGTCGAGTGCAGAGGACCTGCACCGATTCGAGGAAATGCGCGCGCTGCTGGAAGAGTAGTCGCCGCGGTTTAGCGACGAAATTGATAGGCGAGTTTCACGAAAAACCCATCGTTGACTCGCTCGAGCTGCCGATCGAGTGACGCATCGTCCGAGAGTCCGGAACCATATCCGAGAAATGCAACTGTACCGGGACGCGGCTCGAATGAGATCAACCCGTCGAACCTGAGGCTGCGCCGGTCGAAGCCAGGCGATGGACTGCCGTTGACCAGAAGCGGCAGACCACGAGGATCCTGGAGCTGACTCCTGCGTTCGGCGCGGTAGTCGGCGATGCCTCTGAAGAACAGCGCCCGGGTAGGCTGATACTCCAGCTTCCAGCGCGACAGCAGGGTGCGCCCGAATTCAGTCTCGCCCTCGGATCGCCGGAGTTGTTGTACGCCGCCCTGCCAGCCGATTCGAATTGATCCGGTGGGCCGCACCGATACCGTGCCGCTGATTTGCCGCGCGTTCCCCTCCCTGCCTTCCAGGAAGAGCGGCACCATGCCTCGTGCCACTGTAATGTTTGCATCGACCCGGCGAAACACTGGTGAACTCACTTGCAGCTGAACGATCGGACCACTCACGTCATCGGTCGCTCGATATGGCTGTGGCCCTGACGGCGTCTGCACCTGATAGAATGTGTAGGTCGCCGGGTCCAGCTCGTAGAACGCCCGCGTCAACGACAGCGTCGTATTCCAGCCGCCGCGCAGCCGGAACGTGTTATTCACAGACTCCGTGCCCTCCAGCGGACCGCGTCGTCCAAAATCGTCATAGCCCCAGATGTAGGTTGGACCGACAAAGACCGTGTATTGCTCGAGCAGAGCGCCGGGCTTGCCATAAAACGAGAGCCGATTGAACCCGCGCGCAGTTACGATGTCACGTCGCGGCACGAAGCCGGACCGCGTGTAGAAGTCGTCGGGAATCCCGGAAATGCCGTAATGGAAACCCCAGCGCCGGCCAGTCCGGTCGGCATCCAGTTTCCAGAGTGGCGCGCTTTCCACGTTGTCATGGGCATCGCGTGTCCAGGACCCGCCGACCTGAGCTTCAACGTAATACAAACGCGCGAACACGATGCGAGTATCCGCGGCCACCACGCGGTTGTATTCGCCGTAATCGAGCAATGACCGATCGGTGATCAACAGCCCGGCCAGAGAATTCCTTCCGAAATCGCTGCGCAGCCTCGTGATGTTGAACAGCGCATTGGTGGGCCGAAGCACCACGGCAGGACAGGCGGCTATACAGCTTGCGCTCACATCCTCGTCGACGGCTGTAAGGTGCGCGATGCCAAAAGGGCCGACCTTGCCCGTCACCTTTGCTCCCGCAATCGGTGTGGCGACCTGGCGCGTGTAGACCAGCTGGTTCGGCACGTTGAACAGCTCGATGCCCTCCAGAAAGAACGGCCGTTTCTCCGGAAAGAAGAGTGCGAAACGTTCGTTGATCGTTACCTGGCCGGCATCGCTTTCGACCTGGCTGAAATCGGGATTGATGGTGCCATCGAGCGCGATGTTGGTGAAGCTGAGCTTCAGATTCGCGCCGACCTCCGCTCTCGGATCAGAACGCTGGTAACGCGTTGTCGGCGGGTTGCCCGGCACCGTCACCAGCTCGCCATTTGCACTCGCCGTCGCGAACGGCTGGGCCTCCAGCACGAGCCCGCGCTGCAGGTCGTGCAGCCCGGTAACAGCACCTGCCTGCACCAGGTAGCTGGCGCTGGCCCGCCTCACATCGGTCCAGGTGTCGACGTATCCCGTGCGTTGCGTCTTGCGCTCGATTTGCAGACCCCAGGTCTGGGGACCGCCACTCGGAAAACGCAGGGTTTTGAACGGCACACGCACTTCAACGACGTACCCTTCAGTTGTGACCTGGCCTTTGGAATCGAAAATGTAATCGACGTTATAGTCGATGCTGCTGCCGCCGAACATACGGCCCGCGCTGGACGCACCTTCGGTTCGCACGCCATCGGCCTGCACGCCCAATGCATTCACTGCAAACAAAAAGGCACGCCGGCGGTCATTGAATGTGTCGAGGTAAATGAGAACGTGGTCCTCGCCCGTGATGTTGTCGCGATCGGCACGGGTAGCGCGGATTGTGCCCGGCTCGCGGTCTTTGGCGATGATCCCGAAATGAATCGCGTCCGGCGCATACCAGACCAGCACGTCGGTCTGCTCTTCAGCCGGGCGGCCGTCCACCGGCTCGTACTGGCGAAACCCCGTCAGCCGCGCAGCCTGGCTCCAGACCGGCTCGTCCAGCCGGCCGTCGACAGCGATTTTAGCCTCGATGCGGGGAATGCTGACCGGTGCGTTTGAAACCGGAGGTGAAGCCTGCATTTGCAGTGCGGCAATGAGGAAGAGCAATCGGCCTCTGTTGGTCCGGATTCAAAAGACTTTTCGAAGGTGCGTAAGGTATATCGTGACCATTGGCGCGGCAGCAGCATCCCGGTAGCGGGCCCGAACGCGTCATGATTTGCCTGGTGGAAGGAGCTCGCTTCATGTTGAAGCGACTGTATTTGACCTGCACGCCGCCGCCAAACACGATGGCGCAAAGGACTGCCAATGGGCAAGCTTTGGAGTGGATCGGCCCTGCTGGTGGTAAGTCTGGTCATGTTGGCCGGCGCCTTCGGTGCCAGCCGCGATACGTCGGTTGCCGCCATGATCGGTGCGCTCGCCATTGCCGTCCTGCTGCCCGGTATGACCGGTGCGGCGCTGATCGCAGCACATTTCCGTGGGAAGGGCCGGCTGGCTGATCGCAAGCAGGACCTCAGGCAACAGACACTCGAGGCCGAGGCGCTGCTGCTGGCCGGCAAACATGGCGGAAAACTGACGATAGTAGAAATGGTCGGCACCCTGGCAGTGACACCCGAAGACGCGAAGAACGCTCTGGATGCGCTGGCGCGGCGTGGCTTTGCCGACTTCGAGGTGACCGAATCAGGTGTGATCGTCTACGCGTTCCACGATCTGCAGAAACTCTCTGAGAAGCCACAATCGAAGAACATACTGGAATGAAGCAGCTCGAGAGCCGCTACCCGTGCCCGGTTTGCCTGGGCGTGACGCAGGAGAAGCTGCACTTCGCATTACCGCGTGCCAAATCGCCAGTGGAAACGGGTGAACTGGTGCTCGACCACTGCGCGCGCTGCGGCGGCGTATGGTTCGGCCTCGGAGAAGTGCAGCAACTCCGGCGAGTGGACCCGAGCCTGCTCTGGGGCAGGATCATTCGCCGTAGCGAAGTGCACCGAATGCAGTGCCACCAATGCCATACTCACGTCGCGCGCAACGAGAAGAAATGCCCGGGCTGCGGCTGGAACCTCGCGCTGGAATGTCCGGTCTGCGCGCGTACGATGGACCAGGTCGCACACAGCGGCCTGCGCCTCGACGTTTGCCGCACCTGCAAGGGTGTCTGGTTCGATCACGATGAGCTGGCGGTCATCTGGAAGCTTGAGGCGAATGCGCTGGTCAAGGAGCGCCGAGGCATTGGTGAGAACGCACAGCTGGGCTCACTCGTTCTGCTCGATGCACTCACCTACGATCCGTTTCTGGCCTTTTACGGCGTCCAGGCTGCGGGTCACCTGGTTGGCGGCGCTGCAGAGGCGATGGCACACGTGCCCGGCGCGCTCGCAAATGTGCCGGGAGCAATAGGTGGCCTGGCCGAGGCCGCCGGTGAAGTAGCGTCCTCGGTCTTCGAAACGATTGCCGAAATCATTAGTGGCCTCTTCAGCGGCTGATACTAGTAGTCTGTCTCACACATTTTGATACCATGCATAGCTCACATGGCCTGTCCAACCAGCTTTGCATGGTATCGAAATCTGTGGGACAGTCCTCTAGAGAGCGAGCGGAGCGCACCCCCGGCAGCCACGCCCATCGCCGCTATCGCGATGCCCATTACGATGATCAGAACCATGCAGACGATCACGTAGATGGCAACGAACTTGTACAACACCCTTTGCGATTCCAGCGCCGCCTCGAGCAACCTCGGATCAGCCTGAGACACGAAGTCCCGCGTCCGATTGGCGAAACGCAGCAGGTAAAGCGATGGGAAGAAATAAAGCAGGCTCAGAAGCGGATAAATGATCATTGCCGCCGCCGTCTCGGCGCTGCCCGAAGCAACCCCCATTATCCCGCCGGCGAGCCCGGCCAGCAGCATCAACGCAACCACCACGAAGCCGAAGATCGCGAGAAGACGTGCCCACGGGTGCGTCCGGGCCAGTGCGCTGATCACGCCGGTCGGGATCGATTGCGGAGCACCTTCCATCCCGAATCCATGATCGAGCGTGCTCATTTCGCGCCTCCGACAAAGGTAGCGGTGTTTAACGTTGATCCACGCTGTGACCGGTCTCGGTTCCGGGCACAACGAGAACCCGGAAACGTCTTCGATCCGGGCACGATAAGAACGCGGATACGTTTTCGATTGCGGTCGGCAATTTGGACCTGCACCGGTTGCTGCTGCAAGCAACGCGATAAACATGGCAGCATCGATTGCTCAGCCCCGGCGTTGATGTCACGCTGTCGGCGCAGCATGGGTACGCTCTCCGCTGGTACGGTGCTTCGATAGCAATCGCGGAAAGAGCGGCGCGCACTTTTGAATTCGCGGCGTGGTGAGCGCAGAGCGGATGCGCGCGCCGGTCGCAGGCAGGAACGGCTGAAGCCAATAGGCAACGGCATCCAGCCGCTCCGCCCACTCACGCAATCGAGAACGCACAACCGACAAGTTGCCGGCAGCAATCTCGCGCCATGGCTCTGCATCGCCGATCTGGCGGTTGAGTACTGTGATCTCCGCTGACAATGTTTCGATCGCGCGGTCGAATCGGAATGCCGCCAGATGCTCGTGGTAGCGCGGCCGCGCTCCGGGCCGACCATTCGAGGATATGCCCGCCAGCTCGGCCGACTCACACAACGTGGTCAGCCGCGAACAGAGGTTACCCAGGCCATTCGCCAAATCGTTCGTGTAAGCATCAGCCAGCCGTGTCTCGGTGAAGTCCGTGTCCTCGGTCGGCCGGATGTGGCGCAGCAGGAAGTAGCGGACTGCATCCGAGCCAAACGCGGCAATGCATTCGGCTGGATCGATCACGGGTCCGCTCGACTTGCTGATCTTCTCGCCGTCGATCGTGAGAAACCCATGCGTAAAGATCGTGTCCGGAACCGGCAGCCCGGCTGACAACAGCAAGGCCGGCCAATAGACTGCGTGAAACTTCCATACGTTTTTGCCGATGACGTGCAGCTTCTCACAGTCGTGCCAGTTACGCTCAGCGTCAGCGCCAGGAAATCCCAGACCGGTCAGATAATTCACCAGCGCATCGATCCAGACGTAAACCACCTGGCTGTTATCGCCCGGGTACCGTATTCCCCAGCCAGCGGAACGCGCCGCATCGCGTGAGATCGAGATGTCAGCCAGGCCGCGCTCGATGAAGCGAAGCACTTCGGTTTCACGCGCTTCGGGCAGTACGCGTAACCGTCGTGAAGCAATCAGTTCGTGCAGTTGCGCCTGGTACGCACTCAGCCGGAAGAAGTAGTTGTGCTCCTCGATTTCGGTCACCCGCGTCTGGTGTTCCGGACAATTGCTGTCGACCAGGTCGCGCTCGAGGTAGAAGTCCTCACAGCCGTTGCAGTACAGACCCTGGTAGGCGGCACGATAGACATCGTCTGGACGCAATCGACCGAGAAAGGCATGCACCGCAATCCGGTGCTCCGGGCTCGTAGTCCGCACGAATGCATCCTGTGCGATGTTCAGCAGGTCGCCCAGTTTGCGAAAGCGCTCAGCGTTTTCTGAAACCAGCAGTTCGACCGGAATGCCGCGCGCTTGCGCACTGAGTACGTTCTTGAACGCGTTCTCATCGGTCCCGCTTTGCAGCCGAACGGTCCGTCCAACCAGCCGATTGTAGCGCGCGATCGCATCCGCCTGCACCAGTTCCAGCGCAAAACCGATATGCGGTGGAGCATTCACGTAAGGGATGGTCGTGGTGACATACAATGTCTTGCTCATGGCTCACCTCCCGGCAAAAGAAAAGGCCCCGGAGTCAGAAGACTCTGGGGCCTGGTAACGGCGAATCGGATGCTGGAGACTACACGACTACAACGCTCCCTCCGAGACC
This sequence comes from Gemmatimonadota bacterium, assembly GCA_040902615.1. Lineage (GTDB taxonomy): Bacteria > Gemmatimonadota > Gemmatimonadetes > Longimicrobiales > RSA9 > JBBDWZ01. The sequence goes on along the minus strand of JBBDWZ010000154.1, from coordinate 63,636 downwards.
GGCCCGGCCCGGAGCAGGCGCATGCTCTGCTGGATCGTGGGTGATGCGTGGTAGTTCATGGTCATTCTCCTTGCATTCAGGCTAACGGGAGAGCCGCAGGCGGTCAACCGCATCGACCCCGGACGCTACCGCCCCAGCAGCCGATCCGTAATGCGGTCGGCCAATGCCTTTGCGTCCAGTCCGCCATCATTGGTCAGAATGATGATCGTCACACGGTGCTCCGGAATACGCACGAACGCGTGCCGCTTGCCAGCCGCGGTACCGTAGGCGCTCAAGCGGGCCGTGCCTCGGTATGTATCTGCCTTCCAACCCTGAGCGACATCCAGTTTCGATTCACGGCTGAACGTGGTCGGGTTCTCGAGCCCGAGCGCCAGACGGTAGAGCGCATCGACATTCGAGAGCACCTCGCCTGCCGCGGTCGCGCTGGTCTTCTGCATGCCGACCGCACCGGCAACGCGGCGGCTCACACAGTTCTGCAGGGGCGTGCTGTTACCGCCGGCACCGCGGCCGCCACGCCCAGCCGCAACGGCGCTGTCGGTCGGCGCATTTCCGCCGCGGCCGGCCGGCTGCTCCGGCAGCTGCGCACAGATCGAGGTGAACACTTCCTGGAGCGATCCGAGCGGGAATTGCGGCACTGTGGTGGTCGGCATGTACTTCGCCTGCGGCGCGATGCCGTAGGATCGATCGATGAACACATTGCCGTTGCTTGCCACCAGCACGGTCGCGCCCATGGATGACGCGGTATTGTATTTCTCGAACAGCGAATCGATGAACGCCGGCTTCACCGGTGAATCATCGACTGCTCGGCGAATGACTCGGCGTGCTGCCAGGTCGTAGCGGTCACCGGGCAGCAGCGTGAGGAATGGCTTGCCCTCATCGTTGTCTTTCCCGCCATACACGAAGCCCTTGCTGCGGCCGATGATCGTTCCGGTATCCCCTTTCACTACCCACGCCGTGCCCTCGTCCTCGGAAATGCCGAGTACATTGGGGAACCGTGCAACGATCGAGTCGGCCAGGTCGGGTAAACGCTCGCGGGCTATTACATGCTGATCGATGCCCGTGTCGCGCAGATAGGCGAAGCCCTTCACATAGCCCGGGTAGTACATGATGAAGTTGTTGTTCGAGGGCGCACCGCGCACGAGCACATCGCCCAGGATAGATGCGCCCGCCGATGAGCCGCCCACGACACCGCCCCGCGCCAGCACATCGCGGAACGCTTGCTCGGTTTTTGTGCCGGCGTACGAATCGACCAGGCGATAGTGACGTCCACCGCCGAACCATACGCCACCCGCCTGCTTCAGGATGGCGACAAAGCTGTCGCTGTCGGCCAGTTTCCGGTCGGTGGTGTGCAACACGTACACGTTCTTTGCCCCAGCCCGCTTCCAGCCTTGTGTGCTGGGTCCGTCCTGCACGTATTCGGCAGCACCACCGGCAGTGGGGACATCGATGATCAATGCATCGGGCCCACCCGCGGCTTGTATGAAGGCCGAGTAAATTTCGGGCCCCATCGAGCCACCACCCACGATGATCACGGTTCCGCGCGGCGGACCGACCTTGGGCGCAGCCGAACGGGCAGGTGTCTGCGCGCTTGCGTAAACAGGCGCGAGCATGGCCAGGACGAGGAGTCCTTTTGGGAATGACATGGAATACCTTCGAGACGGGGGTGGATTGCACTCAATCTGCTGCCGAATGCCGCGTCTGCCTACCAGGGTGCGGCGGCGCGCCTCTTGCCTCCCAAGCCGCATTCCGCAGCAGCACTGACGGCACCGAGCCCGGAACGCGGACGGCATGGCAGAGCAGAAACAATTACGCGGCACCAAGTTACAGGTCGCCGGCGCAAAACCCCAGGACGTCGGCACCGGCACCGCGCGCATCAGCCGCAAGGGGCTGGAAGCGGTAGGCGCGCACGATGGTCAGGTCATCGAGATCATTGGAAAGCGCAGCACGGCGGCGATTGCATTGCCTCCGTATCCGGAAGATGAAGGCCTGGACGTGATCCGGCTGGATGGTCTTCAGCGGGGCAACGCAGGCGTCAGTATTGGCGATCAAGTCGAAGTCAGACCTGCGGATGTGAAGCCAGCCCGACGCGTACAGCTGGCACCCGCGCAGAAGAATCTCAGGCTGGTGGGCTCCGGCGAGATGCTCAGGCGCACACTGTTCTCTCGCCCACTCGCCGCCGGCGATGTCATCTCCACTTCGATCTATCAACGCACTCAGGCCGGTGGCGGTCCTGGTGGTCCCGGCGGAGCCGGCATACCCGAAGACCTGTTCCGTATGTTCTTCGATCAGCCTGCATTCGGCCTGCAGGAGATCCGGCTGCGCGTGATTACCAGTGTACCGCGCGGTGTCGTGCAGGTCGCACAGGATACCGAGATCGAGCTGCTGCCCGAATTCGTCGAGATGGAAGAACCGCGACGTGTCGATGTCACCTACGATGACATTGGTGGTCTCGGCGAAACGATTCATCAGGTGCGCGAGATGATCGAGTTGCCGCTCAAGCATCCGGAATTGTTTCAGCGGCTCGGCATCGATCCACCCAAAGGTGTGCTGCTGCATGGACCGCCCGGTACCGGCAAAACGCTGCTGGCGCGTGCCGTCGCCAATGAAGCGGACACCAAGTTCTTCCACATCGCGGGTCCCGAAATCATGGGCCGCTTCTACGGCGAGTCCGAACAGCGGCTTCGTGACATTTTCCAGCAAGCACAACAGCAGGCACCATCCATCATCTTCATCGACGAGATCGACTCGATTGCGCCCAAGCGCCAGGACGTGAACGGCGAGGTCGAACGGCGAGTCGTCGCGCAGCTGCTCACGCTGATGGACGGCCTCGAGCCGCGCCAGAACGTGATCGTGATTGGCGCGACCAACCGACCGGACGCATTGGATGAAGCGTTGCGTCGCCCCGGCCGCTTCGATCGCGAGATCGTGATTGGCGTTCCCGACGTGAAGGGCCGCCGCGAGGTATTCGCGATCCATACTCGCGGTATGCCACTCGCCAATGATGTCGACCCCGATGAGCTGGCCAAAGCGACCTTTGGCTTCGTGGGCGCCGATATGGGCGCGCTCGCGCGTGAAGCTGCGATGGAAACGCTGCGGCGATTGCTGCCCGAACTGAACCTCGACCAGCCAGTCGAGATTCCCAATGAAGTGCTCGAGAAACTGGAAGTCACGCGCGACGATTTCCTGAATTCGTTGAAGCGCGTACAGCCATCCGCACTGCGCGAGATCATGATCGAAGTGCCCAATGTCGGCTGGGACGACATTGGCGGTCTCGATCAGGCCAAACGCGAGCTGCGTGAGGGGATCGAGCTGCCGCTCAAGCATCCGGACGCGTTCAAACGACTCGGCATTCGGCCGGCCAAGGGGTTCTTGTTGTTCGGACCGCCCGGTACCGGCAAAACGCTGCTGGCCAAAGCCGTCGCTCGTGAAGCCGAAGCAAACTTCATCGCAGCCAAATCATCGGACCTGCTGTCCAAATGGTATGGCGAGTCAGAACAGCAGATTTCGCGTCTGTTCCAGCGCGCCCGGCAGGTCGCTCCAACCGTGATTTTCATCGACGAGATCGATTCGCTCGCGCCGGCACGGGGCGGCGGCCTCGGTGAGCCCGCCGTGACCGAACGAGTCGTGAACACGCTCCTGGCAGAAATGGATGGCCTCGAAGAATTGCAGCATGTGGTTGTCATCGCCGCTACCAACCGGCCCGCATTGATCGATCCCGCATTGATGCGCCCGGGCCGTTTCGATGATCTGGTTTACATTCCCGTGCCGGAGAAGGATGGCCGTCTCCACATTCTGAAGATTCACACCTCGAAAATGCCGTTGGGTCAGGATGTAAATTTGGAACAACTGGCAGAGCGCACGCACGGGTATACCGGTGCAGACCTCGAAGACCTGGTCCGGCGCGCCGGCCTTCAGGCACTGCGTGAAAACGTGAGCGCATCGGAAGTGCCCATGCGGCTATTCGAGGAAGCACTGCATGAGACGCGCGCCTCGGTCACTCCGGAAATGGAAGAGGAATACCGCGAGCTGTATAAGACGCTGAAAAGCGAGAGCCCACGCGGACCTAAGCGCATTGGCTTCAATGTTTCCGATCAGATGGCGGCCGACTAACGGACCACGTGGTCCGTTAGTCCTCCTCCTCCTCCTCCTCCCTTTCCACGCCTCGGCGCAACAGCGGCTGGCCAGGTTCAGCCCACCTGCGGTTCGGGCGGTGGCTGCGCTACAGCAGACTCGGTCGACACCGAGGCTGGTGACGTTTGGCGTGCTGGGCGGGGGCGTCGGTCTGGTGGCTGGTGGACTCATCGGCGCGGTCATCGGCAATGATGAGGATGATACCGAGAATGGCTGGATCGATGCGCTGCGCGGGTCTGTGATCGGTGGGACCATCGGTGAATCGATCGGACTGGCCGGCGGTGTTCACCTCGCCAATGACCGACAAGGCAGCCTCGCGCTCAGCACGCTGGCCTCACTCGCCATCGGTGGCCTGGGCGCGGCACTGGTGGTCGAGAATCAGGATCCGCCCGCCGCGCCGATTATCCTGGTGGCAACACCCATCGCACAGCTGATCGCGACCATCCTGATCGAGCGGAAGGGCCGTTAGCTGCGCGCCTGGATTTTCCTGATCGACTCTTTGGCGGCGCCCCGTACGGCTATGTGAGAGTCGGAAACGACACGGCGCAGCGCGCCCTCAGCATCCCGACCGGACGCCAGGTCGCCCAGGTTGGCGGCCGCAGCCGCGCGCACCTGCCAATACTCGTCATCCAGACCCTCGATCATCACGTTGATACGCTCAACATCGTGGCCTTTGAGATTACCGAGCGCATGGATCGCGTGCATGCGCACCCGCCAGTGCTCATCGCGGGCCGCATCCAGCAGCTCGGGAATGGCCCGCGAGTCCTTCGACACGTGCAACGCCCAGCCCGCGTACGCGCGGACCCGCCAGTCGTCGTCGTGTAGTGTCGCGATGAGCGGCGCCACAACTTCGCCACGTTTCACCAGCGACAACGCCCAGACCGATCGCTCACGGACCAGATCGTTCTCGTGCTTCTTTACATGATCCAGGTTGGCGCGCAAAGCCAGAATGGTCTGCGCATCACGAGCTCGCCGCGCATCTGCATCGGAAATCAACGCCGTCTCGTCAATCGAAACCGGCAGTTCCTCATCGCTGCCGTTCGGCGACGGTGATGGTGAAGGCGATGGAGAGGGTGACGGCGACGAAGAGGGCGACGGAGATGGGGATGGCGACGCCGAGTTCGATTTTGAGATCGAATTGGTGTTCCCCACCGTGTTCACATCAACATCGCTGTCGCTGCCCTTCTCGCGATAGTCAGCCACCACCTCGGCAGCCTTGGCCCGCACATCTTCGTCGGGGTGGTCACGCATGACCCGGCGTGCCAGTGCCTGGCCGGGGCGGCCGAGGTCACCGAGCGTTTCTGCGCCTTCTTCCTGAACGCGCCGGTCTCGATCGCCGTAAATCACGCGCTCGAGCGTGGGCAAAACCAGATCGGCGGGCAGATCACCCATGGTTTCGACTGCTTCTGCGCGCACCTGCCAATGTGGATGGTCGAGTGCGACTCTGCGTAGAATCTCGACTCCATACTCCGGCGGCAACGCGCCAAGTGCTTCTGCTGCCTCTCGCTGCGTGCCGGCATCGTCGTCTGCGAACAAAATGGTTTCGAGTGCCTGTGCGGACGCGCGAGTACCTTGGTCGCCGAGCGCTTCTGCCGCCTGTCGGCGTAGATCCAGGTCGCCCGAATTCAGCGCCAGGTCGAGCAGCGTGCGCGTCGCATCGGCATCCTGAAACTCTGCGAGTGCCTCCGCTGCTTCGCGGCGCACCGCAGGCGATTCATCGGTGGTCACCGCCTCGCGTAGTACAGTGAGCGCCTCGCGTGATCCCTGTTCACCCAGCGCTTCCACCGCCTGCGTGCGCAGTCCGGCGCTGCTCGAGGTCTCGAGCACACGGGTCAGGAACGGAACCGCGAGGTCGGCGCGCTGGTGCACTCCGACGGCTTCCACTAGCTCATCCCGCAGCCAGGCCATGGGTGCGGCATCGAATTGACTGGCCAGCCACGGAACGCTTTCGGCATCAGTCGCGGAGCCCAGCCAGAAAACCGGCAGGTTCTGCAGATCGATACCGATGCGCATCGTGTGAATGCGGAATCCGGTCGCGTCGCCGGGCTGGCTGGCACCGCTGCGGAACTGGAAGAGAATCGCAATGTCCTGCTCGACCCTGCGTTCTGCGTCTTCCTTGCCGTAGCGCACGGGTCGTGTCCCGAACAGCTGGGTCTGCAGTGGGTCGCGATTGAACTCACGCATATCGAAGCCAACATTACCGCCCAGGAATGCTTCGCCCGCCGGCGCTTCGCGCCGTATGCTGTAGGCAACCCAATAGGCGCGTCGGTTTCTGGTGCTCGCTTCACGGAACGCCCAGTCCCACCGGGCCGCGAGCGGGTCGCCCGGACGCGGATGCTGATAAACCACCGCCGATTGCTGCGTCGGCGCTTCCGCAGCCGAACGCGCGACCGGCGTCAGCGCCGATACCGGTATCATCACGCCAAGTGCGGTCGTGAGCGACGCCGCGATCTGACGCCGCTGCAGGCGGGCCCGATTCAGCCCCGGCTTCAGCACCGCCAGCAACCGCCCTTCCAGTTGCGATGAGCGCGCCATGGCCAATGCAGCCGGCTGCATTACGCGATACGGTCGATACGCGCGGGCCACAGCCAGCAGATGCGCGGCGTAATCCGACGCACGCTCACCCGCTGTCACGACCGCATCATCACAGGCACGCTCACGTTCGACCCGCAGCCGCTGCGCCGCCAGCCAGACCAACGGATGAAACCAGTAGAGTGCGCATGCCATCTGCGCGAACAGCTGGGTCAACACATCGCGCCGAGCGACATGCGCCAGCTCGTGCAGCAGCACCACTCGCAGGCGTGCATCCGTCCACGTCGCCGCGTTCACGGGCAATACTACCGCTGGGTCGAACAGTCCAAACGTCATGGGCGTCACCGCCTGCGCTGCCTGGAGCAGCCGTACCTCACGATGGAGCCCGATCTGCTCACGAGCCTCTGACAACAGATTCAGCCAGCGCGGGTCCGTCACCGGACGCGACCGTCGCATTAGCCACCTTACCGCGACAAACCCGCTGAGAACCCACATGCCGACCGCCGCTACACCAACCAACCACAGCGCGAACAACACATCGACCCATGACCAGCGCTGCCAGGTGAGTACCGGCGCATGTGCGTTCATATTCGTGTGAATCACAGCCGATTCAGACGCGGATGCCGATGCAGACTCGGATGTCGTGGCACTGCCCGTGGCCAGGCTGTTGAAGGACCCGTCCAGCATGGTCACGGGCAGCTCCCGGGTCGGCGCTGGCGGGAGCATCGCTACCTGCCACAGCGGGACCGCACGTCGATATGCCGGTAACACAAGTACGCTCACCACTGCCACTGTCCAGACTAAGTGCCGAAGCGCCGCCGAGCGCTTGCTCAGCAGCACAGACATCAGGCCGGCACCAGCCAGCACCAGCGTGGCCTTCAACAGCGTTTCCACCACCGTCGACGACCAATACGTCGAAAACCCGCCAAGCGTATCCATGCCTACCGTCCTTCCGTCCGCGCGTCCTCGATCAGCTGTTGCAGCCGGCCGAGTTGGTCATCCGATAGATTCGAATCCGATATCTCCAGCAGGGCAGCCATCGCCTGCTCCGCTGATCCATTGAAGAACGTGCTCACCAGGTGCTTGAGCGCATTCACCCGGGCATTCTCGCGCGCCACCATCGGCACATATACGTAGCGAGGGCCATCCTGTTCGTGACGCAGGTGACCCTTCTCTTCCAATAGCCGCAGCATCGTGCGGACCGCGGAATAACTCGGCGCTTCAGGCAGGTCCGCCATCACCTCCGCCGCCGTCGCTTTGCCGCGCCGGTATACGCTGTCCATTATTTGCCGCTCGCGCCGACTCAGGTCCTGTGCTTCTGACATCCGTACGGCTCCATTGGCTCGAGGTGCCGGTGGGGGTGCCAAAATATTAACACCTGCCCGCGGAGGCGCAATAGCCTGGCTTTGGTCAGGTCAGTGGAGGATGCCGGTTACCAGCCGACCATTTCCTTGACCATGGCCCGCAGTTCGGCGATACGGATAGGCTTTTCCAGGAAAACGACTTGAGTGATGCCGAGACTGCGGAGTTGGTGGGCGGGATACCCGCTGACGAAGACGAGGCGGGCGTTGGGGCAGCAGTCGAAGGCCTGACGCGCGAGTTCGTCACCGCTGACGCCCGGCATGATCAGGTCTGCAATGAGCAAATCGGGACATCGAATGCGGAGCAGCCGCATGGCCTCATCGCCGTCGGCCGCGGTTTCGACTTCATAGCCGACCGGCTCCAGGGCGTTGCGGAGGAGGGCTCGGATGTGCTCGTCGTCATCTACGACGAGGATGTAGGCCTTCGGCGCGTCTGGTCCTGACCCACTGTTGTCATCACCCATAGCCACCTCGCTACGATGTTGGTCGCACGGATCAGGCCGTGCGCACCCAGCGCCATACTTCGCTCCAGGTGGCGCGTTTACCGGTCGTGAAGATACCGATCCGGTAGATCTTAGCGCCAAGCCAGATAATGAACGAGATGGCACCGATCAATAACAGTACCGATGCGGCGACCTGCCAGACCGGAACCTGGGTCACGACCGTCCGGGCCGGCATGATCAGGGGTGAGGTAAACGGAAAAAGCGAGCCAAAGATGGCGATGCCGGAATCGGGGTTCATCATCGCGGGTTGCAGCATGATGAAACCGAGGATGAGCGGCATCATGACCGGGAAGACGAGCTGTTGCGCTTCCTGGCTTGTGGTAGCGATAGCACCGAGCATCGCGTACATGGTGGAGAAGATCAGGAATCCGCCGAGGAAGAAGAACAGGAACGTGATGGTGACGGAGGTAGGCACACGCGGCATGCTCTTGAGTGCAGCGCCAAAAGCAGCGGCCGATTCCTCGGAAACACCGAACAGCGTGACCACTTGTGGACCGAACTTCAGCATGAGCACGACTGTTAGCACCCAGATCACCATCTGGAGCAATCCGGCGGCACCGATGCCGAAGATCTTGCCGACCATGAGGTGAGTGGCTTTGACCGAGCTGACGATGACCTCGACGATGCGGTCTCGCTTTTCCTCGAGCACGCCATTGAGCACGCCCGCGCCGTAGATCGCGACGATGAAGTAGATGGCGAAGCCCATTATGAAGCCGAGCACGCGGGCAGCATCAGCGGACCCGCGCGCGCCACCGGCGCCGGTCTTGGTTGTTCTCATGCGCACGGGCTGCAGCGCCGACGCAACCTTTTCCGGATCGATACCCTCCTTGCCCAGCCTCATAGTCTGAACGGAGCGCTGTAAAGCGTTGCGCAATCCGTCCGTCACAGCTTCGCTGCTGGCATTGCGGCCAACGTATTCCGCGTTTTCTCCGGTCATCACGCCTGCGGGAATCCAGAGATAGCCATCCAGTGAGTCGGCCTCGATACGACTCTCGAGCCCGCTCCTGAGAGCGGCGGTGTCGCCACCAGCCTGGACCACCTCGGTTTTGAAGGTGGCCGGCTTCGACCCTGGGAATCCAGCCGTTCCCACACCCAGCGATGTCACGGTCTGCTGTCCGACTTGCTGGTCGGTGGCATCGACGATGACAACCGTGTGTTCACCGCCGCCGGTCTTGGTGAAGAGGAAGAACTGAAACGCGAAGATGCCGATCATGATCAGCGGCATCAGGATGGTCCCGATCACGAAGGACTTGGTCCGGACCATCGCCTCGAATTCGCGTTTGAAGATCACGAATGCCTTAGACATGTGCCGCCTCGATCTCGCTGATGATGTCTGCCGGCGCGCCGACCTTCTCCAGGAAGACCTGCTCGAGAGAGGGCTCACCGTAATCGAACCGCTTCAGGCGAATGCCGCTCTGCACCAGCTCGACCAGCAGCGCCTGTGGATCGCCCCCCGGCTTCAGCGTGACCTCCGCGGTAGGTCCGCTTTCCTGAACCTTGGCGATCAATGGTGAACGCTGGAGCAGCTGCGACGCTTCCCTGGTCCAGGGATCGAACGTGATGGCGATATAATTGTCGCCGTGCAACCGCTTGACCTGCGACATCGTGCCGTTTGCCACCGACTCGCCGCGCGCCATGATGCAGACATGATCGCAGATGCGCTCGGCATGCTCGATGATGTGGGTGCTGAAGAGGATGGTCTTTCCCGATCGCTTCAGATCGACGATGATGTCTTTGAGCAGCTGCTGATTGATCGGGTCCAGCCCGCTGAACGGCTCATCCATCACCATGATCTCGGGTTCGTGCAGGATCGAGGAAATGAACTGGATCTTCTGCTGGTTGCCTTTGGACAACTCCTGCACTTTCGAATTGGCACGATCACTCAGCTCAAACCGCTCCAGCCAGTGCGTGATGCGCGGGTTCGATTCTCGCGGCCGCATTCCCTTGAGCTCCGCGTAGAACTGCAGGGCCCGGCGCACTTTCATTTGCCGGTACACGCCACGCTCCTCGGGCAGGTAGCCGAAATGCCTGAGCACACTCTGCGATAACGGCTCGCCCAGCACGCGCACGCTGCCGGTGTCCGAATCGATCACATGCAGCATCATGCGGATCGTCGTGGTTTTGCCAGCGCCGTTGGGCCCGAGCAATCCATAGGTCGATCCGCGCGGAATTGTCAGGTTCAGATTCCGAACCGCTGGTTTGCCATCGAAGCTCTTGCTCAGACCGGTCAGCTCGACCGCCGGCCCGCCAGACATGTTGGTCATACCGCCCAAGTCTTGTAATGGAATAGTGTCGCGCGTGCAGCGAATCTACCGCCTGCTTTGCGGCGGCTGCAACGAAACGCCGGTGAGTGGCTGTGACGTTGAATGACCGGCTGCCGACCAGCGGCGAGCGGCGGGAGGAAGCGATGAGCGATGAGCGATGAGCCACTGCAGAGCGGGCCCGCTCTGGTGAGGTCTCCGCTGGAACGCGC
>JBBDWZ010000154.1:50823-52626 GCA_040902615.1 Gemmatimonadota bacterium | reverse complement strand
GCGCTTACCGACCGATGACAAACCAGAGCGGGCCCGCCGTGCTGTTGCTCGTCGCTCGTCGCTCCTCGCTCCTCACTTCAGCTCCGCAGCACTCTGCCAGCCAGCTCCGCCGTGTGCTCACCACCGCGAATCACCCATGCCCCATTCACCCACACGTGCGGTATTCCAACCGGATACTGATGCGGGCTTTCAAACGTGGCCCGGTCCAGAACGCGAGCCGGGTCGAACGCTACCAGGTCGGCGAATGCACCAACGGAAATCACGCCGCGCCCTTCGAGCTTCAGGCGTCTGGCTGGCATTTGCGTCATCTTGTGGATGGCCGTCTCGAGCGGCATGACTTTCTTCTCGCGTACGTAGTGGCCCAGCACGCGCGGGAACGAGCCGTACGTGCGCGGATGCGGTGAGCCATCGCCGAAGGTTGCGCGTGCGCCCGCATCGCTGCAGATCATGCCTGACGGATGCTTCAACATGTCCGCAGTACTCTCCTCGCTCATGCCGAAGCCAACCATGCCGGTACGGTTCTCGTCAGCGACGCTGATCTCGAGCAGCAGCTCGTAGGGCTCCTTGCCGCGATCTTTTGCCAGCTGGCCGAGTCGCTTGCCACGCGCCCAGCTGAGTGCATCACCAGCTGATGTGATCTGCACTGCATCCCAGCTCCCCAGCTCATCGATCTTGTCCCGCACATACGCTTCGATGCGCGGACGCTGGGCCGGGTCCTGGATGCGCTGCAGGAACGCGCGTGAGCCACCGTCCAGCGTCCACAGCGGAAACAGGTTGGACAGACCCGTTGCGTATGCGATGTACGGGTAACGATCGAACAACACGTCGATGCCACCTTCACGCGCTTCTTCGATCGTGCGCAGGACTGCGTCCGACTTCCACCAATTGCGCGCGCCCTGCGCCTTGAGATGTGAGATCTGAACGGGCACGCCGGCAAACCTTCCAACTGCGATCGCTTCCTCGACCGCGGCAAACAGCTCGTCATCTTCATTGCGCATGTGACTGGCATAAGGCAGTCCGGTGCCCTGGAGCGCCCGTGCGAGTGCGACCAGCTCATCACGATTGGCAAAGCCGCCAGGTGAATACTCGAGCCCACTCGATAGACCGATTGCGCCCTGAGCCAGCGCCTCCTTTACCAGCGCTGCCATCTGCTGCAGCTCGGTATCGGTGGCCGGCCGGTTCTCATTGCCAATGACGAGACCGCGCAGTGTACCCGCACCCACCATGCTGGCCAGGTTCACCGCAGTCTTGTTCTTTTCGATCGCACTGAAAAAACCGGCGAGGTCTTTAAACCCAAAATCGCCGAAGCGGCGTTCCTCGCGCGTGGGACCGACCGAGCTGCCATCCTGACCCGCGATCTCGGTGGTCACACCCTGCCGGATCTTGGCTTCGGCGTTTGGATTCCTGAACAGCACAGTGTCGGTATGCGAATGGATATCGATAAAACCCGGTGCCAGCGCGAGGCCGCGCAGATCTATTATTTCCGCGCCAGACACCTGCAGATTTCGTCCAATGCCCACGATGCGATCGTCGAGCAAGGCGACATCCCCGCTGATCGGACCACTTCCAGTGCCATCGTAAATCGTTGCGCCGCGCAGGACACGTTGCGCACGGTATGGCTGTGCGCTCCAGCTCTCGCCCTGATGCAGCAACACCGCGGCACCCGTGACTGATAACTGGCTGACAAATCTTCTACGATTCACGGGCGATGGCTCCGGAGCTGGTCCATGATTCTATGCGGCGCGCAGGTGTCAGCTGGCGAGCCAGCCGCGGGCCCGCGACGTAGGTCCAGCATGGGACCAG
>JBBDWZ010000154.1:20953-50813 GCA_040902615.1 Gemmatimonadota bacterium | reverse complement strand
AGTCCGCTCGCCGTGTCCTCGTACTCATCCAGCTTGCTCAGCCATTCGGACGGACAGCGCCAGACTTCACCAGGTACCGGCGCGTTGCCGTACACCACGAGTGCAGGGAATTCACCGTCGATGTCGTAGAGGATGCCGCCGACCTGACCCGTACCCAACAGCTCACAGCCGGATAGAACATGCGCGGCGCGGCCACCGGTCTGCAGTGTACCGTAGACAAAGAGCTGAAACGTGTCACTCATGATTCCGAGCTCCGCCGAATGCGTCCGGGCTCGAGACCGCCGGATAGCAGGATCTTCTCTTCCAGCCGCTCGGCCTGCTCGTCAATGAAGCTCTGGATGTCGGCCAGCCTGCGCTGCATCGACGCAAATTCATCCGCGGGGAAATCGCTGCCTTCGGCGTGACGGAGTGCACCCTCGACACCGGTCAGCTCGTGTTCGGCTTTTTCGATCGCGCGGCGCAGGCGATTCAGTGCCTTCCGCGCTTCACTCTCCACCGATCCCATGTTACGACTCACGGGCGCCTACAACGGCACCGACCGCAAACGGGAGCTCGACCACAATGAGCGGAGCGCCGGTTGCCAGGACGAGCGATCCCGGCAGCGTCACCTCCCGTCTGACATACCCGAGCGCGATGGTCTGGCCGAAACGCGGCGATGCACAGGCGCTCGTGATCCGGCCGACCACTTTCCGGTCGGCTGAATTGAGCAGCTCGGTGCCCTTCGCCGGCGATGGCGCATCCCCCAGCAACAGACCGCGCAAATGACGATTCACGTGACCGCGGTGCAGGATCCGGATGATGATTTCCTGACCGGTATAACAGCCCTTGGTCTCGCTGATCATCCGCGACCGCAATCCAGCTTCGAGCGGTATCACATTTTCATCCAGGTCCGCATCCCAACGCGGGCTGCCCGCTTCGATACGCAGCACTTCCAGCGTGGCCTGTCCCGCGGCCATGGCGCCGAGCTCGATCAGGCGGTCACGCACGCGCGCAGGATCCCCGTCGACGATCAAATCCCACCCCGCTTCACCAGTGTAACTGGTTCGAATTGCGGCGATGCCCTCGGCATCCGTGATCTCGTCTTCGACATCGGCTGGCTGCGAGCCGATCAGATTTGTGACCAGGTCACGGCTCCTGGGGCCGTAGACACCCAGCATCGAGTGGTGATCGCTGGCCTCGAATCGCGCAAACAACGGTGGAATGAATTTCTTGAAGTGTGCGATGACCGGCTCGACTGCGCTCGCCGCGGTCTCGATCAGAACGTCATTCCCGCTGCGCAGCGCGCGCAGCTCGCCGACGAGTTTGCCTTTGGGTGTGAGCACGCCCGCATAGACCGCGCGATTTTCGGGCGCGCTGGCCAGGTCGTTCGTAATAAGGCCCTGCACCATCTTGATCGGATCGCGGCCATGCACGCGTAGGAATACGCGATCTTCACGATCGATGACGACTGCGCCATTGCGCGCGGCCTGGTACTCGCCGACCGGATCACCGTAATTGCGCGGCATTGCTAGTCCCGGGTCAGCTGGTCGAGCAGCAGTTTCACCCTACCGGCATCGGCCGCACCCGGGTCGATCTCGAGGTAGCGGGTGAGCGCCTGGATCGCCTGATCGACCTGGCCGGTTCGCGCCAGTACCATCCCCCGGTCACGCACTTCTTCCGCGGCGTGCGGCCGAATCAGCAGGATGCGTTCGATCGCTGTGAGCGCTTTGTTGTCATCCTGCGCATTCAGGTAAATAGTTTTGAGATTGGCCAGCAGTCGAACCAGCACGTCGTACTTGCTCGCCGTGCGCAGGTAGTCGGGCTGCAACTTCACGCTGCCGCCATACACTCGATCGAGCAGGTCCTGCGCCTGGTCCTCGAAGCGGATCTGCCCACCATTGAACGGATCAACCAGCAGTCTGAATGCCTCGCCTTCGTGGCGCAGCAGAAAATGGCCGGGAAAATTCACCCCGTGCATCCGTAATCCCAGACGCCAGGCAATCTCCAGGTAGACGATGCCCAATGTGAGGGGAATGCCCAGCTTGCGATCGAGAACATCGTTCAGGAAGGAGTTGCGCGGATCATAGTACACATCACTGTTGCCGCGGAAACCTTCTTCCTCGAACAGCACCTTGCTGATCTCTCCGAGCACGACCGGCGGCGCCGTTTCATCTCCCAGTCGATCTTTCACTCGCTCCGCCAGGACATCCAGCCGCTGCAGGTAAGGCTCGGGCACGAGCTGCGGATACTCCTCTGCCGCAACCAGCAGCGCAGCCAGCGCGAGGTCCAGCGACGTGGTTCCGCCAGCCACGAGCGCGGCAAACCGCTCCCGAGCCGGCATCGTATTCATCGCTTTTCCACTCCTTCGAACAGCGCTTCGATGCGTGTGGGGTCGGACTCCAGCTCGCGCGCCATTCGATGCACGTCGGCCGTGCTCGCCGCGTTCGGTAGTTCCGCCTGCACCTCTTGACCGGATTCATGAGGCAGGAAATGAACGGTCACGCGATAGCCTTGCACGCCCGTGCCGCGTCTGGCCACCAGCTGAACCGTGTACGATCGCCCGCCCAGCTCCAGCCGATCGGCCAGCCGATGCTCCTTCCACGCAGACGCGCCCCGCGAAAACTTGCTCATGTCAGGAGATTATAGCACTTCTGTGGTGATATGTGAGAGGGGCGTTGCCGGAAATCGAATGGTAAGATAATGCTTTTTGATCGATATGGGTCGTCGCTCCGGTCAGTCAACAATCAAGAAAAGGCAGGCGAGTGATTCACTCGCCTGCCTCTGCTGTCAGCTACGCCGCTTTTCGCTGTGTGGAGTTACAGGAGCGGCCATCCAGAAACTGTCTCCACGCGCGTTAGCGTGCCCTCAGCCGTCAGCGAGTCCACGGATCCGTTCGTTGAAACGAGACGTTTCCCGGAATCCGTAATGTTTTTGCGCCCATTCCGACTCGGGCAGCAACATTACGGAGTTCGCTGATGAGCATTGAAGACTTGACCGGAACATGCGTAACGACAGCGCCAACGCAGTTATAGAATTGGATAGCATTTCTGTCTGCATTGAACGTGATGAAGTCAGGATTGCGGTCCAGCACACGCGTCAGAGTTTTGACGTCGTTGTGGCTTACAAGCCGTTACAACGAGCGCCTCCTCAAGGAGGCTCGCTTGGCACTCGTTGTGTCCGTCGCCACATTCACCCTCATACGAAAAGGAGTGGCACCCCAATATGGTCTTCTGGAGTGTCGTTGCATCCCCAGCAGCCCTCGTCCTCGAACGTGCAGGTGAGTGAACTGAACGAATGGTCTCCCCATGAAGTAGCTGCAGTACGTACAGGTCTTCTGCGCGCTGACTTCTCCTGAAGGCGCGACCAGAGCGGCCATTACGAAGCACGCACCGAGCACCGTGGCGAAATTCATGCGAGGTCTCATGGTTGTTCCCTCCTTAACCGCTTTAGAGATGGCCGCCAAACGTCTATCAGCATGATTCCTTCCTCGCCTTCCTGGTGAGTGACGACGAGACCGTCATTGGTAAAAAAATGTGCATATCCAGGAAGGCGCTGACTTCCCAGCAGTTGCCCGCTTACCGGATCAATGACCTCAACGATCGTGTCATAGAATTTGTCCCGCGCGGTCATCCTCCCAGACTCCGTTGCTGGTCGCCAGTTTTGATCCGCGACGCGGCACAGTGTCCAAACCAACTCCGAGCTGTCGCTGAATACATCCGTGAGCCAGGGATGTGGCCGCTCACGCGCCGAGTTGACTGCACCTTCGATCTCGCGATCCGGAAACCAAGGCGCCTTGCGATCCAGGATTGCAGTCCGCGCTCCCTCGAAGGTCCAGAACTCCAACTCATAACGGTCCGGGCGTGCGGACCACACGCCATTACCCGTCCGCCCAATGACGCGTTGTGAAGCAGATGGCCGAGACTGAAAAACGGGCCCATCAGCGCCAAACGACCGGACGCGATCGCCGCTCGGAGAGATTAGATGCAGTGGTAGTCCGACGCGGCCAGCAGCTGGAATTGCTGCCGAAATGACCCACGCATCCCCGGGTGCTCCATCAACATCAATGAATCGTGTCGGAACGGGGAAGGAGCGCATGAATTTCCCGGCTATCGTGAAGATCGAGGCGCGACCCAGATCGTGATCGAAGATCACCAACGAGTCCCGGTTCAACTCAGCCAATCGAAGGATGGAACGAAACTCGCCAGGACCACTGCCCTGCCTGCCCCACGCCTGCTGATAGTGGCCATTTCTGTCAAATACGAGCACTTTGTCGCGCGGGATGGTTCCGCTCGCGAAAAACGCGTCGTGCAAATGCACCACGCTAATGTGGTCCACGAGAAGTTCGGGATCGGACGGGTTGCCGAGACGTGCTACACGCGTCAACGTAAGTTGACAGGCCTTGCACATGCTGTTGTCATTGATTTCTCGAACGTTCTGCGCCGGTACGGTGACAGTGAGCAGAAGGAAGGACACGGGGGTGCAGCGCAGCATTGTACGCGCGATCACTCTTCCCTGCAAGCGCCCCAACGTATACGACGAACCAGCGCGGACACCCCGTCGTTCTCTAAGCATCATCTACATTACCTCCAAGTCTACCCTATTAACGTTCAGCCGGAGCATCTTCCCTATTGGTTCTTGTGCTTCATATTGGATCACTGCTTGATTGAGCAGCCGGTAAGGCCAACAGAACGCTTGACGTGCACCAAGGTGAAGTACAGATTTTTGTAGCGCCACGGGAACGGTCGACATGATTTGTTATGGTGCCGAATGTATTGCAGGACCTTGCGGCGCAGGTCGATGGTCGAGCTGAAATCCCCCGGGTGATGAAGCAAGCGGCCCAAGTGAGATCTCACTCGCCCGCCCACCACTCACCACTTCACCCACTCATCCTTTGACCCACTGACCCTTTGACCTTTGACCCGCCATCACTCGCGGATTTCTTCTTCCTGTTCATCCCGGCTCAGGTCCAACGCGGCCGCGCGACCGCAGCCATGACAGTACAGCACCACTGTATAGTCCTGCTCCGGCGCCGTGGTGACCACCGACCCGCGTTCCATGCTGCGCGCGTCGAGATAACAAACCACTTCGACCAGACTCGGTCCGCACCGCGGGCAGGGCACGTCGGCTGGGTTCTCCAGATAGGATAGCGCCAGCGCAAGCCCCTCCTCCATATCAAACTCCGGGGTTTGCCCCGGCTTTTGTAATTGCGACATTCAAGCCCTCCCGAGAGGGGGTACGTTGACTATCACTGAAGCAAGGTCTATTCCGCTTTTTATTGTGATTTCCCAACGATGAATCACCGGATGTCCGATTGGTAGAAGCGAAACCGATGCCGCTGTCACCGCCACGCGATGCCGGCCGCGTGGCCTGGGCGGCGCTGGCCCTGCTCGCCACCGCCGAGCTGCTCGGGATGTCGCTATGGTTTACCGCCAGTGCTGTATCTCCTGAGCTACAGCAGCTTTGGGGGCTGACTACCCGACAGGCCGGGTGGCTGACAACCGTCGTGCAGCTCGGCTTCGTTGCCGGGACAGCGATAGCTGCACTCCTGAATCTGGCCGATGTGCTCCCTTCCCGGTGGTACTTTCCCATCTCCGCGCTTCTCGCGTCAGCCTGCAACTGGCTGCTGCTGTCCACCTCCAGTTTTGCCATCGCGCTGCTTCTGCGATTCCTGACCGGCCTTTTCCTAGCTGGCGTGTATCCGCCGGCCATGAAAATGATTGCGACCCATTTCGCGGCCGCCGGCGCAGGTATCATCACGCGCCGTGGTCTGGCGATCGGCACCATTGTGGGTGCACTCACAATTGGTAAAGCTCTGCCATACCTGCTGCGCGCGTTCGAAGGATTGTCCTATCGCGATGTGATCGTCAGCGCATCACTGGCCGCAGCAATAGCCGCAGCGGTGGTTGCGATCACCTATCGCGATGGCCCATATCCGTTCGCACGCCGTCCGTTCTCGTGGAGTCTGGTGAGCGTGGTCGTAAACGATCGCAAAACCCGCCTCGCGATCGCGGGATACCTCGGGCATATGTGGGAGCTGTACGCCGTGTGGACGCTTATCGTCTTGTTCCTTTACGATCACTTCATGGCGCACGGCGCGAGCGTGATCCAGGCTGGCTCGTTTGCTGGCGCAGGCGCATTCATCCTTTTTGCCGCCGGCGGCATTGGCTCCGTCCTGGCCGGTGTCTGGGGTGATCGCCTGGGCCGCGAGCGCGTCACCATCTGGGCGATGGCATCCAGCGGCGCCTGCGCACTCGTGACCGGATTCCTGGTGGACGCACCCAGTTCGATGGTTCTTGCCGTCGCCATCATTTGGGGATTCAGCGTGGTAGCCGATTCAGCTCAGTTCAGCTCGATCGTGACCGAGGTCGCACCGCCGCACGCCGTCGGTACCGCCCTCACCTTGCAGACCTCGATCGGATTCCTGCTGACTGCCTTCTCGATCTGGTTGGCCCTCGAGGTCAAAGAAAGCTTCGGCTGGCCCGTCGCATTTTCAATGCTGGCCATTGGACCCGCACTCGGCATCGTGGCCATGGCGCGGCTCAAGGCTCTAAGGCAACACTGAACCGCGTCGGGTCCCGCCCAGAAGCGCGACGCCAATCAAACCGACCCACACGAAGATCGTCGACAGGATTGCGGGCACACCGGCACGCGCCGGCGGCAGAATGGCTTGAAGATCCACCAGGCTGATCAGCCCGCGATCGCCATACATCGCTCCGTTCAGGTCGACGGCTACGGTCCGGCCCGCGCGGATTGCCTCGAGCACGCCGGCTCTGCTGATCTCGTTCACGAAAAGCACGGTTCGGCACAGGCCGAGTGGCGCGCCAAAGTGGAAATCGGACGAACCAATCGCAGCGATCGGACGGCTGCGCTGCAGCGTCCGCGCGTAGAACGCGAGCAGTTCATCGCGGTAGCCATCTTTCCCAGCCGGATGCGCGGCTTCGGTCCCGTCCAGCCGCGCCAGTGCGGTGGAATCGTAGCCTCGCGAGTAGGCGGAGACGGGATGCGCGGCAATCGCAACCCCGCCTTGCGCGTGCACCGAGTCGATAACCGACGCCGCGGACTGATCTGCGTTCACGGTGCGCTCGATGCCGAGCGCGATCATATGGAAATCGCGTGCTGTGACCTCTTGCCCCGGAATGACGATGGGCAACTGATCCTGCCGCAGGACTGCACGACCGATGCGCGCCGCGACCATGTGGTTGTGATTGCTTATCGTGATGACATCGAGACTGCGTCGCCGCGCTTCCGCGCGCAGGTCCCACGCGGTGAGCGCGCCATCACCAGGAAATGCATGCACGTGGAGATCGCCGGTCAGCACGAAGAATCCAGCTACGCGTGACGGTGCACGAACGCGCTGCCGATCGTTGGCGGTGCCCACTGCCAGCCCGGTCAACCAAAGAATGAAGGCGAGGTTCCGTATAGTGCGTGCGGTGAAAGGCAACTAGAGCCGTGCCGTGAGTGCCACGGCCCAGCTGGCATAGACGAAGATGATGGCCAGCAGACTCGACTGGTGGAGAATCGCCCGTGCGATTGCGCTGCGCCGATCCACTCCGAGGACTGCCCTGCACAGAGCCGTCACGATCACAGCGCGCCAGACCGATGCGATCAATGCGCCGGCCATCATAATGAGTGTGACGCCCGGGTATTTGATGAGGAGTACGGTCACGCCCAGCAGGAAGAGCGTCCACGGCAGATGGCCCACGAGCATCAGTTCGACGCCGCGTGCAACATTCACACGGCGCTTCGGCGCGGATAACACGAGCAGAACCGCTGCTGCAACCTGCACCAGCGGGACGATGCTCCAGTAGAGCATTGCGCTGGCTACCGTTACCAGCGTTGCCGTACCTGTACTGATCAATGAGATGACGGTGCCCAGCACGAGTGCCGTGACCGCGCTGCGCTGCACCACTGCCGTCCAGCCCGTGGTCCCCTCTGTAGCGCCCAGCCGCTGATACGATTTCTCAGGTGCGATCAATACCCCGAGATCGGGGACCACGGCTGCTCCAGGATCGAGTCCTGCTAATCTGACCTCAACGTTATGATCGGCGCCACGCGCAGCGCGCGACGAGCGGGTAAATAGCTCGCCACGATGACTGCGCTGGCGATCAGCCCGATGACGGAAGCCAGAGCGATGGGATCGGCTGCAGTCACGCCGAACAGCAGGCCCTCGAGCAACCGGGTCAGTGTCAGCGCCGCCGCCAGGCCAATTGCAATGCCGACCAGCGCGAGCGTTGCGCCGCGGCCGACCACAACGCTCACCAGGCTACGCGCACTGGCACCCAGCGCGATGCGTATGCCGATCTCGCGCGTGCGCTGCGCGACGACGTACGAGATGACGCCGTACAGACCCATCGTCGCCAGGATCAGGGCCGCGCTGCCGAACACGCCGATCAACGTCAGGCTGAAACGCCGTCCTGACAACGTACGGTCTACCTTCTCCTGGAACGTGCGCACCACGACCGGCAGCTGAGGATCCAGCTGTCGGACCATCTGCTGCGCGGCCAGGTTTGCCGCCGCTGCATCGGTTCCGCCTACCACGATGCTGAAACTGGTTGCCGCGCCTGAGCGTTGCCGGGCACTGCCATAAAACAATGGCTCCGGCGCGCGCTCCAGCGAGATTTCCCGCACATCCCCGACGATGCCGACAATGCGGAAGGCTCGCAGGTCGCCATCCATGTTGCCAAACTGAATGAAGCGTCCGATCGGATCCTGGTTCGGCCACTTCAGTTTCGCGAGTGCCTGGCTGATTACGGCAACGTGCGGCGCATCGGGGCCATCCGTCGGCTGGAAAAGCCGGCCGCGTATCAGTGGGATGCCCATTACCTGGAAATAGTCTTCACTGGCTACCCGGAACCCGGCCAGGGCGGCGCGTTGCTTCAGGTCTTCCGGCTTCAACTTCCGGTAATCATCCCAGCTGGTGAGCTCGTCGGGGCGTGTCATCTCGATGAACTGCCCGTTCGCATACCAGGTCCCACCCAGCGGGAAGTCGTTGATGCCACCGACTCCGGTTACTCCGGGTAACCGACGCAGCTGGTTCATCAGCTCGTCGCGGAAGCGCGTCTGCTGCGCGGCCGTGGCACCATCCCGTGGATAGGGCAACTCGAGATCGATTACCAGGGCGCGATCGATGCGGTATCCCGGATCAACCGCCAGCAGCGTCAGGAAGCTGCGCGTCAGAAGACCGGCGCCGGTAAGCAGAATCAGCGTGAGCGCCACTTGCATAACAACCAGCGCGTCGCGGACGCGCTTCTGGGCCGCTCCGCCGGCGACCGTGCGCGTGCCTTCCACCAGGGATGCCCGTAAATCGCGGCCGCTGGACTGATACGCGGTTGCGACTCCAAGGATTAACGCGTTGGTGGCCGAGACCCCGACCGCAAATGCGAGCACCACCCCATTCACGCTCACGTCCACTGTCTGCGGCAAACCAGACGGCTGCAGCGACAACAGTGTCCTGATTCCCCAATAGGTCAGAAGCACACCCAACACGCCACCGGAAATGCACAGTACGGCTGACTCCGCCAGTAACTGGCGCGCAACCCTCCCGCGACTCGCGCCAATCGCCAGCCGCACCGCCAGCTCACGTCGCCGCGCACCCGCACGTACCAGCTGCAGATTGAACACGTTCGCGCATGCGATCACCAGCAACAGTCCCGACGCCACCATCAGCACGAGCAACGGTGACCGGGCTCGCGCAGTAACCTCCTGTTGCAACGGCACTACCATGCCATCGTCCATCCAGATCTGATCACGATATTGCGCTTTGAGCGCGCGCGAGATCCGGCTCAGCTCTGCTTTCGCCGATTCCACCGTCGCGTGATCGGCCAGCCGCGCGAGCGCCCGGAAGTTGTGCGCCGTCCTCGATGGTCGCGGTTCATTCAGCTCGGTCGAGCCCCAGATCGCCGTCTGGTTCGGATAGTCAAAACCCGGCGGCATCACACCAACCACGTGGTACACGTGGTTACCAATCGTAAGTGTCTGATTCGAGAAATCGGTGGTGCCACCCAGATACTGCTTCCAGTACGCATCACTCACAATTACCGCAGGCCGGCCATTCACTACCTGCTCTTCCGCCACGAACCCGCGGCCCACAACCGGCCGCACCTGCATGACATCGAAGAACTCGCGTGAGACGGCCGTCACCCACGAGCGGCTCGGCTCGACCTTGCCGGCTACGGACACATAGCCCTGTGGTGCAATCATCGCCATCGCGCTGTAGCTGCGGCTCTGCGCCTGCCAATCGCGGAAGTTGGCCTCCGAGACGTTTGTCTGCCTAACGCTTTTGTCAACTTGTTGCAGCGACATGATGCGATCCGACTCCGGGTACGGCAGTGGCCGCACCAGCACGCCGTACGCAACACTGAACACCGCCGTCGCCGCACCAATTCCAAGTCCCAGCGTCAGTATCGAAACCACGGCAAAGCCCGGTGCACGAATCAAGCTGCGCAGCCCATACCGCAGGTCCCTCGACAGATCATCCAGCACCGGCAGCCGCAACTCGTCACGCGTGGACTCTCGCGTCCGCTCGATGCCGCCAAAGCGCAGCATCGCCCGCCGCCGCGCTTCCTCCGGGTGCAGCCCGAGCCGCAGGTTTTTTTCGATCTGACGTTCGATGTGGAACTCGATCTCTTCATCCAGACCATTCTCCAGCTCGCTCCGCCGGAATGCGCGCATCAGCCGACGCCACCATTCGATCAACATCGTTCGCTCCTCAGACTAAGCCCAAAATTCGATCAACTGCGCCCGATCCGCAGACCACCCAAAACTCGATTGACACCGTCGATCTCAGACGTTCTGCGCCTGCAAGACCAGGTTGACTGCGCGAGACAAGCGTTCCCAATGATTCAGCTCCTCCGAGAATTGCTTCCGGCCGGTTGCCGTCAACCAGTAATAGCGCGCCCGCCGATTGTTTTCCGTGGTGCGCCACTCGGACTTGATCAGCCCCTGCCGCTCCAACCGATAAACCGCCGGGTACAACGTACCCTGGCCCAACTGCAGCACATGCTCCGACCACTGCTCGATTCGCTCGGTGATCCCCCAGCCATGCATCGGCTCCAGCTGCAGCGCCTTCAGCACCAGCATATCCAGTGTGCCCTGCAGCAAATCGCCCCTTTGTTTTGCGGCCAACCGTGCCTCCTTTCGACGTTCGTAAGAAGAATCGACCCACTCCTTTCGGCTGTCAAGGGGAATGGGAATGACGCCATTTCCAGCGGCACTGGCCGCGACTGGATTCAGGCGCCGGCCTCGTTGGGCTGCGTGGCGGAACCGGCCGTTTCCCGCGCACGCGGACCGGCGTATGATGGCGGTATGAACGGTCGAGTCGAGGCGCTGTGGCTGAAGCCGGTGCGGAGGCAGCCGATGAAGTCGGTGCAGCGGATGACGCTGGTGGCCAGCCGCGGGATTGTGGGGAATGCCGATCAGAACGGCCGGCGACAGGTCACGATCATCAGCCTGGAGAACTGGCGAGCGACCGAGCAGCGGCTCGGCATTGCGATCGATCCTGCCGTACGCCGTGCCAACATCATGATCAGCGGCATCGATCTGGCGAATACTCGGGGCAAGCAGCTTCGCATCGCGGATGGTCTGGTCGATATCTGGGGTGAGACTCGACCGTGCACGCTCATGGACGCGGCGCACGATGGACTACAGGAAGCGTTGCGCCCGGAGTGGAGTGGTGGTGTTTTCGGCGTGATCCTGGAAGGCGGCGACATCGGTATCGGCGATGCGGTGGAGCTGCTGCCGGAACCCGCGGACAGTGCGTTGCGAGCCGCGCTGCAGCGCGCGGATCGCACGCCATGAATTCGTCAAGCGTTGTGACGAAAGCGGATCTTCGCCGCCAGGATGCCGCAGTTGAGCAGGACTACGCCGGCATTGGTCAGGATCACCGGCCAGTCATCAATCAGCACGCCGTAGGCAAGCCATAGCGCCGCCGATGTGATCAGCAGCACGAACATGCCGGTTGACAGGTCGCGTACTCGCTGAGTTTTCCATGCACGTGCCAGTTGCGGCATAAAAGAAAGCACGGTCAGCACGCCCGCCGTATAACCGAAGTATGGAATGAAGGAAATGTCGGCCTCCACGGCGGACGTCTTCGAAAAAGCGATGATATCCCGCCACTGGTCAGGTAAACAGGGGGAGTGGGCAGAATGGAAAAGACGTCCGCTGTTACGCGCCGCCATTTCATCACCTCATCCTGCTATGCCTGGGTCGCCGCGATGGCGTCCGCGTCGCCGACCGCGGCTCGGCAGCTCTGGCGTCCGCAACAGCAGAGCAAAGTTGTGGTGCAGGAACCGTGGGGCCGGATCGAGCAGGTGGCCGAGGGCGTGTGGGCGCTGATCTCGACGCCGCTACAGGATCGAAAGACCCTCTCCAACGGTGCGATCATAGCAGGCCGCAGTCGCGTCGTTGTGGTCGAGGCGTTTGGCTCGGTCGACGGTGCGCGCTGGCTTTCGGAATGGGCCCGCAAACTGACCGGCCGCATGGTGGATGATGTCATCCTGACGCATTACCACGGCGATCATGCGGGCGGCATTTCCGCCTACGCCGCAGAGGGTGACCGCAAGGCGGCGCGGCTGCGCGCGACTGAGGCGACCGCGGTTCTGATACGCGAAGATGATGCGCGGCGGAACCGGCCGGCCGAGCCTGGCCGCACCGCACTCATGTCGGCTATAACACACTTTGACGCCGATGCTCCAACCGCAATCGACCTGGGCAACCGCACCATCTCGGTGATTCCGCGCGGAGGCCACACCAAAAGTGATGTGACCATCGAGCTGGATGATCCGCGCATTGTGATCGCCGGCGATTTGCTGTGGAACCGCATGTTCCCCAATTACGTGGATGCCAAGCCAACCGAGCTGTCACGCAGTGTCTGGGCACTCGGGTACAACCGCGCGCAGGCGTACATCCCGGGACACGGCCCGCTCGCGGACCACGCCGACTATCAACGCTCCATTGAAGTGTTGAACCTGGTCGAAGCTGCGGCGCGCAAGGCGCATCAGCACGGTGTTTCACCTGCGGAGGCGGCCAGGGATTTCAAGCTGCCGGATTCGCTCGGCGAGTGGACGATGTTCTCACCACGCTATTTCGAGGTGGCGCTAACGGCCTGGTCGCGGGAACTGGCTGTCCGCTAGTAACGAGCGAGGATCTACAAGTGACGAGCGAGGAGCGACGAGCGACGAGTAACTGCTCAGCGGGCGCGCGCTGGCCACACCGCTCTAACCACGCACATTCACGCGCATAGGAGAAGTGATCTCACGAGGACGTGCCCGTCGTGCTGTTACTCGTCGCTCCTCGCTCGTCGCTCTTTGCTCATCGCTCACCCCTCGTCGCTCGCTAGTCCTGCTTCAGCACACGCGCGGGGTCAACCAGCGTGGCACGGCGGGCCGGGATGTAACACGCCATCAGTGCAACCAGCGCGAGTATCGCGGGCGCGCTGAAGAAGGCCAGCGGATCGGTAGTACTCACGTTGAACAGCATGGTCTGCATGAATTTGGTGAGACCGAGCGCGCCGGCTACACCGATCGTAAGCCCGAGTGCTGCAACCACAAACCCCTGCATCAATACCATCCGCATGACCGTGCCGGCCTCGGCGCCAAGGGCCATCCTGATTCCGATCTCCTGACGGCGTTCGGCCACCGAGTATGCCATTACGCCGTAGGTGCCGATGGCTGCCAGTGCGAGCGCGACGCCCGCGAAGATGGCCAGCAACAGGGTCATGAAGCGCGGCCGCGCCATCGAGCCGTACAGCACATCCTCCATTGAGGCGAGGTTGGCGATCGGCAGCGCGGGATCGATCTCCTGGATTGCCGCACGCGCCGTTGATGCCGAGGCCAGCGGGTCACCCGACGTGCGCATTACTACGTTCATGGTTTGAGGCGCGAAGCCGAGCGCTGCGCCAACCTGCGGGTACAGGAAGTAAACTTCGGTACCGGTCTCCTCGTCGATGCCTCCCTGCTTCACATCCTTCACCACGCCCACAATGGTAAACCAGGGCGGATTGCCGAAACCGGGGCGTAGTCTGCGGCCAATTGGATCAACGTTTGGATAAAACGTCTTAACCAGCCGTTCATTCACCAATACGGTGGGTGCACCGCCGGCATCGGATGCGGTGAAGCCGCGGCCGGCCTTCAGCGGAATCGACATCGTCGTCAGGTAATCGAGTGTGACGAACTGCCAGTAGTCGGCGTTCTGTACGGGTCCATCTGCCGTCGGCGTGATGCCCTCGAACTCCATGTCATTGGCATTCACATCGCGGCGCGGCGGCAGGCCTGCCATTGCCGCAACCGAAGTCACACCCGGTGAGCCTTGCAGCTTGGGCAATAACCGATCGTAGAACTGGATCTGGGCACTCGCACCGGCATAGGTCGCGGGCGGCAGGAACAGCTGAAAAGAAAGCAGGTTCTTTGGATTGAATCCTGGATCCACGTTGAGCAGTTGCCCAAAGCTGCGCAGCATGAGTCCCGAGCCTACCACGAGCACGACTGCGAGTGCGACTTCGGAGACCACCAGCAACCGACGCACCTGCATGCGTGCGCTGCCCGCGGTCGTTCGATTGCTGCCGTCGCGGAGCGACTTCGTTACGGTGGAATTCGTCAAGTGTAGCGCGGGCGCAAAGCCGAAGAGCAGACCGGTCACTACGGAAACCGCCAGTGTGAACAACAGGACGGTTCCATCCAGGCCGATCTCGGCTGCGCGCGGAATGCCTCCTGGATTGGTTGCGATCAGCAGCCGCGTTCCGACGTAGCCGACCACCAGGCCGAGCGTTCCGCCGACCAGTGCCAGTACCACGCCTTCGGTCAGAAACTGCCGCAGCAGTCGCAGACGTCCGGCACCGAGCGCGGAGCGCACTGCGATTTCCTTCTGCCTGGATTCGGCTCGCGCCAGCAGTAGGTTGGCGACGTTTGCGCAGGCAATCAGCAACACGAAACCGACGGCACCGAGCAGCAACATGAGTGCTGGTTTGACGCTGCCGATCAGGTCGTCACGCAAACTGGTCATGATCATCGGATGGTTATCCGGCCTGGGCACGTGCGCATTCGGATTCACGGTAGCCCATTGTGCAACCATCAGCTTGAGCTCGGCCTGCGATTGGGTCAGGGTGACACCGGGCTTGAGGCGTGCCACTACATCCAGGAAATGCGATCCGCGGTTTTGGCGGTTGGCCGGGTCGAGTCCCGCGGGTACCCACACTTCGACTTTTGCATCCGCTACATCGAAGCCGCGCGGCATGATTCCGGTTACGCGCCGCTGCCGCCCGTTCACGGTGATCGTCTTGCCCACTATCGATTGATCACCTGCGAAGGCACGCTGCCACAACTCGTAGGATAACGTCACCACCGGCTCTGCATTGGGCAGCGCTTCCGTTTCATTGAAGGCCCGGCCCAGCGCTGCAGGTACGCCCAGCGTGGTGAACAGGTCGTGCGTCGCACTGGCCGAGACAACCCGCAGCGGAGCCTCGTTACCGCCGACACTGACTTGTCCGGTCCGATAGCCGCCGAGCGTCCTGAAGCTCTGGCTGCGCTCCTTGAGCTCGAAGAACTCGGGCGGCGAAATCCAGAACTTGGAGAAGCCCAGGTTGGGGAATTGACTCGCGAGTCGGACCAGCTGGTCTGGTTCCTGGTAAGGCAGCGGTCGGAGCACTACGCCGTTGAGCACACTGAAGATCGCGCTGTTGGCGCCGATCCCGAGCGCAAGCGTGAGAATGGCGACCACCGAAAAGCCGGGCGCTTTGAGCAACGAGCGCAAAGCATAGCGTACGTCCGCCAGTAACTCGGCCATGATGGATTTCTTTCCAGGAAGAAAAAAGAGACCGTGCGGTTCAGCCACGGTCTCCAGTTCGATAGAATTCAGGTCTCGAAGGTTGTACTGCCTACTGGACCGACCAGGTAGTCAGCCGCAACTCGTTTTCTATCAACAACCGCACTCGCTGGCCGGAATTCACCAGGATCCCGCCCGTCCGGAATGCGCTTCGGCTGCCCAGCGGGTCCAGAACCAGCTCCAGCATCTGGGACGAAGCCATCAGCGCCTGCGGTAACCGAATCGTCACCGAGCGGGTCGCGCCCACATTGGTGAGTCGCGTGCGGGTCCCGTTCACCATCGCATAAATGACAATGTCACTCCAGTTGCGATTCTCGACTTGCAGTGTGACCGGCTCATCCGAGCGCGTCTGTTCCCTTTTCTTGAACAACGCGCACGAGGACAGACCCATGCTCAAAACGAGCAGACCGAGAACCCCAAGCTTTCGCGACATTTCCACCCCGCGGACTGCGCTCCAGGTCGGCGCGCTAACTAATCTAGCATCCCGTCCCCCCCGAATGTTCCGGATTCTTCCGCCGACTTCTGACGGTTGCGCCTTAACTCATTTACTTGCTGCGGGTTATCACGACCGTTGGCCGGTGCGTAAAGGGCCGTCACGCTGCGCAATGACCCACAATGTGCTACCGCCGATCGTGTAACGTCAGGTAGAGGACGGACCTTGGTCGGCTTGTTGGCCCAGCAGCGCAGCCACCGCGTCGAGCAGCATTCTCGGTGGAATCGGCTTGCGGAGAAATCCGTTGCAGCCGGCTGCAGCAGCCTGCGAGGGATGGATGTCGTAACCGGTGACGCAAAGAATCGGGATTCCCGCGGTGTCCGCTTGCGCACGAAGGAGCTGGGAGGCGAGCAGCCCATCCATGACAGGCATGTGCACGTCCATCAGTATCGCATCCGGCTTGAAGCTGCGCGCGAGCTCGACGGCACCAGCGCCATCGCCGGCTTGTTCGACCTCATGCCCGTGATGCTTCAAAACCGCGGAGTAAATCAGCCGCTCATCGGCGTTATCATCAACGACCAATACCCGTCCCATCCCCCTCGATATCGCTGCTCGACCGCGTGTGATTGTTACCAGGTGCTGCCCATCCCCGGGTTCGCAGTAATTTAGTCATTGCCGGACAATCGATTGGGCTGCTGTGGTCCAGTTCTATGCGCAGCTGAAAACTGGCGATGGCACAGGTTCTGAACCAATCCATGGCATGAGCAAGCAAACGAGACCGACTCGAGAAAACGAAGCAGCTTCCGGTATCGATCGAGAACGTCTGGAAGCGGATGCCAAGGCCTTTGCCAGGAAAGAGAAGAAGGATGGAGACGTGGTGGAAGAAGCGTCACAGGAATCATTTCCTGCGAGCGATCCGCCATCCTTCACGCCTGGCACGAGCATTGGCCCCAAAGCTCCGGAGAAATAGACGCAGCCTCGCCTGCGGCGAGTCGGCGCGTAGATTCCGCCCTATGAAATCCACGGAAGAACGTGATCAGCGGCCTGAGCTTCGGCTCTCGCAGCTGAGTCACGGCGCGGGTTGAGCCTGTAAGCTCGGCTCGGTCGAGCTGACGCAGGTCCTGCGTCACCTGATCCCTTACGAGGACGCGAACGTCCTGGTTGACGCCGCCACGGCGGACGATGCCGCGGTCTACCGCATCGCTGCCGACCGTGCCCTGGTTGCGACCGTCGACTTCTTCACGCCCATCGTAGACGATCCATTCGACTTTGGCCGCATTGCTGCCGCCAATGCGTTGTCGGATGTCTACGCGATGGGCGCGCGACCACTCTTCGCGCTCAACCTGGTTGCGTTTCCCCGGGATCTGCTCGGCGCGGGCGTGCTCGAGCGGATTCTCCGTGGTGGCAGCGACATCGCATTGCAGGCAGGTGTCGCCATCATTGGCGGTCACTCGATCGAAGACCGCGAGCCGAAGTATGGACTCTGTGTAATGGGCGAGGTGCACCCGGATCGCATCGTGCGCAACACTGGCGCGCAGCCGGGCGATGTTTTGGTTCTGACCAAGCCGATCGGAACCGGTGTTATTGCCACGGCAATCAAGGCGGGTACCGCCTCGGCCAATGCTGTAGCACACGCAACCGCGAGCATGATCACACTGAATCGCTCCGCGGCCGAGGCGATGCTGAGAATCGGCGTAAGCGCTGCCACGGATGTGACCGGATTTGGTTTGCTCGGCCATCTTGCAGCCATGCTCCGAGCGAGTGGAGCCAGCGCGCGAGTGCTCGCGCGCAAGGTCCCGTTGTTGCCGGAAGCGTGGGAGCTGGCCGAGCAGGGGCATATCCCCGGCGGCACACGTCGTAACCGAACCGATCTCGGTGACGCCGTGCGCTGGGATGATGGCGTGCCGGAATCGCTGCGGGTGCTGCTGTGCGATGCGCAGACCTCCGGCGGTCTTCTGATCGCCACGCCCAGGGACAACGCCGATCGTTTGCTGAATGAATTGAACGCAGCGGGAACACCGGCTGCAGCACGCATCGGCGAGGTCATCGCCGGCGAGCCGGGCAGCATTGAAGTCATTCGTGGCTGATCCCGCGCCAGACACGACGTCATTAGAGGGGCGCGCGACGCGCCAAGCCATCCTCGTGGACCCGAGGGACCTCCCCAAAATTTCAATTTCAATTGATTTGAATTCAGAATTAACGGCGATGCGCTCTCGCTGCACGTATCCAGTTCCCCGCTCGACAATTCAGAATTCGAAATTGAATTTGAATTGCCGTTTGCCGTCCACGCCGCGAAAGCCTGAAGAGCCACTGTGCCTGACACACCAGACGAGCTCGACCTCACTCGCACTCGCAAATACCTCGTGCGTGCACTTCGCCTGCGCTGCCCTCAGTGCGGTGACGGTCAGATGTTTCAGGGATGGTTTCGACAACTTCCGCGCTGCGCCGCGTGCAGACTCGGGTTCGATCGTAATGAGTCCGACTTCTTCATTGGCGCGTATATCGTGAATCTCATTGTCGCGGAGCTGATCGTGGTCGGCGGGCTGGTGATCGGAATGTACACAACCTGGCCGGATGTACCGTGGAACTCCATGAAATGGACGTTGCTGCCACTGGCAGTGCTCGGACCTCTGATCACCGTTCCATTCAGCAAATCAATTTGGTTGGCAATCGACCTGATCTATCGGCCGGCCACTGGGGAAGACTTCAGTGAGCCTGGGGTGCAGTAGTGCCGCGCGCTCCACGAATCCAGACCCGTACTCGTGCATCGACCCAGTCGGTGCCGGTTAGAGTCTCCAGACGCTCGACCAGGTCGCGCGCATTTGTGTTCGCCAGTTCGGTAACGGTGTAGATACCCAGCTGATTCAGCAGCTGGACCTGTTCTGTCCCGATGCCCCGCAGTGATGCAAGCTTCGCGGTTTCCACCCACTGCTCCGCAAAACGGCGCTCGCTGCCCACATCCGCAGCAACGATGATCGGCTCCGATCCGGCCAGCTTGAAGACGTCATAGCCGGCCGACGCCAACGCTTTGCCTGGCACGTTGGGCAGTTCGTGTACTTTGGGCTTGTACGAGGTGAACGTAAGCAGGTCCATCCCAATGATGGTCACCACGCTGAGTACAGCGGCGGCCGCGGTAGCGATGATGCGTTTCCGTGTCGATGCGGCGAATGGCGGGCCATTCCGGGGCACCGCAACGCCCGCAACCACCAGCGCCTGCCACAGGATGAAACATTCGACTGCAAACGGCGGGAACCCGAGAAAGCCCGCGATCGGCATCTCAAACAGCTTCAGATCCTCGAAGAACGGCACCGTGTAGATCCACTTCGCGCGCGCGCGGATGTTGAGCATTTCCCAGAGAAATCCAATCGCGGCGCCGCCGGCCAGCAGACGCAGCAGGCGGCCCGGCCGCCCAAGCTCGAGGTCAGCCAGCAAGGATCGGTCACGGGCGCGTCGGTATACGGTTGGTTCGACCATCAGCATGGACGCGCCCCAAACCAGTGGGAAGAAATAGCGCGGCCACGCCAGCACCAGCGCCATCATCAACACGCCGGCAACCTGCATTTGGGTGAGGAAGCGAGGTGTTACCGGCAGCCGCTTCCAGCGCACGCGTTCGGCGAAGTGAATGGAGCTGAAGAAGGCTTCGGCAATGAATACTGCGGGCAGGACCGTGGCGAATGCCCATGCGGTGCTGAGCCAGCGCACGCCCGTATGCTCGGGCACGAAGATGTAGTACCAGTTCTGCAGTCTGAAATTCAACAGCTCATAGAACAGCCAGACCACCATGGACCAGAACAGCAGACTGGCCAGATGCCAGCCGCGGCCAAACAGCAGGAACTCTCCGCGTACACCGCGTCCGACGCGTCCGGTCAGCGCGAGCACGCCGTCCGCCGCCAGCAACACCGAATACCACGAGAACTGATAGTACCAGGTTGCAAACGGCTCCACGCCCCGCAGCATGCCGATCGTGCTCACAATCAGCAATCCAACGCCAATGGCAATCGCGAGTTTGGCCGGCCGGAGCTTGGGATTGCTCCGGGCCATGTAGAACGTGCGCGGCGACGGGCGAGTGGCTACTTGCATGATTGTAGGTTAACGCTTTGTCGGGTTTAGTCCAGCGCGGGAGCTCGCGCCGCCGTGGCCAAAACGCGTCGTTGGGGGTTACTGCTCTCCTGGCGCGTCCGTTTTCCGGCCACACCAATTACGTCAGCGCGTGCACCGGCTCCCGCTGCCCGCTCATTGGGGCCACCGCAGCTTTCCTGGCTTCCTTTTGATGCACGAGCACGTAGAGAACCGGTACGAAGATCAGGGTGAACACCATCGAGCACAGAATGCCGAGCGCGATGACGGCTCCCAGCGGCGCCCACATGGCGGATCCGGAAAGGATCATGGGCAGCACGCCCACCGCAGCGGAAACGCTGGTGAGGAAGATCGGGCGCAGCCTGCGCTTCCCGGCCTCGAGGGCAGCCACCTCCAGATCCACGCCGTGGGCGCGCCGCTCGTAGATGTATTCGAGAAGGATGATGCCGTTACGCACCACAACGCCGGAAAGGCTGATCAATCCGAGGAACGCCGTGAAGCCGAACGGATTCCCGGTAACGATCAACCCGAGCAGCGCGCCGAACAGTGACAGCGGAATCGACGACATCACGACCAGCACGTCGCTCATTCGTCGGAACTGGAAGAGCAGCAGCATGAAGATGATCAGCATGCTGATCCCAAGCGCGATCGTCATGGGTCCGAAGGAGTCCTGCTGGCCCTCGAATTCACCGCCCCACTTCATCGTGTAGCCCGCCGGCAATGGCACCGCCTCGACCTGCTTTTTCACTCGCTTCAACAGCTCCGAGGGAAACATGCCGTCTACCACATCGGTGCCCACTGTAATGGTGCGTACTCCGTTCCTGCGAATGATGTGGCTGCTCTGCCAAACCGGCTCGAGCGTCGCAACTTCGCGCAGGGGTGTGCGCGCTCCCGTAATGGGTGAGGTCAGGTTCATGTCGAGCACGTTGTCGTAACTCTGGCGCCGACTCTCGTCCACACGCAGAACGATGTCGAGCGCACGGTCGCCTTCCCAGAAGGTCGATACCGGGGCACCCAGCAGGCTGCCCGCGAGCGCTTGTGAGATGAGCGCGTTCGAAAGACCCTTCCGGCTCGCTACCTCGTCGTTCACCCGCACCCGTACGTCGTGCACGTCTTCTCGGAAATCCGTGCGCGTGGTGCGGCTGCCCGGCGTCGAGTCGAAGACTTCCGCAATCCGGGCGGCGATCCGTTTCAACTCGTAGATCTCGGGACCGGAGATGCGTACCTCGACCGGGTTTCTCAACCCGTTTCCCTGTTGCAACTCCTTCACGACGATCTCTGCTTCAGGGTGCGCCGCAGTGAGCATCCGCGAAAGTTTGGGCACCAACCTCTTGGTCGCTTCCAGAGAAGTCGTGTTGACGATGAACTCCGCCAGATTGGTATTGTCGAATGGCGGGTCGTAGTTGTAGTAGAAACGCGGCGCGCCCGTCCCGACGAAGGTTGCGTAGCTAACCACGTCCTCTTCCTTCGCCAGAACACCCTCGATCTGGCGGACTACGGCGTCGGTGCCGTTGATGCTGGTGCCGGCCGGCATCCATACCTTGAGCGGGAACTGATCGCGCTCGGCGCTTGGGAAGAACTGCTCATCCACCATGCCGAAGAGCGCACCACCTGCCGCCACCACGAGTACCGCCGCGACCATCGTAAGGCGCTTCTTTCCCATGGCCATGTTGATGGTGCCGTCGTAGACGTCCTGCATGACGTCGAGCGGTGACCTGCGTCTCTTCGTGGTATCAGCCGCCTTTGCCGTGGTGCCGCCTTTGATCCACGCTCGGCACATGAGCGGCGTGAGCATCATGGCTACGATCAGCGAGCAGAACATCGCCACGGCAATCGTAATGGGCAGCGTCCGGATAAAGTCACCGGTTTCATCAGGCAGGAAAGCCATCGGCAGGAAGGCCGCGATGATGGTAAGTGTCGCGATCAACACGGGGACGAAGAGATCGCTTGGTGCGCGCCAGGCCGCTTCATCCGGTGCCATGCCGTGGTCGAGCAGGTCCACGTAGTTGTCTGCAATCACAATGGCGTCGTCGACGACAAGCCCCAGGCACACGATCAACCCTGCCAGCGAGACCTGGTGCAACTCGATCCCAAACGCCTGCATGACGGCGAAGGTCGCCAGGACGGTCACCGGTATCGCGCCCGCGGCGATCGCGGCAACGCGCATCGGCAACAGTAACATGACCACCGCAACCACGACGCCGATGGCCAGTCCGAAATCTCTTAGAAAGTGGCCGATGCGCTCCTCGACCACGCGCGGCTGATCCGCTACTTCGGTGATCACCAGATCAGCCGGCAGGCGTTCCTTGAGTAGTTCCAGTCGTTCGTGTACCGCCTCACCGAAATCGACGATGTTGTACCCCTCGTGCATCTCGAGCGAGAGCAGCATTGCCGGCTTTCCATTCATCCGTACGATGTTGTTCGGCTCAGCGTAGCGCCGCTCGACCTGCGCAAAGTCCCCGAGATAGATCGGCTGTCCGGTCCTTGGCGAAACGCCAACGACCTGTCGCCGGATCTGCTCTTCGGCCTGGAAAAGGCCCGTCGTGCGCAGGGGAACCCGGCCGGCATCCGTCAGCAAGGCGCCCGACTCCATCACTTGGTTTTTTTGTTGGAGGCTGCCGATGATCTGGAACGCGGTGATTCCATATTGTGAAATGCGTTCCCAGGTACTCGTGACGTAGATCTGCTCCTTCTGCTCACCGATCCGCTTGATCTTCGAGACGGATGGAAGGGAGCGGAGATCGTCCTCGATAGTCCGCACGTGATCTTTCAGCTCAGCGAGGCCGTACCGGTCGCCCTGAACGGCGAGCAGAATGGCAGCGACATCGCCAAACTCGGAATTGACGATCGGACCGAGTACGCCCTGCGGAAGAGACGTGAAGCTCAATTCGTTCATGTCGTGACGGAGCTTCGACCAGAACACTTCCGGCACCACCCCGTCCTTCACGTTCACCCAGACGATCATTGCACCTGGGCGGCTGGTCGACCACGTCTTCTCCCGTCTGATCTCGGCAAAACGGAAGAGGGCCTCTTCCACGGGCTTGGTAAGCTGCTGCTCGACCTGCTCCGCGGTGGCGCCCGGGTAGGCTGCGAGGACGAGGGCGACGGGGAATGGGATCTTCGGATCCTCACGCCGGGGCATCTTGAGAAGCCCGTACGCGCCAAGGAGAACGATGACCGCAGTGAAGAAATACGTCACCTGCGGATAGCGCAACGAAAACTTAATCGGGTTCATGCTCGATTTGTTTTGCGGGAAGGGTCTGTATCGCAAGCTAAGGCGGGGGCCGACGGGAGTCTACCCTTAAGTCCGGGGCTGCTACGATCCGTATGGGCCGTTGCACCGGTTGAAGACTTCCTTGCTTCGTGCGGTATGGCCGGTGTACCGTTGCCCCGAAAACCCGTTGGGATTCAATCACAGGAGAACGGCCGTGGCGAACGCGACCTATACCAGACCGCAAACCGGTACGGCGGACACGCGCGTCCGCTTCCTGCCCTTCGTTCGAGTAACCGGCCGACCTCAGCCGCAAGCTACCGTTGGCGAAGACGCCATCACGATGTTCCTTGCCGGCTTCGCCTTGTTCGCGCTGTTTCTCGATGGCTGGCGGCACAACAATACGATCGGAATCGACACCTTCTGGGCGCTGCCCCACACGCTGATGTACTCGGGCCTGGGGGCCCTCGGCGTGTGGCTGACCATCGTCCTCTGGCGGTATCAGAAGAGTCTGTCCGAACTGGACTGGTCGGCTGTTCCCCATGGATACGGCCTCGCGTTCGTGGCCCTGCCGTTGGCTATGCTGGCCGGAAATGCCGATTTCCAGTGGCATGCCTCGTTCGGCTTTGAGAACCAGATCGACTCGACCTACAGCCCGCCGCACCAGATGTTGTTTCTGGCCGGCACGCTGCTGGGTTCAATCCCCGCTGCCTCCGCCTGGCAGCGCCGGGGTGTTGCGCTTTCGCTGGGAACGCTTTTGCCC
Source organism: Gemmatimonadota bacterium (assembly GCA_040902615.1). Lineage (GTDB taxonomy): Bacteria > Gemmatimonadota > Gemmatimonadetes > Longimicrobiales > RSA9 > JBBDWZ01. The sequence goes on along the minus strand of JBBDWZ010000154.1, from coordinate 26,534 downwards.
GCCTTGATTTCGGTGAGCTCGATCGTCGTCATGACGATCTTCGTCATCCACCAGTCGACACCGTTCTACGGCGTGCCGGCCATGACCCCGGCATTCCAGCAGGACATCGCAGGCCGCGCCGACGCGTATGCGCCCGGCTCCGAGGCGATCCATATCGAGGGGCTTTCTCCGGCGTTGATCCATTACGGCGACGAGGCGTTCCCTTACTATTTCTACTCGACTCACCACACGGTGAATGGGCTTTTGTTGACCTCGTTCATGCTGTTAGGCGGCGTGCTGGTCATGCGTCGTCGCTGGCAGCTCCCGTTCGGCGCCATGACGATCATGTTCACATGGATGGCATGGCAATTTCCGATTTTGAGCGCGGGCCGCGAATGGACCCTCGCCCCATCGCTGGTTCTCGCCGGTCTCGTCGGTGACGTGCTGCTCGCCAGTCTCGTGGGAACACGCGGGCCGATGCGCATCGGGCGAATTCGCGTTTTCTCCGCCCTGTTGCCCGTTGTGATATGGGGTCTCTTCTTACTGTGTGTTGCGATGCTCGGTGACGGACTTGCCTGGGGTGCGACCTTGTGGACCGGCATCCTTACGACTTCGGCCGCGTTCGGCTACGCGCTGTCCTTTCTCGTATTTCCGCCGGGACATGGCACCGCCGTCGAACAGGTTCCGGCCGCGGCTGTCGCCGACTGAACCAGCGGCGGGGTCTCACGGCGACCCGAAGTCACCTGTTTAGCCCTTTGCCGTCGCCGCCGTCGGCTGCTTCGCCGGGCTCCGAGGATCGATCTGGATCTTGGCGTGCCTCTCTGGATCACCCAGCGCGGTGAATGCGTTGGCCACGCCCTCGAGCCCGACGACACCCGTGAGCATCGGGCCGCAGTTGACCTTGCCGTCCGCGATCATCTTCAGCGTGTCACGAAATTCCAGCGGTGTGTAGCCGAATACGAAGCGCAGCTCGATCTCTTTGTTGATGGCCTGCGCGGGCTCGATTCGGTCGGTCTGCATACACACGCCGACGACCACTATGCGCGAAAACAGTGGTGCCCCTTCGATCAGCTGCTGCAGCACCCCGGGGACGCCGACACACTCGAAGATGATCGGCTTCTTCGGCCCCAGACCGAACCCCTCGGCTGCCCGCCAGGTGTGCCACCACGGTACGGGCAACTTTTCGAGTTTTTCGATTGTGCTGACCGCGAGCTCGAGTGCGGTGGGCAGTTCACCGATGAAGCCGTAGTCCGCCCAGCTCGCAAATGGCGACGTGGTGGCCGGGTCAATGACGACGTCGGCGCCGCACTCCTGAGCCAGTTTACGGCGACCGGGGGAGAAGTCGCTGGCGATTACAGCCTTCACGTCGTGCGCCTTGAGCAGTGAGATCACCGCGAGACCCACGGGCCCGCAGCCGATCACGAAAGCCACATCCTTGTGCTTCACTTCGCCGTGGTGAATCGCGTGCCACGCGACCGACAGCGGTTCGGTGAGAGTGGCGAGGTCGGTGGACAGGCCGTTCGGTACCGGCAGGATCATCGACTCCTCAACCACGACACGCTCCGCATACCCACCGGGCGAATTCCCGGAAAGCCCGACGAAATCGATGTGGTCGCCTTGACGTCTGAGCGGCACGGCGCAAACACGCTCGCCCGGCGCCACTCGTTTCGCGCACGCGGGTCCGTACTCGAGAACCTCCCCGCAGAATTCGTGGCCAAGCACGACTTCGTCCTTTGACGTCATGAAGCCGGAGTAGCCGGTCTTCTTCATCAAATCGTGCCAATGGTCGCTGTGTTTGAGCGCGTGCAGGTCTGAACCGCAGATACCACAACGCAGCACGTTGAGCACTACCTGGCCACGGCCGGGCTCGGGCTCGGGTCGATCGACGAATTCGAGCTCGGCATTCTTACAGATTACCGCTTTCATGGACTCCTAGTAGGGAAGAAGCTAGTAGTCTGTCTCACACATCTTGATACCATGCATAGCTCACGCATGGCCTGGCAAACCTGTTTTGCATGGTATCGAAATCTGTGGGACAGTCCTCTAGTAGAACACCTTCATGAACTTTCGCAGCAGCTTCAGCGTGCGCGGTTTGTATGGGAACCAGAGGTTCTTGGCTACGATCGGCGCTATCCAGCCCAGCCCCCGGCGGTTTTCGATCACAGTCTCGACCCGGCAGAACTGACGCAGGCCTTCCGGCCCGTGCCGGAAGCCCATTCCACTGGCTTTTATTCCGCCAAGCGGCGCCTCGACGCACATGTAATTCACGAGTACATCGTTCACACAAACAGTCCCGCTCTCGAGCCGTCGCGCGAGCGCACGCGCGCGTGGCTCGTCGCCCGACCATACGCTGCCGGACAGGCCCATCGGCGAGTCGTTAGCGATGCGCAACGCCTCCTCGGCGTCGCGCACGCGTAAGACCGGAAGCACGGGGCCGAAGGTCTCCTCACGCATGACCGCCATCTCGTTCGTGCAATCGGCGATCAGCGTGGGGGCAAAGAAGCGGCCTGGAATGTCCGTGCGTTTAGCGCCACCCGTCATCACCTTGGCGCCGCGCGCGCGCGCGTCGGCGATCAGGTGCTCGGCAACCTCGACCTGCGGCTGGAAGGTCATGGCACCGACATCGATGTTGACGGTGTCGGCATCTCCCGGGACCGGCGCTGCCTGGCGGAGGCCTCGGATCTCTTCGGCGCATAGCGAGACGAAACGGTCTGCCACATGCTCCTCGACCAGCACACGCTCGGTGCGGATGCAAACCTGGCCGCTGTGCGCGAAGCCACTCCAGACCGCGGCGTGCGCCGCCAGCTCGAGGTTGGCATCCGCCAAAACAATCATCACCGACTTGCCGCCCAGCTCCACCACCGCCGGGATCAGCCGTTCGCCGGCGGCCCTCGCCACCATAGTGCCGACCTTGGAGCTGCCCGTGAAGAAGACCATGTCGCAATTCTGCGTGATGGCCTGCCCGGCCTCTCCGCGCCCGGTGACCACCTGGAAGACGTTTTCAGGAAGCCCTAGTTCGCGCCAAAGCCTGGCGACGCGCAGCGATGTCAACGGCGTCCATTCGGACGGCTTGAGTACCGCCGCGTTACCTGCGAGCAGCGCAGGAATGCAGTCGGCGAAATTGTTGAGCAAAGGCCAGTTCCAGGGGCCGATTACCCCGACGACTCCGCGCGGATGTCGGATCACGCGAGCCCGCTTGTTGAAGAACACCAGCGGGTGTCGGATTTCGTCGCGTAGTGCCCGCCGGCCCACCCGGCTCGTGTAAAAGCGGGTGAGCTCGAGCGCGTAGAACAGCTCGATCAGCTCGGCCTCGTAACGCGGCTTGCCGCTCTCGGAGACCAGCGTGGGCAGAAAGCCCGGGTCGTCTCGCATCGCGCGCAACAGGCGCCGCAACGCGTCGGCACGGACGCTGAACGGCAGCGCGCCCCACGCTTTTTGCGCAATCCGGCCTCGCGCGACGGCCGCCTCCACTTCCGCGGCTCCGTAGCAGGGGACCTCCTCCAGGAGCTGGCCGGTCGCGGGGTTCTCGATCCGGAGCGGTGCGGCGGTGGCCACAGGTTTGTCCAGGACAGTAGTGGTCAAGCGCGTAAACTCACGGTCGTGGGTTGCCCGCTTCGACTAGCTGGGGCCCTGCGCTGGTTAGGAAGGCCAAACTGTTGAGCGGGAACGGCAAGATAGGACGCCACCATCCCGGGGAACAAGGAGGTTGCTGGTGGCGTTTTGGCGGATCAGCACTGCCTCAGCGAGTCTGACGCTGCCGCCGAAACTCGGCCATCGCCCGATAAATTTCCCGGCGAGCCCGATTCAGACTTCCCAATGGCCGATGCTCGCTCAGCGAGTGCCAGGGATTGAAGGCGGTTTCCTCACACAGATTCATCCGGCCGGGCTCCTCGATATTCTGCCTGGGAATCCGTATGCGTGCGACCTGCCGGTAGGCTGAATCCTCTTCTTTCCATTCCACGGTCGCGTCTTCGATCGGCGTCGTTCGACTGTCCTTTTGAACCTGCACCAGGAAGTCGAAACAGGCTTCCGCCTTATCGAGATGCGATCGCATTGCGTCGCGCAGGTACGTTTTGGTCAGCTGCGCCGGTAAGGTGCTCCTGGTCGGTGAACAGGGCCTGACCGCGTATTTGACCGCGCGGCCTTCACCAAACAGGTACGGCGTCGTGCTCCAGTACCAGATGTCGAGGTGACTGGTCGGATTGGCCCGCGATGCCAGGCCTCTGCGCACCGTGGGCACGTGGGATACGATGTACAGGATCCGCCGCACAGCACTTCCTTCCAGCGCACGCAGCAGGTCGAGAAAATCTCTGGTATTGGCGGCGACCATGACGGGGTGGCTGTTCAGGACGAAGTCCTGCTTCGTGACGCCCGGAGTCAGGTTCTTTCCCGATACGTCGGACAGGCTGATCGACATCCCGCGAACGTCCTTCTTTTGATCCGATTGTGATGCGGCGTTGGCGAATCGGATCCACGCCGGGTACGTACGTGGCACCGAAAAAAGTCCGACCCGCAGGTCGGGAGGAAGATCGTCCGGAACCGTGAACTCGGCCTGAACGCAACCGGAATGCCTGCCCTGGTTGAATCGCTGGATCGTACCCGCAGGATGCCGCTTCGCGCTTGCGTCCTTCAGGAACGCGATGAACTCGGCAATCACCGCCTGTTCATCCGGACTCACGGATTCAACTGCGACCGCTTGAACCTGGGGAGTGTCCATCATGCAACAAATTGTGCAGATCCCGCCGTTTGCGCACCAGTCCTCGGTCTGACTGCGGCAAAGGCCGGGTCATTTGACGGGCTACTCTTGCTAACAAGTGCCTTGCTGCCCTAGATATACGACGCACATCCGCCAACTGCTCAGGGAACGTCCGCGGCTGCCGCTATTATGCTTGGGTGGCAGCGGCGTTACCGGCAAAACTCAAATATCACACGAGAATCAACCAAAGGGGGACCAGTGGGCAATCCCACCGATGCCCGTTCCGCTGCCCCGAACCCGGTTACTCCTGGAGCCAAGAAGAAGGCCGTAGGCTTCACGACAAGGGGTTCATGGCAATCGAGAATCTCTAGCCACGAGTCGTTCAACCACGACAGCATTGACCATCTCGGATACGACTGGAGCCGCGTCGGCGATCCACACATTACGCCGCGCAGGCCGCTCAAGGTCTACATTCCCGAGACGCTCGAAGAAGTCGTGAAGTGCGTCAAGGACGCCAATAAACTCGGCGAGAAGATCGTGATGCGGAGCAAAGGCCATTCGAGCAATGGCCTGGTGCTGACCGACCGAGGCACGATCATGCTGATCGAGCGGCTGAACAAGGTCCTCGAGATCGACGAAAAAAATATGACGGCGACCGTGATGTCGGGCGTCGTATCCGCTGAGCTGGACGACATGCTGGCCGAGCGCGGGCTCGGCTTGGCGATCATCGGCGACCACAACCACATCACGGTCGGCGGTTTCTGTTCGGTCGGAGGGATCAGCCCGGCATCGCACCGGTTCGGCATGTTCGTGGACACAGTGCAGCGCATCCAGTACGTAGATTGGGACGGCAACTCCGGCTGGTGCAGCGCCACTGAAAACTCCGAGATGTTCGACAAGCTTCGT
>JBBDWZ010000154.1:0-20943 GCA_040902615.1 Gemmatimonadota bacterium | reverse complement strand
CGGCACGGCGTGATCGTCGCGTTGACGGTCATGATCATCAAGATCGAGAAATACTCGACCATCCTCAAGAACGAGCAGACGCACTATCGCTCGATCGACACGTTCATCAAGGGATCCTCAAAGTACATCTATGACCCGGGCGATGCGCTGTACGAGCGCGGCGTGTACGTCGATTTCCTCAAGAGCAACGGCGAGTCGATTTCGATCGGACAGTTCTCGGCGTACAAGCCGATCCCGAAGTCGGGCTACGCCAAGGTCCGTAACTCCGCGGCGTACGGCTGGCTGCACGGGATCGGCTATATGGCCGGCAAGCTGCCCGACAGGATCGACCGGATGATGAAGTATGTCGGCATCACCGGCGTGCTCTGGAGCCCGGACTACGCATCGATCAAGAACATCGAGTTCTTCACCGACAAGATTCTCGACGCAACCGTGGGTGATCCGACCCGCATGTTTATCGTACTCGCGCCGCTCGCGCGCTACGACGAGCTCTTCCGCGACTCATTCGAGCTGATGAAAGAGTTCCGGAAGAAGTACAACTGCATGACCTTCGTCTCGGTCTACGTGAAGAGCATCAAGTCGCCGTACCTCGCGCAGGGCCGCGAGGATCAGCGCTTCTGTGAGTTGATGTACTTCTGCGGCGTCAAACCCGAAGGGATGACCGACCAGGTCCTCGAGGAGCTGGCCGCCCGCTTCGATGATGTCACCATCAAGCACGGCGGATTCCGCTACATGCACAGCCGTACTTCCTGCGATGCCGAACGTTGGGACAAGGTCGACCCGAATACCTACTACTCGAAGAACGGGTCCGCTGCCTCGAACGGCAGCGGTCCGCGCGCTCATCTGCCCGAGCCGCTCGAGAAGGCGGCCGTACCCGCCGGCGGAGCCTGAACCCTATGGCATACGAACGGGAGATCCCGCTCTACACCCTCGAAGGCGTGCGCGACGCCGACGTCTCGGTTCACCCGTTCTCGACTGAAGACAAGCTCGGGTTGGGGCTGCACCGTTTCACTCGCGGAGAATCGGACGACATCGTCCTGATCATTCACGGGCTGACCACGTCGATGGACATGTTCATCATGCCCGAGCACACCAATCTCGTCAGCTACCTGCTCGACAACGGGTTCAGTGACGTATGGTGTCTCGATTTCCGGATGAGCAACCGGTTCAACTACAACCTGGCGCCCCATCGTTTCACGATGGACGACATTGCGTTGTACGACTATCCGCCCGCGCTCGAGAAGATCCGACAGATCTCAGGCAAAAAACGCATTCACGTGATCTGCCACTGCCTCGGCTCGGTCTCGTTCATGATGAGCCTGTTCGGTGGAGTGGTCGACGGCATCACCAGCGTGATTGCCAACAGCGTTTCGCTTACGCCGCGGGTGCCGGCCTGGTCGAAGTTGAAGATCGGGAACGCGCCCTTCTTCGTGGAGAGCGTGCTGAGTTTCCCTTATCTCAGCCCCGCAATGGGCGACGATCCGGCGCTCACGCGGCAGAAGATGTTCGCGAAACTGGTTACACTGTTCCACCGCGAGTGCGACGTGTCCGGCTGTCACATGTTGAGCCTGATGTGGGGCACTGGCTGGCCTGCGCTGTACGAGCACAAGAACCTGGCCGACGTAACGCATCGTCGCGGTCGCGACCTGTACGGCGCAACCAGCATGCACTACTACCGTCACGTAAAGAAAATGCTCAAGGCTGGCGGCGCCGTGAAATACGACCCGGACAACAAGAAGCACGCAGCCCTGCCGAACGATTACTTCGAGCACGCGCGCGACATCAAGACGCCGGTGTTGTTCATGACCGGCAAGCACAACCGCGTGTTCACCGACTCGAACATTTACTGCCATGAGCGGCTGCGCAAAATGGGCTGCGACTGGCACGAGCTGCACGTCTTCCCGGGCTACGGGCACCAGGACCCATTCATGGGCCAAACGGTGCACCTGGACATCTTCCCGCGGCTGCTTCAGCATCTGCGTAAATATGGTCCGGAGGCCGGTCAGGTCCGTGTGCAACCCCGGAGAGAGGTGACAGAAGCGGTCAGCGCTGGATGAAGAAGCTCGCTTCCGCGCTCGATATCGATGCGCCACCTGAACAGGTCTGGGAGCAGCTGACAGACTTCACTGGCTTCCCTGCGTGGAACCCCTTCATTCGCAGTGCGTCCGGTGAACTACAGCCCGGGTCCCGCATCACGATCAAGATGAAGCTGGGCTCCTCGGAGCGCACGTTTCGGCCGACCGTGAGCAAAGTCGAGCCGAACCGCGAGCTGCGCTGGCTCGCCCAGGTCGGGCCGCGCGGTGTTTTCGATGTCGAGCGGATCTTTCAGCTCGAGCCGCTGGGCAAAGGCCGCACGCGGTTTGCCCAGTCTGAGATCTGCACGGGCCTGATCCAGCCGATCCTGTTCATCGGCGGTAAGCTGGAGCGGGATATCCTGCGGGGATACGATGAGTTCGCCCACGCCATCAAGAATCGCGTCGAGCGGCCGGCCAATGCCGGTGCGAAGACCGGTGGGTCGCAGTCGCAGCCGGGTTAGAAGGGAGCGATCAGCCGAGCCCTTCCCTGGAGCGGGGTTCGGCCTTGTCAGACCAAGTTCAGGACCCGACTTCTGGAGTTGATCCCGCTGGAAGCACGCGGGCCTTGACCGACGCGCCCGTCCTAAGCCGGCTTTGCCCACCCACCACCACCATCTCACCGCCGGTCAAGCCAGACCTGATTTCTACCTCGCGGCCAAAAACCGATCCCACTTCGACCCGTCGCGCGTGGACGCGGTTTTCTTTCGGTTCGAAGACATAGACTAGCGGATTCCCTTCGTTGTTTCGAACGATTGCCTCACCAGGCAGCGTCAACGCCTGAATCTGCTTGCCGTCGTTGATCCGGACCTCGGCGATCATTCCAGGCCGCAGGATGCCGGATGGATTTGGTACTGCAATGCGCACCGTGTAGCTGCGCGAAACGGGATCGGCGGCCACGCCCACGACGCGTACCCGACCCTGATAGTTACCGCCGCCCAACGAAGGAATACTGATCGACGCCGTCTGTCCAACCCTCACGCGACCAATTTCCGCCTCCGGAACGCCGACGCGCGCCTCGACCGGATCGACGGCGATGACTGTAAACACCGGCATACCGGGACCCACCTGCTCACCCGGCTGAATGCCGCGCCGTGCCAGCCGGCCGGAGATCGGTGACTTCAGTTTGGTATCCGTGACCTGTTTGCGGGCCAGGGATTCCTGCGCAATCGCTTGCCGAACGCCCGTCTCGACCTGAACGAAATCCGCTGCGGGCAGGCTGCCTTCGTCAAACATCTTCTTGGCGCGAGTGAACGCATCCCGCGCTCGATCTGCACCTGCGGTGGCCATCTGCAGTCCCAGTTCATACGAATCTGCCTCGAGCTCGGCGATTACGTCTCCGGCTCGTACGAAGTCGCCTTCCTCCGGAACCACGCGCTCGACGACACCGGCCACCTTGAAACCGATGTTGACCGTGCGTTGACCCTCCATCTCGCCACTGACTGCGATGTAGGTCGGACGCGACAACTGCTGAACCCGCCGCACAACGACTTCAATCGCGGCTTCCGTGCGTTGAGCGGCTTGCAGCTCGGACGGCGTTCCTCGGGATTGGACAGCAAACGCGCCAACCGCTAAAACGAGCGTTACACCAGCAAGCGCGATGTACTTGAAACGCCTTGGCGTTGTTGTGATGTCTTGATCTTGCATTGGCCTGTCTCCTCGATCGACTGTCGAATTTCCGGGAAGGGCGCTTGACTGGCGGAGGGTTGAGCGGCCCCAGCCGGGGCCGACCCCATCAATCATAGAGGCAAGGTTGGAACCAGCGCCAGTGTCGGACCCATGGCCAGACAATGCGCGTTGGGCGCCCCGGGCCTTCCAGCAAGTTCGGATGGACCCGGGTCAGCTCGTCACCACTTGTTCGATCTTACCTTGCCGTCTGCCCGCATCAAATCAATCTCCAACACGAGGGTGTCTCAACGAGAGGCCGCCGTGGCGTGCTCTTTTGCGCTTTCGGGCTTTGCCGCTTTCGCGGATGGCCGCGAGTCCGAGATGCGCTTCCATGGTGCAAATGCGTTCTTGGAGCCTTTCAGCGCCGGCTCGAGCTCCGGGTAATGCCGCAGGATCACCGTTCTCATGTGGTTGTCGGCAATCCACTGCAGTCCTTCCTTCGTGTAGTATTCCGGCGTATAGCAGTCCGCGATGAAGCGATCGCTCTTGAGCCGGCGTGATGCCATCAGGATGAACACGCGGAACGCGGTATCGCTGAAGCCGAATCCTGCCGGCGGAACTTCCGCGTGCATGCCGATCTGAAGATCCACGCGCTCGATGTCGCCTTTGTACATCTCCTTCAGTTCCTTGGCCCACTCCGGTTTTGCGGCCAGTTCTTCGAACGTTTCGGCGGGCTTCATATGCATCAGCCGGCGGAACTGGTTGTAACGCGGTATGCCGCGTTCGCGGTCACGCATGATGTCCACGGCCGCCAGGTCCAGTCGTACGCCGTCCGGAAGCGTAAGATCCATCAGGAAACTCGGGAAATTGTGCAGGCATACCGCACCCGGATGCTCGATGCCCATCGAGTACCACAGATCCGCTGACGTAATCCCGCGCTCTACCACTTTTTCGGCGTTGCGCAGCGCGACCATCTTGAACGGCAGGGTTTCTACGTGCTGCCCGTCCATGCTCCGGTAGATCTCCACATTGTCAGGGATCAGCGGGTGCAGACGGTACACTGCGGCGAACTCCTCGGTGAGCTGGTACGGCGAACCGTGATGGTCGACACCGGAACCAGGGATCCCGCTGATCACTTCGCCAGAGCCGATGCGGCCAACCAATCGGTACAGCTTCTCCTCTGCCAAACCCCACCAGTTGGCGCGCATTCCGGTGTGCAGTACGGGGTGGTCGGTAATCGCCGGGGTCCACTCGACGGTGTGGATCTTGGCCATCAGCGCGGAGTTGACCAGACGAGCTGTGCCGAACAGATGCTCGTCCGACCAGTCCGGGTAGCTCTTCTTGAGATGGTCGCAGATCGCGTTGTGCTCGGCCGTGAAGAGCGTGTGCAGGATGCCGAGTCCGATCCACCAGTTCTCGGCAAAGCCGGTGGTGGCAAATCCGGTTTCCGGATCCAGTGGTAGACGCCCATCCTTGAGAATCAGCTTGCCATCCTGGAACTGGCGAACCCGTCGTTCTCTTTCAGGCGTACTGCCGTAAATCCCCGATGCATCCCACCAATGTGATTCCGTGTTGATGAATGTGGGCGGCAGGTCCTTGTCATCATCGCAACGCGTGTGGTCGGCCAACGTTCGTTCGACACGCATGGGCTTCTCGAACCAGTCATCATCTCGCCCGACCGGGATCTCGAGGTGGTTTTTCTTGTCGCGCGCGTGATTGAACCAGTCATGCGTCTGGAACTGGATCCATGCGGCTGCAAGCAGATTGAGTGTGCGTGCCGGCACGAACTCAGTCCGACGCATCAGCTTCTGGCTGATCTCGCGCGGGCTCGGTTCCATCAGGCCCGGCATGGGCTCCGGAAACGCATGCTCCAACGGGATGTTGCGGGCGAAGCGCGTGCCCGCCATCCCCATTTCAGGGTCGCTCAGGTCGTTGTACTTGCCACCAGGCGTTCGGAAGCGCTTCGCCATGGGATCGGGCGCCGGGAACTCCCTGGGAGGCGCTTCCGGCTTACGCGGTGTCCGCGTGTCGTGCAGGTTCTTTTCACGAAGCTGAATCCGGAGCGCCATCAGGTTGAACACGCCGGCCCAGCGCCCGACCCGATGCCACGGGCGACGCGTGTTGATCCGGCCGAAGAGGCCGAGGAGTAACCGGCCAAATAACGACGTCTTCATGGATGCGTTCTCCTTGCTTTCATTACGGTGAGCTCGCCTCGAGCTGACACCGGCTGCACGCTCGTGGTCGGCCCCGCGATACGATGAGTCTGCCTCACCCAATGCGGCTCTGGCGCGGTCCGAGACCACCAGACTGGGATCGTTTTTCCGTTCATGAACGGGTTGCGGATTCTACAATTGAGGTCGGTGGAACATTCGATTACACCACCGAGCCCGGCGGTTTGGGAATGAGGGCCGGGTCGCACTGATCCTGCACCGACTGTTTGCACGTTACCGGAGAAGCCGCCCTTGGGCAAGAAGATCGATGTGGCGGCCGGACGCCGCCCACCGCTTAGAGGACTGTCCCACAGATTCCGATACCCTGTCGCAAGCAGATTGCCCCCGAAGCTTATGTGCGCAGGGGTATCGGAATCTGTGAGACAGACTACTAGATGTGAATGGCTCGGCCCAGCGCCGCCAATGCCGCCTCCGCCACCGCTTCCGACAGCGTCGGATGCGGGTGCATGGCACGCTCCATCTCTTCGACCGTCGTTTCCAGGTGCCGCCCAATCACAAACTCGGCAATCAGCTCGCTCGCATGAGGCCCGACAATGTGCGCGCCGAGCACCTCACTGTACTTCTTGTCTCGAATGATTTTCACGAAACCTTCGGTCTCGCCCGCCGTACGGGCGCGGCCGTTCGCACTGAATGGGAACATGCCGATCTCGATGTCATGCCCCGCTTCCTTCGCTTTTGCTTCTGTCAGCCCGACCGACGCCACTTCGGGATGGCAATACGTGACGTTCGGGATGTTGTTGTAATCCACGGTGCCATGACCCTGGCCCGCGATATGTTCTACCACAGTGATGCCTTCGTGCGATGCCTTGTGCGCCAGCAGCGGCGCACGGCCGCAGTCGCCGATCGCGTATATGTTCGCCACGCTCGTACGGCAGTTGTCGTCTACCACGATCGCGCCGCCCTCCGTCTTTACGCCGACTTTCTCCAGGCCTATGTCTTCCACGATCGGCGCACGACCAACCGCGAGCAGAACACGCTCCACCTCCATCGTCTTCGATGTGCCGTCCTTCGCTTTGACAGTGAGCGCGACTCCGTCCGCTTTCACTTCCGCTTTTTCCAGGCGCGCACCGGTATAGATCTCCATGCCGCGCTTCTTGTACGCCTTTTCGATCGCGACTGCCGCATCCTTGTCTTCCAGTGGCAGGATCTGTTCGAGCGCTTCGATGATGATGACCTTCGTACCGAACGCATTGTATACATCCGCAAACTCCATCCCGATCGCACCCGCCCCAATGATGCCCAGCGTCTTGGGCGCACTGGCCGGAAAAACAGCCTGGTCGGAGCTCCACACCCGTTCGCCATCCACCTTCAGGATCGGCAGGTTCTTCGGCCGCGATCCGGTCGCGATGATGATGTGCTTTCCAGTCAGCGTCTTCTTGCCGTCCTTGCCCTCCACTTCGATCGAGTTAGCGCCGGTCAGCCGCCCCCAGCCGCTCACCAGGTCGACCTTGTTCTTCTTGAACAGGAACGTCACACCCTTCGAGCCTTGCTCCGCCACCTTCTTTGCTCGTTTCCCGGCCACTCCCAGGTCCCGCGTCACTTCACCCGTCGATATGCCCCAGTCGGCCCGCTCGCCAACCTTCTTCGCGTAGTGCGCACTCTCCAGCAACGCCTTGGTCGGGATGCAGCCGATATTGTTGCATACGCCACCTAGCTTGTCCGCCTCGATGCACGCCACCTTCAGCCCCAACTGTCCCGCCCGGATCGCCGCCACGTACCCCCCCGGACCCGCACCCAGCACCAGCACATCGTATTGCTCCGCCACTCCAGCCTCCCAGTAAAAAACCGCCTGAAGTTAGGTCACCCAAACAGCTTACGCACCCGCCCCCGACGCCTGAACCTCACCTGTTCGAAATTTCAATTCCTAATTTGAATTCGAAATCGAAATTGAAATTGAATTTCCATCAACACTTTCGACAGGAGTAAAATGTGCGGTATTTGCCTTCGAATCGTTGGCAGATTATGCTGTATGCCATGGATTCAGAAATCCTCCGCCGCCTCCAGCAAAACGCCCGGGAATCATGGGCCGCCATCGGCCAGGCGCTCGGCGTGACCGGTCCCGCCATCGCGGAACGCGTCAAAAAGCTGGAAGAGCGCGGGCTCATTCGCGCTTACCGCGCCGTAATCAACCCGGACGCCGCTGGGTACTCGCTCCTGGCTTTTGTAGCGGTAACTGTCGAACGCCCGGATCAGCGGGGCGTTTTTCTGGAGAAGGTGCAGTCGCTGCCGGAGGTCCAGGAGTGCCATCACATCGCCGGGGACTATGACTATCTGCTCAAAATTCGATGCCGCGGGACGGCCGATCTGGAGCGAGTGATCAGCGACGAGCTCAAGTCTTTTGACGGTATTGTAAGGACGCGCACCACGATCGCGATGAAGACAGTAAAGGAAACGTGGACACTCCCGATCGCGTGAGTGCAGGATTTCCTCCGGCGCGAGCCGATGATGCCGAGATCATGGCGCTGGTCGACAGTTTCGAGCGTTGTGTGGTTCCGCGCGAGGAGTGGAATCATCGTGCGCATCTGGTTTACGCATTGGTGATGCTGCTGCGCCACGGGCCGGTGCAGGGCGCGCGTGAAATCCGCGAAGGCATTCTCCGGTATAATAGGGTGCAGGGGATCGAGCAGACGCTGAGCAGTGGCTATCACGAAACGCTCACCGCGTTTCATATCGAGATCGTTCAGCGTTTCGTAGAGAAGCGGGATGTTTCTCGCTATCTGCACGAGCTGGCTGAAGAGCTGTGGACGCGGTTTGGTGATCCCGAACTTCCGTATCGGTATTACTCGCGAGAGGTGTTGTCGTCATGGGAAGCGCGGACTTCCTGGATGGAACCCGACCTGATGCGGCTTTGGTGAAACAGCCCGGTCTGATTCGCATGGCCGTTGCCGACGATGCTCGGGACGTGCGCGAGATCTACGCGCCATTCGTCACCGACAGCGCGGTTTCGTTCGAGCAGACGCCACCGACCGAATCCGAGATGGCGCAGCGCATACGCGCCACGCTCGAGCGCACGCCCTGGCTGGTCTATGAGGAGAACTCGCGCGTTTTGGGATATGCGTATGCCGGCAAGCACCGGGACCGGGCCGCATATCAGTGGTCGGTCGAGGTATCCGCGTATCTTCGAACGGAAGCGCATGGGAAGGGCATTGCGCGAGCACTGTATGACCGGCTTTTCCGGATTCTGGTCGTGCAGGGCTTTTACAGCGCGTTTGCCGGAATCACGCTGCCCAATGACGCGAGTGTAGCCTTTCATCGTGCAGCGGGCTTTCAATGGATCGGAACGTTTCATTCGATCGGCTACAAGTTCGGCCAATGGCATGACACGGGCTGGCTCGAGCGTTCCCTGCGGTCCTACGACCCGCCGGCGGAGCCACCGATTCCGCTATCGCACATTCCGTGTACGGCAATCGATGATGTCTTGAAGCATGATCAGTAGGTACGGTTCAACCCGCTGTCCAAGCAGCTCATGCCACCTATACCAGGATCATCATTGGCTCTTCGAGGAAGCCGCGCAGGGTTTGCAGGAATTTCGCGCCGGTCGCGCCATCGATCACGCGGTGATCACAGCTCATGGTCATACGCAGCCGAGGCTGCACGGCCGGCTGGCCGTTCACCGCCACCACTTTGTCAGTCACCGCGCCGACCGCGAGAATCGCTGACTCGGGCGGATTGATGATCGCGGTAAACTCGTCGATGCCGAACATGCCAAGGTTGGATATCGAGAAGGTGGCACCCGTGTACTCTTCGGGCTTCAACTTCTTTTCGCGCGCACGGCCGGCCAGTTCGCGAACTTCGGCAGAAATGTCGGCAATGCCTTTCTTGTCCGCGTCCCGCACGATCGGTGTGATCAATCCATCGTCCACGGCAACGGCAACACCGACGTGCACGCGATGGTATCGATTGATCGTCGATTCGTTCCAGGACGCATTGACTTCTGGATGCCGGGCCAGCGCGGCAGCGACCGCCTTGATCAGGAAGTCGTTCACCGATGTCTTGATGCCAGCGTCCTGGAGCCGCTCATTGATGCGCTCGCGTGCCTCGGTAAGTCGCGTGACATCGACTTCGATGGTGAGATAGAAGGTCGGGATCGGGCCGATCGATGTAACCAGCCGCTTGGCGATGGCCTTGCGCATCTGGCTGACCGGAACCTCTTCGACTTCCGGTCCATCGTACACGGGCTGCATGCGTGCGGCCGGCCGGGCTTCCTTGGATGGCGCAGGTCGAGTGCCCGCTTCCTGGATGTCGCGGCGAATAATGCGTCCACCCGGACCGCTGCCCGTGATGTCACCGAGTTGCAGGCCTGATTCCGCTGCCAATCTGCGCGCCAGCGGCGATGCCTTTACTCTGCCACGTCCATTTTCCGTATCGGCGGCGGCCGTCTCGTCTGCGCCCTCAGCTTCCTCGTCGGCTGGCTCTTCTTCTTCGTCGCGCTGGGGTTCACGCGGCTGCTCGGTCTGTCCGCGCGCGGCGACTTTTACGGCTGCACTGTCGTGCCTGGGCTTCTTACGGGCCGGTTTCTCCTCCGTAGCATCACTCGCCGCGGCAGATTTCTTCGCTGCCGCCGGTTTTGCCGCGCCACCTGTCAACTCACTCACATCTTCATCCGCACCGGCAATGACGCCGATCACGGTGCCGACGGCTGCAGTCTGCCCTTCGTTGAGCATGCGGGCGCGCAGCACTCCGGCACCACGCGCGACCAGCTCCATGGTCGCCTTGTCGGTCTCGATCTCGGCCAGGACATCCCCTTCCTTGATCGGATCGCCCTCGTTCTTGAGCCACCGAACCAGCTGGCCTTCCTCCATGGTTGGAGAAAGCGCCTCCATGTGCACTTTGGTTGCCATATCGGTCAGCTAATCCATGCAAGTAGTGAGCGCCCGCTAATCCGGTTGCTCGTCGCTCGTCGCTCGTCCCTCATCGCTCATTCCTGTAGAGCACTCTGTTGCAAGCGTCCACCACGCGATCGGCTGACGGCTTGGCTGCCCGCTCCAGGCCCTTGGCATAGGGCATCGGCACATCGGCCTGGAAGACCCGCAGGATCGGCGCGTCGAGATCGTCGAACGATTCTTCCTGCAGCGTGGCGACGATCGTTGCACCAATGCCGGCGTAGGTCCAGCCTTCCTCGAGATAGACCGCACGATTGGTCTTCGCGATCGACTGCGTGATGGTTTCGAGATCGAGCGGCCGCAGGCTTCTGAGATCGACCACCTCGGCCTGCACTCCATCCTTCTCGAGCTTCTGCGAAGCCTGCAGCGCAATGTGAATCATCTTGCCGTGCGTCAGAATCGTGACATCGCCACCCTCGCGCTTGATCTCGGCAACGCCCAGCGGAATCACGAAGTCGTCACCGTCCGGGACTTCACCCTTCAGGTTGTACAGCATCTCGGCTTCCAGCACGATCACCGGGTCGTCGTCGCGAATGGCCGCCTTCAACAGCCCCTTCGCGTCGGCTGGCGTGCCCGGTGTGACAACTTTGAGACCGGGAAAGTGTGAGTAGCTGGCTTCGAGTGCCTGGGAGTGTTGTGCGGAGAGCTGCAATGCAGCGCCGGTCGGGCCACGGAAGACGATTGGACAGTTGTATTGTCCGCCTGTCATGTACAACACCTTGGCCGCGCTGTTGAAGATCTGGTCCCAGGCCAGGATCGCAAAGTTGTGGGTCATGAACTCGATGCAAGGCCGCAGTCCAGCCATCGCGGCGCCTACACCGAGTCCCGCGAACCCGAGCTCTGTGATCGGCGTATCGACGACTCGCATCTCACCGAATTTCTCGAGCATGCCTTTCGATACCTTGTACGCGCCGTTGTAGAGCCCGACCTCCTCGCCCATCAGGAAGACGTTGGGGTCACGCTCCATCTCCTCGGACATCGCCTGGTTCAGCGCTTCACGATAGGTGATCACCGCCATATCAGGTCTCCAGGCGGTTCTTGCGATCGAAGAAGAGCCGGCCGTGCTCGTTCTCGACGCGGTAGACGTCAGTGTACAGCTCTTCGATGCCGGGCTCCGGCGATTGATCCGCGAATTGCGCTGCATCCTCACATTCAGCCTGCACCCGCTCGTCGATCGCCTTCAGCTCCTCTTCCGAGAGCACGCCGCCATCGCGCAGCTGCACGATGAACGTGTGGATCGGATCCCGCGCCTTGGCCTGCTCTACGTCTTCCTTCGTGCGATACACGCCATGTACGGGATCCGACATCGAGTGTCCCATGAAGCGGTGGCAGCGCGCTTCGATCAGCGTCGGGATCTTGTCTTTACGCGCACGATCGACGGCCTCGAGCGTTACCCGCCGCATATCGAGTACGTCCATGCCGTCCGCAACCGCTGATGGCATGTCGTACGCCGCCGCTTTCTGTGATATGTCGTAGAGCGATGATGCACGTTCCCACGCGGTGCCCATGCCGAATCGATTATTCTCGACGATGAAAATGACCGGCAGCTTCCAGAGCGCCGCCATGTTCAGCGATTCATGGAAGGCACCCTGGTTTACCGCGGCCTCGCCCATGAAGCAGAGACACACCTTGTCTTCGCCCTTGTACTTGATCGCGAACGCCACACCGGTACCGAGTGGGATCTGACCGCCGACAATGCCCCACCCACCGAGAAAATTCACCTTCGAGCTGTACAGGTGCATCGAGCCGCCCTTGCCCTTGGACGAGCCATCGCGCCGGCCGTACAGCTCGGCCATGACTTCCCGTGAGCTCATCCCTTTGACCAGCGCCTGGACGTGCTCGCGATAAGCGGTAACCACGTAGTCGTCAGGACGCAGCGCAGCGAAGGCGCCAACCGCAACAGCTTCCTGTCCGATGTACAAATGGCAGAACCCGCCGATCTTGCCGATCGCGTACGCCTCCGCCGCTTTCTCCTCGAAACGCCGGCCCTGCAGCATCTGATACAGCATCAGGTGGAGCTGCTCTTTAGCGAGTCCGCCCAGCGGCTCTGCGCCCCCGTTTCGTGAAGCTTCCACGGGCTTCGCTTTCTCTTTTGTCGCCATTATGTCCACTTTCTTTCTATCGCTAATTCGAGATCGACAATTGAAATCGAAATCGAATTCACTCCAATCCGACCAGGCGTCCTAGCGCCGGCCTGCAATCTGAACCAGCGGAACTGCCATCACTTCTGCGGGCGCAGCGACGTCTGCCTCCAGAATCTCGGCCAACTCGCCAACCCCACCGGCCTGTACGGTGCGCGCCTGCTTTTCTGCGTGATAACTGGAGCGCACGAGGGGTCCCGATTCCACGTGACGGAAGCCGAGCTCCTGCTCACCAATGCGTTTCCATTCGTCGAATTCCCGGGGCGTAACAAACCGCGCGACCGGAGCGTGCTGTGCCGTTGGTCGGAGGTACTGTCCGAGTGTCAGGATGTCGACAGCCGCTTTACGAAGATCGGTCATCGCCTGGTGAATCTCATCCTGCGCCTCACCCATCCCCAGGATCACGCCCGACTTGGTGACCAGCGTTGGACTCATCCGCTTGGCTGCTCCAAGGTACGAGATGCTGCGCCAATAACGGCCGCCCGGCCGCGCCCAGGGATGCAAACGTTCCACCGTCTCGAGGTTGTGATTCAGGATGTCGGGCCGCGCTTCAACCACGGCACGTAATGCGTGCTCGTCGCCTTTGAAGTCGGGAATCAGGACTTCGATGGTCATGCCGGGCCGACGCTCACGGCAAAGACGAATGGTTTCCGCAAAGATCGCAGCACCGCCGTCAGGCAGCTCGTCGCGATTCACGCTGGTGATTACCACGTGCTCGAGCGCCAGCTCGGCCACTGCGTCGGCAACGCGCCTGGGCTCGTCCCAATCAAGCTCCGTTGGCATTCCATGCGCGATCGCGCAGTACTTGCACGCTCGCGTGCAAACATCGCCCAGGATCAGGAACGTGGCCGTCCCCGCCTCCCAGCACTCCCCGATGTTTGGACAGCCCGCCTCTTCACAGACCGAATGCAACTTCAAACCACGCATCAGCTGCTTCAGGCGCAGATAATTCGGCCCGCCCGGCGAGCGCACCTTGAGCCACGCCGGCTTACGCGTAGTAATCGGCAACGCCTCGCCATCCAGAATAGGCAGCCGGGCCGTACCCTTTGATTTTACGATCCCGGTATCTTTGCCGGACGGCGCGTAGCCGCTGGTCCCCCGTATCACTCACACCTCGGCTTGCGTTTCACCACAGACCTCGATCCCTCACGCGTCGAAAGGTACGTCGCCTGTGTAGGGCGGGCAAAAAACGGGCGGGATCGCGGATCCGCAGACACAGCAAGGACTTCGCTGGCGAAGTCAGCCTGTGTCGACGGCTTCACTCGGGGTCAGCCGAAGAACGATTTCAGTGCCGCCGCCAGCTCCGGAAACTTGAACCGGTAGCCGGTCTGAAGCAGCCTGGAAGGAACTACGTTCGCTCCTGAAAGCAGCATCTCCTCACCCATGTCGCGCATAACCAGACGAACCGCAAACGCGGGGGCGGTAAACACGGTCGGCCGATGCAGCACACGACCCAGTGCTTCCGTGAATTCGTGGTTCGACACCGGATTCGGAGCAGTGAAATTGACCGGCCCGGCCGCTCGCTCGTTATCGATCACGTGCAGAATCCCGCGCACTACGTCGGCAAGCGCGATCCAGCTCCAGATTTGCTCACCGGATCCGACCTTTCCGCCCAGTCCGGTGCGGAACACCGGCAACATCGCCGCGAGCGCCCCGCCCTTGGGCGACAATATCAAGCCAAATCTCGGGTTGACTACCCGCGCCACCGGATCCGCGAGGTGTGATGCGGTTTCCCACTCGGTTACGACGTCCGACAGGAAACCAGCGCCTCGACTCGCTTTCTCATCCAGCGGCTCGTTGGCCGGCCGATCGCCGTAATAGCCGATTGCCGATGCGGAAACGAAAACCCGCGGCGGCTCACGCAGCCCGGTTATCGCTTTGGCAAGCAACGAAGTTCCTCGCACCCGGCTCTCGCGAATCGCAGCCTTTTTTGCCTCGGTCCATACACCGATCAACGATTCGCCCGCCAGGTTCACGACTGCATCGTGCCCTTCCAGCGCCGCCGCATCGATCGTCCCGCGCATTGGGTTCCACGAAACGAAACGCTCGGCGGGCGACGCCGCACGACCGTTGCGCACCAGTCTGGTCACGGAATGACCGATAGCCCGAAGCTCCGCGACCAGCGCGCTGCCAACCAGACCGCTGGAACCGCTCACAATGATGCGCATCACGCGAACCTACCGGCGTCGGCTGCGCTCGGGGAGGGCAAACCTGGACTAGTCCGAGTCAGCCACCTCGTCTGGAACTGGATAGAAACCCAGGACCAGTCGGTAGGGCCGGCCTTTCCTGTCTGGCGACCCGCCCTCCCCGCCTTCATGACCCGCGGTAAGCTCCGCGATCGCCGCACTCAGCCGCCGCCCGAATTCGGCGCGCTCACCAGCATCCCGGAAATGAAGTGCAGACATGGTCGAGAGCAGGCGCACTCGAACCCCGGCATCCGTTGACGCCTGTAAAACTGTCGTCAGCTCGCGCTGCATGACCGAGCTCAGCTGAAGCAGATGAGCAGAACTGGAACCGACAGGCTCTGTCGGGGCAGCTGCCAGCGGGCCGAGCATTTGGGGAGAGAGCACGTAGGATTTTGCCGTCGCCATATAGTGCCGCTCAACCAGGTTGCGTCGCATTCGGCGCCCGGCTGGCCGCAGAAATCCAGCCTTCACCAGCTGTTGCACGTGGTAGTTCAGGCGCTGCCGCGGCACTCCCACCGCAGCCGCCAGTTCGGTGGCCGATACGGGCTCACCCGCCCGGGCGAGAATCTCTTTCCGAAGCGGGTGCTGAAGCAGCACCGCGGCCCTGGTCGGGTCGGTTACACATTCCAGTTCGAGCGGTGCCGTAGTTGTCATGACAGCAAAATTTTCACAGACAGCATTCGTTGTCAATAAAACACGGCACCGCTCAACTCAATCGATACGGTCGGCCGGACTACTTGGAACTGAACACGACCGGCAGTTCGACCCATACCTTGACCTTCAGGTCACGGTTGTAGGCGGGCGAGAATCGGGCTTTGTTGGCGACTTCGAGGGCCGCTTTGTCGAACGCAGCCTGACCGCTGCCCTGCTTGATTCGCGTTTCGATCACGCGCCCTTCCTCGTCGATGCGGAGCCAGACGATGGAAGTACCGGCAATGCCGGCCTGCATCAGCATGGGCGGATAAAACCGCTCGAGCAGGCGGAGCACTTCACTCCGGTTCAGAAGGCGTGGATGAACGGTCAGCGGAACGATATCGCCCGGTTGCTCGCCAGCGCCGGGGCCCTCGACCGATGACGTTCTGGTGCCATCTGATCGAATGCCGCTTGGGACATATTCACGCATCGGGTTTACAGCGCCACGCCCCGGTGCTGGAATGGTAGGCAGCACGACGGTTGGAAAACTGAAGTTGAGTGGGTCAGGAACGGGAATAGATCCACGCGTAGCGATTCCGCCCTGTGTCTGGGCGTCCGGTGGCCGTTGCGGGTTTACCAGAGGCTCAATTGGTACTGGCTCTGGGCCGAGGACATTCGTTGGAATCGCCGCACGAGCGGTAAGCGTCACGACCAACGCGATGAC
This sequence comes from Gemmatimonadota bacterium, assembly GCA_040902615.1. Lineage (GTDB taxonomy): Bacteria > Gemmatimonadota > Gemmatimonadetes > Longimicrobiales > RSA9 > JBBDWZ01. Next base: position 4,465 of record JBBDWZ010000154.1, on the reverse strand, counting down.
CAGCGCGTGCAGGGCGAGTGAAACTGCAGTTGCGGTGACCGAGTTTTTCTCGCGATCCGGACGGCTGGCGATGAGGTTTCCAAACAGTGGCGGACGAGCGACAGCGGCGGTCATGCGCACCTTACCCATGGTGGGGCGCGCAGTGCGAGCGCCCGACTCGGGTGCCCAACCACGCGCGGGTTGCGTAGGGTAGGGGAGTCACCAAGGCAAAAGTTCCAGAGCGGTGAGCGGGGGCGCGTGCCCGGGCGGTGGCGGTCGGAGGCGGGGCCTTCTACGCCGCGAGAGCGAACCCGCTACCGACGCGTCCGCACTCGCCAACGCCTCCGCCACCGCTAACCGCCAACGTTGCATCGCCAAGCCACGGCCACTGCCCCCGCCATCGCCTACTTCACTGCGGTCCGCTGCCAGTCCCAGGCTTCCAGGCCGGCGGTGTTGACCGCCTTCACCCAGACGGCGTCTCCAGCCGCAATTCCGGGCAGTGATGCGCGAGTAGTGGTGACCCGAAGATCGCGCGGCTGAGTTTGGCCACGTGGCCAGTAGCGCACGATGTACGTGTTGACACTCTTCTCGACGGCGGGCGTCCAGGTGACGGTTGCGCCGTTCGCGCCGACGGTCGCGGTAACTTCCTTCAATCGCGACGGGCTCGAAGCCATCAGCATGAGCGTGGCGGCCGTCGTTTTCGCCACTTCCGTGATCAGCTGGTGATTCATGTTACTGAGCAGGTCGTGCACCTGGTGGTAATGGGGGCTGCTCAGGATCGGATAGGACCCGATTCCGCCAACGATGTCGCCATACGCGTCGTAGTAAGCCGCGGCATCGGTGCTCTGGTAGTACTTCGAGTCGTAGGTCACCAGGTTGGTGAACAGGAATGCGGCCGCATGCTGCAGGTCGCGCAGGCCGACATTCGAATACCGGATCGTGTTGTCGAGATGGTGATCGTTGGCGTAACCGACCATGTCGTTGTTGAGCGCGCCGACGATCTGGTCCCCTTTGGCCACCGCTTGGCGTACGAACTCCCGGCTGCCCAGCAAGCCAGCCTCCTCGCCTGTGAACCACGCGAATCTGATCGTGGCCGGCATCGGTTTGCCGGCCAGGATGCGCGCGGCTTCCAGGAGCGCGGCGGAGCCGGAAGTATCATCGTCGGCGCCCGGTCCTCGCTCTACCGAATCGAAGTGACTGCTGACCACATACTGCAGCTCGGGCTGCGCGGTGCCGCGCAGCGTAGCGATGATGTTGGCCGTTCGAATGGCGGGCCGTTGCTGGGTCGCCGCGGTTTCGAACCACTGGATCTCGGGCTCGTAGCCAAACGTCTTTAGTGTATTGGCGATGTACTCGATCGCTTTGGCGTTGCCCGGCTGCGTGATGTGTTTCGAGTCGAAGTCATACAGCGCTTTTTCGTACCCAAACACACGAGCCACCGATGCATCCTGCACCACCGCTCGAACGCGCGGCGCAATCGCCGAGAACATGCGGCGCCCGCGCTCACGCAAGTCAGTCTCGGCCGCCTGCATCGTACTCAGCCTCGCGAGCAGGTCGGATTTGCTCACTTTGGTAGTGAGATCCAGGATATACACGCCACGCTCCGGTGAGATCGTGTCACCATCGCGGTCAGCCACGATCAACAGCCTGTTGCCGTCAGGGCTCACCGTCCAGAAGTACTCCATGCTGACGGTGCGGATCTGGTTGTTGTGAAACAGACGCGTGCGTTCACGCGTGGCCAGGTTGTGCAGGAAGGACCGGCGATGCCGGTTCTCACCAATCAGCGCCATCACGTTGTCACCTGCGACAAAGCGTGGGGTGTGATCGTGCTGGATGTCGCGTGTAATGCGTGATTCGTTCTTGCCGTCCGCATCCACGACGAACAATTCCCAGTCATCGCGCAGGGTTTGTTGAAACACGACTTTGCTCCCGTCGTGACTCAACACCGGGTTGGCGAGAGGCTGCGCCGTACGTTTGACCTCGGTCGGTGCACTTTCCGGCATTACCGAGATTACTTGAATGGCGTTCTGATTTTCGGCCCGGATCAGGTAAACGACACGTTGTCCGTCGGCCGAAGCAGACGGCGATGTGCCGTTGATGGTGCGGAGGGCTTTCGTTGCCGGATCGAGGATGCCGAACGCAGCATTGCCCAATGCAACCAGCAGGCGCCCACCCGATAGCGGCTGCATTCCGCTCGCCGCGGCTGTACCGGTAGTTAGCTGCTCGGGCGCCCCGGCGCTGCCAATGCGATAGATCTGCGCCGCCGAACCTGCGCTACCACCTGCAATGAACAGCTGGTTCTGCGAGTTGTACTGCACCGCAGTCCGCGTGATGCCCGGCGTCGGGATGATGGTCTCGCGGCCGCTGGCCAGATCGCGCTCTACCACTGCCGCTTTTGCCGCCTCGAGCGCGGCCACCGGATTCCCGCCCCGGCCCCCCCCCCAGCCGGAGGCTTCCCGCGGGGGCCACCACGACCCCCCCGCCCGCCACCCTGGGCGCGCGCAGCGCGCAGCTCATCGTCTTCCACGACCCGCAGGAATGCCGCACGGGAGCCATCAGCGGAAAACGCGATGCCGAATCCATCCACCTGCGCGACCGGTCTTACTGCTCCGTTCTCCAGTCGGTAGATGTGCCCTGTGCGCTGCGCGCCCGCCGTCGATTCGAAAGCGAAGTGCCTTCCATCGGCGCTCCACTTCGGTGACCGCGAATCCGTGATTGCGATGACCATGCGATTTGGCGGGACTACTTCGATGGAGCGGAAAAGCTCCCCGGTCACCAGTGCCATCGGCTCCAGGAAGCGATCACCGCCAGCCGTGTTCAGGAGCCGCTGAAAACGCGTGAGTGCGTCCGGATAGTTGCCCGCATCCCATGCGTAGTAGGCGGAATCGTATTGCTGCTGTATGCGGTCCTGCGCCGCGATCGCGGTCGGCAGCAGTAGCAGGCACCAGACCCAGTTTGCTTTCATGGTCGTTAGTGTTGTTGAGGTGGTTGACTCATGCCCGCACCCTTGAACACCCGGAACAGCAGCCACAGCGATGGTAGCAGCACGGCAAAGCCGAAAGGCAGAGCTGTGAGGAAGAATTGCAGCGTTGCCGGCGGCGCCGCGGCACTCTCCAGGGTCACGTCCGGATATACAATGAAGGGATACTGCGCGAGCAACCAGCCCGCCAGCAGGCTGGCGATCTGCACGACGGCGGCAGCACGCGCGAGTTTGTAGTACCGTCCCCGCAGTGACCAGCCCGCCAGCAGTGCCGCAGCGATGCCGACCAACAGCACAGGCAGTGCACGGGGGCTGAAGAGTCCGTCCCAGAGATGGCGCGCTTCCAGTCGCAGCAGCGGCATGGCCAGGGCGGAAAGACCGACCGTGACGGTTCCGGACCACAATGCCCGCGTTCGAAAGTCCTCCCGCAATTCGCCCGCAGTTTCATGCACCAGATACACGGCGGCGAGGTACGCGCAGAGCGCGAGCGCCAGAAATCCGATGGTTAGCGCAATCGGCGCGGTCCAGGCCCCGGCCGCTTCCACTGCAGCGTCGCTCACGCGGATTCGTCCGGTGGAGACCGCTCCCAGCGACATACCCAGAAGTAGTGGCGTCACAACACTGGCCGCGCCAAAAACTACGCCCCAGCCGTGTTCACCGGCCGTAGTTGCCGCGCCTGCCCGGTGCGCATACGCCCGGAAGACGAAGGCTGCGCCTCTAAGCACAATGCCAGCGAGCACGAGATGAAAAGGCACATACAGCGCGATGGAAAGTGCGGCGTAGGCGGAAGGAAATGCGGTGAAAAGGATGACGATGACGAAGATGAGCCAGACGTGGTTGGCTTCCCAGACCGGGCCCATCGCATCGGCGATTGCCTTGCGCTGTGCAGCGCGGCGCGGACCGCTGGCAAAAAGGTCCCAGATGCCGCCGCCGAAATCGGCACCGCCCAGTACGGCGTAGGTAATCAAGGCGAGGCCGGCAACGCCGGCTACCAGCTCAACCATGCTCGGCCTGCCGATTCTTTGCCAACCGTCGCAGCAGGATAGTCAGCGCCGTTCCAAGCATTGCGTAGAGCAACGTGAAACCAACCAGCGTTGTCGCCACGCCGGTCGCGCTGGTCACTGCATCGCGTGTGCGCATGACCTTGTAGATCACCCAGGGCTGGCGCCCGACTTCGGTGACGATCCAGCCAGCTTCCAGTGCAATGAAGCCGAGCGGCCCGGCCAGTATCAGCACTCGCAACAACAAGCGCGGCAGCCTGGGTCGCTTCCAGTCTGCCCACCAAAACCACGACACGACCGCAATCAGCATGAAGCCGATCCCAACCATTACCTGAAATGCGGTTCGAGTGACGACCACGTTCGGCCATTGGTCGCGCTCTACCTGATCCAGGCCAATCACCATGGCGTTCCGGTCATGATGTGTGAGCAGGCTCAAAGCCTTCGGAATCTCAATGCCGAAACGAACTTCCTGCGCTTCCATATCGGGCCAGCCGCCCATGGTCAA
>JBBDWZ010000153.1:0-27895 GCA_040902615.1 Gemmatimonadota bacterium | reverse complement strand
CGAATCCGGCGTGTGAAAGAGTCCCTGCTCTTTCATATAAGCTTCGACCAGCTTGAGATGCTCTGCGGTTCTGCCCGTGAATTTCAGATAGTCGAGCGTCTTCTGGTCGACCGGGAAGATGCCGCAGGTAGCACCGTACTCGGGCGCCATGTTGCCAATGGTTGCACGGTCGGCCAGCCTGAGCGACGGCAGTCCCGGCCCGAAGAACTCGACGAATTTTCCGACTACGCCTTTCTTGCGCAGCATCTCGGTCACGGTGAGCACGAGATCGGTTGCGGTTGCGCCCTCGGGCAATTCCCCGACGAATCGGAAACCGATGACCTGCGGTATCAGCATCGCGACCGGCTGTCCGAGCATCGCGGCTTCGGCCTCGATCCCGCCGACACCCCAGCCCAGCACACCCAATCCGTTGATCATTGTCGTATGTGAGTCAGTGCCCACCAGCGTATCCGGATACGCGCACGGTACGCCATCCTTGCCGGCATTCGTATGGAACACGACCCGAGCGAGGTATTCCAGGTTTACTTGATGCACAATGCCGGTGCCAGGTGGAACCACTCGGAAATTGCTCAGCGCAGTCTGACCCCAACGCAAAAAGATGTAACGCTCACGATTGCGTTCGTACTCGATTTCGACATTATGTCGAAACGACATATGCGTCCCGAATTCATCGACCTGTACGGAATGGTCGATGACCAGTTCAGCGGGTGCGAGCGGATTGATCTTCGAAGGGTCGCCACCCATGCGTTTCATGGCCGCGCGCATGGCCGCCAGGTCCACGACCGCGGGCACGCCTGTGAAGTCCTGCAGCAGTACGCGGGCCGGCGTGAAGTTGATCTCGCGATCCGAAGCCTGCTTTGGATTCCACCGCGCCAGGGCCTCGATGTCGCCCGCGGTTTCCTCGGCATCATCCTCGAGCCGCAGCAGATTCTCGAGCAGGATTTTCAGCGAATACGGCAGCTTCTCGATATCGAAGCCTGCTTTCTTCACCGCATCCAGCCGATAGATCTCATACTTCTCGCCACTGACCTTCAGAGTCGACCGGCTATTGAACGTGTCTTTGTGAGTTGCCATCACCGTGTCCTGGGTATGCTATGTCTACGCCCAAAATGGCATCCCGGCGCGGGTGTGGCTACCTTTGGGACCTATGCTCGAGACCATCATGAAGGTGCGCACCGCCACGCGCACACACGGCTTCACCGAATCGGTGATTCGCGAGATGACGCGCGTTGCCACCGAGCACCGCGCGATCAATCTGGCCCAGGGGTTTCCTGATTTTCCGGCGCCCGATCTTCTGAAGGAAGCCGCCTGCGAGGCGATCCGCGCCGATATCAACCAGTACGCGGTTACCTGGGGCACGCCGCGCTTTCGGCGAGCGCTCGCCGCGAAGTATCAGCGCTTCTACGGCATGGACGTGGATGAAGCCCGCGAAATCACAGTCACCTGCGGAGCTACGGAAGCCAATGTCGCCGTACTACTGGCTACCGTGAATCCGGGCGAGGAAGTCATCGTATTCGAACCGTTCTACGAGAACTACGGGCCGGATACAATCCTCTGTGGCGCGCGGCCCGTGTGGATTCCGCTCGATGAATCCGGGGAGCTCGACTTCGATCGCATTGCCGCGGCGTTCAACGAAAAGACCCGCGCCATTATCCTGAATACGCCGAACAATCCGACCGGGCGTGTCTATTCCCGCAAAGAACTCGAGACTATCGCACAACTCTGCATCGAGCACGATGTGCTGGCAGTTACGGACGAGATCTACGAGCACATCCTGTACGAAGGCGAGCACGTGCCGATGGCGACGATCGAAGGGATGCGCGATCGCACCATTACGATCAGTGGCGCTTCGAAAACATTCAGCGTGACCGGCTGGCGCATCGGCACCATCGTCGCGCCGGCCGACATCACGCCCGCGATCCGCAAGGTGCACGACTTCCTGACCGTGGGCGCGCCGGCACCATTGCAGGAGGGCGTGGCCGCCGCGATGGAACAGCTCGGGGATGAGTATTACCAGACCATGGCAAATCAGTATCGCGAGCGGCGCGATGTGATGTATCAGGGGTTGATCGATGCGGGGTTCATCTGTGCGCCGCCGCAGGGCGCCTACTACATCCTGGCCGACTTCTCAGCCCTGAGTGAGCGCGACGACAGCGATTACGCGCGCTGGCTCACGCGCGGGGGGTCACAGGGCGAAGGTGGCGTCGCCAGCGTGCCCGGCTCGAGTTTCTACCACAAGCCACCCGGCGGACGCACCGTTACGCGCTTCGCCTTCTGCAAGCGTATCGAGACGCTCGCATCGGCATCTGCGCGCCTGCGCGAAATCGCTGCAGAGCGATGAGCTGTAGAGCGCCGAGCGACGAGCTGTAAAGCGAGGAGCGTTGAGCGACCAGCCACATCGGCAGCGGGCCCGCGCTGGTTAGAACACTGCGGCGAAGCGCGTGTCCGAGCGTAGCTGCAGTGCTTTAAACGGATGCGGGCCCGTTGCCGCTGTAGCTCGTCGCTCGTCGCTCCGCGCTCCTCGCTTTAAACCAGCACCGCAAGGCCAGCCCGACGCCCAGCACTTCCAGCATGATCAGAGGCGGGTCGGGCGGGACGCCGGCGGTACCTCGAAGGAAACGCGCCAGGAAAAACGCGACCAGGGTGACATACCAGGCCAGTCGGGCAACGCGCGGCCCGATCCACCACCCAGGCAGCCAGGCCAGAATCCCGAGCTCGGCAGCATGCGCACCCACGATCCAAAGCGGCGGGATTCCGGCCGCGCGGCCGGTCAAATCGAGTGTGAGCGCCGCGACGAAAAGGCCCAAAGCAAGCGTACGCGCGACCCGAGCCAAAACGGGTGCCCGGCCCAATCCTTTCGGTTTTTTTTCTTGCAATTCGCCTAACTCATTGACAATATGTGGTATCCACTCCCCCTAGAGAGGACATTTCACATGAAAAGGCATTGGCTCGTCGCGCTTGCGGCTCTGGCCACGGTGCCCGCCATTGCTTCTGCTCAGATGCGCGGCGTGGATGAAGGATGGGGACCCAAACTGCGGGCGACTCCATTCCTCGGCTGGAGTCCCGGCTTCGAAAGTGCTGGCAATCTGGCGGTTTCGACCGGCGGAACGAACCCCATCCAGGGGGCGGAGTATTCTTTCGATTACGCACCCGGTCCAATCACCGGCGTCAACCTGGAGGCGCGCGCCCATGGTCGCTTCAGCGCAGTCGGCATGCTGGCCTGGAGCAGCCGCGGCCGGACCACATCCCGCGATGACGATGGGTTCCTGTTCGAGGAGCCGGGAAGCGATTTCTGGATTGCGAGAGTCGGCGGACTCATGCGGTTCCGGGAGGACTCCGACCTGCAACTGCGACGCTTGAATGCAGCCGTGTTTGCCGGACCCGCATTCCTGCGTGAAGTCCCCGAGACCAGCATTTTTTCGAGCAGCGCTTTCGACAGTGCACGCAACCATTGGGGCGTGAGCTTCGGCGCGGAAGGAGAACTGCCGTTCGCGAACAAGATGTTCGCACTCCACGCCGCCTTTGAAGACATCGTGATCTTCTGGGATGAGACATCGTTGCAGCAGCGTATGGACGGCTCCATCCGTGCAAGCTTTGGTGACCTCGCCGCCGCGGAAGTTGATGCCGACCACTCGCATATGTTCGTTCTGCGCGTAGGCCTTTCCGTTCGATTCAGGTAAAAACCGCGCTTAGCGGTCTGCCTCGAAGGGGCGGGACGAAAGTTCCGCCCCTTTTTTTCGGGGCGGGCTACCAGGCGATGCCATAGGCTTCGCGCCTCGGATCGGCTCCCGTGATGCGCATCCCATTGCTGACCCAGACCACCTGGGCGCCGCCCATTTCGCTGGATGGAGCGGTCAGCGCGCGCACCTCGTGGCCGCGCTGCGTCAGCTGGATGCGGACGGCTTCCGGGATGCTCGCGTCCAGCATGAGCCGGCCATTCTCCATTGAGCGGTATCGCGCGGCCTCGACCGCGGCCTGCGGCATCATACCGAATACCAGCATGTTGTTGAGCACCTGCAGCAGCGTCATGGTCTGACCATCACCGCCGGGCGAGCCGATCGTCATCAAGGGGGATCCGTCCTGGCGCAGAACCATGGCCGGCGCCAAGGTGTGGTAGGTTCGCTTGTTCGGGGCGATCACGTTCACATTTGAGGCATCCAGACTGAAAAGCCCGCCCCGGTTGTGCAGCACGATGCCGGTTCCAGGAACCATGCGCTTGCTGCCGAACGCGGCGTAGAGGCTTTGAATCAGGGACACCATGTTGCCCTCACGGTCGATCACGCTGAGGAACACAGTGTCGCCGCCATCATCCTTTTCTTCCCCGCTGCTCGACGTCGCGGTTGGCTTCACCGTACGAACCAATTCCTTTGCGTACTCCTTTGACAGCAAACGATCCAGCGGCGTGTTGTACGTCTGGGGGTCCGTGATGTGACGATCGCGATCGACGAATGCGAGTTTCTTCAGCTCAACCAGCGTGTGCAAGTAGTCTGCGCTGTTGTGTCCCATCGCCTTCAGATCGAACTGCTCGGCCATGTTCAATTGCATCAGCAGCGCGAGTGACTGCGTGTTGGGTGGAAAGCCAATCACGCGGGCGCCGTGGTAGGTCGTGCTGATCGGCTCCTGCCACAGCGTCTTGAATCCGGCCAGGTCCCTGGCGTTGAACATGCCCTTCTCACGTTCGACGAATTCGGCTATGCGCTGGCCGGTTTCACCCGTGTACAGCTCCGCGGGCCCGTTGCGTGCCACTGCGCGCAACGTGCGTGCGAGGTCGGGTAGCTTGAGCACGGTGCCCGGGACGGGTGCGGCGCCGTTGGGCAGGAAACTCGACACCATGCTCGCGTCCGCGGAAATCGCGGACCGTGACCCGGCGATGTCTTCGTTCAGCACGGTCGACACCGGAAAACCGTTTTCCGCGTATGCGACGGCGGGCTGCAACGCATCGGCAAAGCTGATCGTTCCGAAACGCTTCAGTGCATCGGCCCACCCCTGCACGGCACCGGGGATCGTCGCGGACAAAACACCGCTCTGCGGCATGCGCTGGTGTCCCTGCGCACGAACGTGTTCCGGTGTAGCCATGCTGCCCGACGGCCCGCTCGCATTCAGCGCGTAGACTTTCCCCGTTCTCGCCTCGCGGTACAGCATGAACATGTCGCCGCCCAGGCCATTCATGTGCGGCCGCACGACCGCGAGCACGCCCGCCATCGTGATCGCGGCGTCGATCGCATTGCCGCCGCTCCGTAGCACGCGCGCGCCCGCTGCACTCGCCAATGGATGGTCCGAGGTTACGGCAGCCTCCGGGCCGCCCACATCCGGCCGCATCTGCGCGCCGGCCGACGCGAAGGCCGACATGATCAGTCCAACCGCGACGTACGATGTACGAATGATCGACATGAGGTCCTCAAACGGGTTGAATGCAATCCGGCGAATCGTTCGCAGGTGAGTTGACCACCGCAGAAACGGGAAAGTACTCCAGCTCTTCCTCGGGCGCGGGCTTGAGCAGCGCCATCAACGCTGCCGGGTCCGCATCTGACGACAGCCAATCTTCACGGTCACGTGGAGAGATGATAACCGGCATGCGATCGTGAATGCGCGCCAGCATTGGATTGGGCGTAGTCGTCACGATCGCACAGGTATCGAGTGCGGCACCCGGCGCCTGTTGCCAACGCTCCCAGATCCCGGCAAATGTGAATGGGCGTCCATCCAGTCGCCGGATCAGAATCGGCCGGCTATGTGCCCCCGCTTTTTCCCACTCGTAGAAGCCGTCGGCAATGATCAGGCAACGCCGGTGCTCAAATGCTTCTCGAAATGAAGGTTTCTCGAGCAGAGTCTCGGCCCGAGCGTTGATCCGTTTTGCTCCGCTGTTGCGCTCCTTCGACCAGTGTGGCACGAGCCCCCAGACCAACGGCTGCGCGGACCAGCCCCGGGCATTGCGAAGAATGGCCAGGACGGACTGGGTGGGCGCAATGTTGTAACGCGGCCGATAATCCGGAGGCAGCTCGTCGATGCCGAAATAAGCATGCAGCGCTGGGGGATCAGCGGTCAACGTGAACCGGCCACACATTTCCATTCTCGCGGTTTGGCTGTGCCCTGCTAAGGGATCTTGCACGATAGTAAATTGCAAGGCCGGCTGGCTCATTCCTTGACAGTTCGCATGACGGAGAGGGATAGCGCGGGCACCACGCCCGCTGTTTCTTTACCGTACGACCCGCTGCCGGGTCGCCCCCAGGTTCTCGAAATGAATTCAAATGAGCCTGTCTCTTCGCGCCATTCTGCGCTCCGGAATTGCACGCGTTGCAGCCGTTGCGGTCATCCTGCTGACGTCAGCCTGCACTGAGCGCGGCAACCAGCCTTTCGCGCCCGACGCGCCGAAGGCGGGACGGGTTCGATTCGCCGTGGTTCCGCAATTCAACTATCTGGGCGGCCAGCACTCAGCAGGCGCACCGATCAATCGGATTCGTCTCACGGCCCGTGAAGTGGGCACCGGAACTGTTCTCGGCCAGACCATTCGCGATGTCGCAGCCACGGATTCGACCTGGAACGTCGCTGTGGATGTCACGGTGGCCGATGGCATCGATGTGGTCGTGGTCGTACTGGTTGAGCTGATCAACGTGACCGCCGGTGTGGAAACCGTGGAATGGAGCGGGCTCACGGCTCCCATTACCGTTTCGCCGGGAGAGACCGAGGAGCCGACCGCGGCAGTGCAGCTCTTTCAGGGTCCGCCGGAAAACCTGCAAGTGACCGGCGTAGTAGTGAATCCGCAGACCACCACGGTATCGGAAGGTGACAGCGTATCGCTGACGGCGATCGTCAGTCCGAGCGGCACCGTCATCTGGAGCAGTCTGGATCCCGCGATTGCAACGGTGAGCGCAACCGGTCGCGTGATAACACTGCTGCCGGGAACCGCTCGCATCGTGGCGATTGCGGGACCGCGTGCGGATACGGCGGTCATCACCATCAACCCACGTATTGCCAGCATCCGTGTAACGCCGGACAGCATTCGACTGACAGCATTCGGCCAGGAAGTCACGTTCACTGCGCAGGCGCTGGACGCGCGCGGCGCGGCGATACCAGGCGCGCCGGTCAACTGGACCATAGATGATATCGCCGTCGCGGAGCACCTGGGAGCCGGCCGCTTCCGCGGCAAGGCCAATGGCCGCACGCTGGTCCGCGCAACCTCCGTCCAGAATCCCGCTCGGTCCGCGACCGCCATCCTTTCCGTCGCGCAGCGAGCATCCCAGATCACGCTCGATCCGCCAGTCGCGACCCTCACCGCCATCGGCGCCACGCTCGGTTACGTAGCGACTGCGCGCGATGCCGCCGGTAATCCGGTTTCCGGCATCATTACCTGGCGCAGCACGAACTTGCAGGTTGCCACGGTAAACGCATCGGGCATCGCAACCGCCACCGGACTCGGCACCACTCAGATTCGCGCCGTGTTGGGCGCCGGCACACCTGACAGTGTGGTGGCAACCGCGTCGCTGACGGTCGTGCAGTCGGTACGCTCGATCACGATCACGCCTGGCTCGTTGCACTTCGGTGCGATCGGCGACGGTGCAGCGCTAAGTGCAGTCGGATACGATGCGAATGGCAATCCCATCAACAACGCCCAATTCACCTGGGTGAGTGAGAACCCGGGCGTTGCCACTGTGGACGGCAACGGCTTCGTACGAGCGATTGCCTCAGGCACCACCAATGTCCGGGCAGAAGCCGATGGTGTCAGCGCATCCACGGCAATTACGGTTCAGCCGAACGCCGATGTCCTCGTTATTTCGCCGGACACGATACGTCTGCCCAATGTCGGTGATACTGCGCGATTCAGTGCGGTAGCCCGGGATCAAAACGGGTTTATTGTCACCAATCCAGCATTTGTCTGGACCTCGCTCGACGCGAATGTTGCCACCGTCAACAGCACCAGCGGTCAGGTCACGGCAGTCGGTGGCGGCACCGCGCGCATTGTCGTGAGCCTGAATGCCAGGGCCGACACCGGCATCGTCATCGTGACGGCGGCCCGGCCCAACCTGAGGCTCACCAGCCTGACGGTCACGCCAGCTTCGCTGATGGAGGGCGACACTGCGATTGTGCAGGGTGTCATCGATAACACCGGACCGGTTGCAGTCGGACCGTTCGCGGTGCGTTTGCGTGCGATCGACAGTGCACTCGGCAGCTTCGTCGCTGGCGCCGACTCGACCGTCTTCGTGCCTGGCTTGGGAGCTGGCGCCGGTCTGCCCTTCACGGTCCGAGTGTTCATCGGACCGGCCGTGACCTGGCCGGACTCGGTAAGGACTCAGGTCGATGTCGACGCTCAAGCGCAGATCGCCGAGAGCAACGAGGCCGATAACACGCTCACTTCGAATTCGACCAGAATTCAATTCCCGGTCGCGACCGTGGTAGCCACGCCTGACAGCGCGCAGCTACGCGCTGTGGGTGATACCGTTCGTTTCGGCGCGACCGCTCGTGATCGCCATGGCCGGCTGCTGACCGGGCGTCTGTTCACCTGGGTCAGCACTGATACTGCCATCATTCGCGTGGATGCGAGCGGACTGGTTACAGGGCGCGCCTTTGGCCGCGCCGCTGTCATCGTGACGGCCGAAAGCCGTGCGGACACGATGCCGGTAACGGTCGTGCAGACGCTTGGTTCTCTCGTGATCACGCCACAGGCAGACACCGTGGGTCTGTTCGGAGACACCGTGCGACTCACCGCGGTCGTGCGTGATGCCTCCGGTGCAGTGATTCAAACCCAGCCGTTCTGGATGAGCCTGGACTCCGCCGCGGTGGTCGATCAGACCGGCCTCGTGTTCGGAATTCAGCCCGGTATCGCTCGCATCGTCGCCACCAGCGGCCCAGTGGCTGACACGGCGTTGATCACAGTGATGCAAACCATTACCAACTACGATGTGCAGCCAGATTCGCTAGTACTCTTGCTGGGCGATTCGTCGGTAGTGTTTGCAACCACTATCGATGCCAACCAGGCACAATTCCCGGTGTACAGCACGTGGTCAGGTTCGGACACGACAGTCGCGGCGTTCAGATCAATGGGGTTTGGCGCCATGGTGTATGCCCGCTCGATTGGCGTCGCGTACATACGCGGATCGGCAAACAGCTTCACCGACTCGGTCAAGATCATTGTGGTGCCGGCTACAGCCAGACGTGACTGGACCGGTGCCGTCAGCTTTGACTGGCATGATCCGAACAACTGGTCGCCGGTCGGCGTGCCGACCGCAACCGACACTGCCAGGATTCCGCTCGCGGCGAATCAGCCGGTTCTGAACGCCAACGCTACCATCGCCAAGCTGCAGAGCGTTCAAGGCACCAATATCGACATCAACACCTACGATCTCAGTGTCGGTCAGTTGTTTACGGATGGAATCATCGTCGGTGCCGGGCGGTTGGTGCTGACCGGCGGTTTTGTCGCTGGCGGGACGCAGGCTGCCGTGCCGAATGTCCTGGTCTCCGGCAACACCGTGTTCGGATCATCCCTTACGGTTAACGGTGACCTGCTGGTCGGTTCCGGCGCATTCATGACGATGGCCGGCGTTACAATCCGGGTGACTCGGGACTTTACCAGCGGCGGTACGCTGCAAATGACGCTGCCGCAGGACAGTCTGCTGATCTTCCGGAATGCAAGCTTCGACGGCGGCGATACAAATGGGTTCTTGACCGATGGTGTGATGACCGTGGTTGGCAACTTCACCGCCGCCACTACAGCCCAGGCATTCTCTGCCAGCGGCAACCATCGTGTGGTCTTGAATGGAAACGCGCTCCAAACCGTGTCTTTCAGCACGCCTGACTCGATTCCTTCCGGGCAACACTTCCACTTTCTCGACATTACGAACCCAACGCAGGTCAATTTCTTGACGCGTGTTTTCGTCAATGGTCTATTCCGCGAGACAATCACCGGTATCAGTACAACGGTAAACGGTACCGGGCTCGCGGATCAGCTGGTGGCTCGCGGTTTGGACCTGGACGGTATCACGTTCAACAATCTTCCGGTCGTGCTGGACGGCAGCAATTTGTATACGATTCGCATGGATAGCGTGACCTTCGGCAGCTACCTGGGCTCCGCCGTACAGCTCAGGGTACGGCACAATCCGGGTGCAGACCTCACCTTCAACTTGATGAGGTTCAACACCGTGCCGACCTCAGGTCTTTACCTGGATGCGGTCGATCTGGATTTCGGGACTTTCGTACTCACCATCAACATGAATGCTGCCACGCCGAGCACGGGTGGGCAGTTCGTTCGAACGAATACGGGAGCCCAGAATGCTGTCGTGAGGTGGTAGCCGAGCGCAGCTAGTCCGGCTGAATCGGCCCGGTTCAAAGACCCTGCTGGCGCATATCCGTTTGCAGGGTTTTTGCATTAGGCTTGTCGACATGGATGACACCCTTTCTTCCCTGGCCCGCTCGCTGGGCCGAAGCATTGGTTCGGTCAAACGCGAGGTCGATCGGCAGATCGGAAAAACCGACATCCCGCAGATCGTACCGTACCGCGGTTACGCCAATCGCAGCCAGGCTCACATCAGCTGCCGCGTGCTGCGGAATCCCGGTCTGACCCCTGCGGCTGCCGGCGAGGCCTGGTGGCGCAACCTGTTGAATACCTACAAGCGGATCGAGACCGACCAGCTGCCGGGCGCATCGGTTCGCATTCGTGGATTCGGCACTACGGCTGATACGACAGCCAACGACGATGGTTACGTCCGGATCGCACTGCCGGTCGAAGAGGTCGGATCGAACGATATGTGGCGGCCGGTAGAGTTCGAGCTGTTGGCGCCGCTCGCGGCCGATGGTCAGGCAGCACAGGCTGTCGGGCACGTCGTGCTGCCCAGTGATGACGCCGCCTACGGCGTAATCAGCGACCTGGACGACACCGTCATTCGCACGGACGTGCACAGCATAACGCGCATGCTGCGCACGATTGCGGTGAGCAACGCACACACGCGGCTGCCCTTTCACGGCGTAGCGGCATTCTACAACGCGCTGCATGCCGGCCGCGTGGGCCGGCCGGTGAACCCGATTTTTTACGTATCCAGCTGCCCGTGGAACCTGTACGATCTGCTCGACGAATTCCTCGAAATCCGCGGCATACCCGCGGGTCCGCTCATTCTGCGTGAGTGGGGACTGGGTGTGAACCCATCCCGGAATGCGCCGCACAAGCTGGAAGCCATCGCTCACGTCCTCGACACCTATACGGGCCTGCCGTTCATCCTGATCGGCGACAGCGGACAGGAAGATCCCGAGATCTATCGGGAAATCATTGCGCGTTACCCCGGTCGCGTTTGCGCCGCGTACATCCGCAACGTCACGCCGCATCCGGAGCGTTCCAGTCGAATCAAGAGTCTGATCAAGGAAGTCACCGACGCCGGCAGCACCATGGTCCTCGCCGATGACACACTGGCCGTCGCCCAGCACGCGGTCGAGCATGGCTGGATCGAACCGGCCGCGATCGATGCAATCAAGGCGGATGAGGCGGCCGAAGACAAAGAAGGCCCGGCTTCTGATGAAGACACCAGCCCGACCATCATTGTCGATCCCGACGAGTAGGCGCGGATTGCGGATTGCGGATCGCGGATCGCGGATCGCGGATCGCGGATTGCGGATTGCGGATCGCGGATTGCGGATTGCGGATTAGGAATCAACGATCGAGGATCAGAGGATCGAAAGAAAAACGGGTTCATCGAATCGATGAACCCGCTCATTTTTTTTCTTTGTGTAGTAGAACCGCGATCCGCGATCCGCGATCCGCGATCCGCGCCTAAAGACTGACCGTGTCCAGGTTGAATTGCATGTACGCGAGCAGTTCGGAGGCGAGGTCATCGGCTTCATCGAAGCTCGATTCACCCCACACGAACCCTTCGGACAGCCTCACGTTGAAGCGCTCACGCATAGCGCCACCGTCGGTGGGCCAGCGCGTCAATTCCGCATAGCTCGCAGAAACGTAGAGCAGGACGCCGGCGTTTTCGCCTTCGTGCTGCAGTTTGACCTGGAAGCCGGCGATCGGATGGACCAGTGAGCGATTGTTGCTCATGTGACCCACGACTTCGACTTTCAGCCCTGGTACCCTGCCGGATAGCCGCTGGAACGCGTGCTCCAGCTCCGTGATCCTGCCCGCGACTGCCTGGATTTCCATAGCCCCTCCAGGACCTTCATTTAGCAAGATGTGGGCGAGTGCGAAGCTAGCCTGAGCGCAGAACCGGTTCCGTTGAATGCAGCCGGACCATGTCCTGGCCCGCTGCCTTGGCGGCGTACAAGGCGGAATCCGCGGCGATTAGCAGATCGTTCGGTGAACTCATGGCGGCCCGGAAACAGGCGATACCGGCACAAGTCGTCAGGTACGGCGGTTCTCGCTGGCTTCGTTGCAGCTCGGTGCGGACTCGCTGAACAAACGAAAGCGCACCCTGCTCATCGCAGGAACACAGTACTGTCAGGAACTCTTCACCGCCATAGCGAGCTGAGAGGTCCGGGCCCCTGGTCGTTCTCAACAGGGTCTGCGCGAAATTGCGGAGCGCCTCATCCCCCATCTTGTGCCCGTGTAAGTCATTGAAGGACTTGAATCTATCGAGATCGAACAGGACAACGGACAGATTTTCCTCGACCCCTGCCTGCGCGCGCTCGAACTGGGTATCCAGAAACATGCGAACGCGCCGACGGTTCCAAATGCCTGTCAAATCGTCAGTAAGCGCCATCCGTTCCGCCTCGGCCCGTTGACCGTGCAGCAGCTCCGAGGTCCAGCCCAGGGCAAGGCCAATCGCCAGCAAAGCGGTGGTGGTAAAGAACAGCAGCGACCAACTGGCCGGCTGCCCGCCACGAAAAACGACGATGAACTGGGTGATGGTCAGGAGGACCATGCCGAGAGCAAGGGCGGTGGCCGCGCCGCGCCAACCGCGATAGTAGGAGAGCAGAAAGGCGGGCACCAATGCGAGCAGCCAGAGCAGAGGCTCTGCCTGGGAGCTCGGCCCGCTCCGGAAGAGGGAGTAGGCAACGGGTACTGCGAGCGCGGCGAGGCACAGGATGATGGCCCGGCGCGGAATTGCTGGTCGCGGGAAGTGCCAGATCGCGGTCATAGCAGTGAATTCACTACGGCCGGGCGGGCTCTTTCAATCGCCAACGCCATCACTAGGTTGGAAGCCCAGGCGGTAGAATTTCACACACACCGGGAACAATAGCATGACGGTCGGCCTTCTGCTCGTCCTGTGCGCAGGATTGATGCAAATATCGCCGCCACCCGGAGCATGCTGCGCGCCGCCGCCGGCGGCACGTTGCCCGCCGCCCAACCAGCTGGTGGCCCGCGGAACGTTCACGCGGGATTGGCCTCACGACGTCGGGCATGTTGTATCCCTGTCTGTGTTCACGCCTGCCGTATACGGCTTTTCTCTGGAGTTGGGGGCGAGCCGGCGGCCAGCGCGTTTGATCGCGGCGGGAACCGCACTGGCCGCGATGGTTTTGAAGGAATGGCACGACCACCGCGCCGTAGGAAACTTCAGCGGACGCGATATCGCGTTCGGAATCGTCGGCACGGGTGTTGGATTCTACATCGCAGAACGAATCAATTGGAACCTGCCCGGACGAACGGAAAAAAATCAACGATGAATGTGCGAACACGTGTGCGTTTTCGTCCAAACCTGCGTCGCCTCGTTTTCTGGACTGCGGTAGTTGTGATGTTGGGCGCGGCCGTCACCGGTTTGGTCTGGCGACTGATCGAAGGCGGCTTCGGACCGGGTCCGCTCGCGGCACTCAAGATCGGCGTGAGCGCGCTGGCCGTTGCACTGGTCTTTGGTCTGCTGCAGTTGACCAACCCGACGTTCCACCCCGAGAGCCATTTGTTCGATTGGACCGACGTCGATTCATTGCGCGAGCTCGCGCGCCGTGAACAGCTGCCCGAGGCTACGCGTGATTTCGCGCGGTCGCTGGCGGATCGCATCGCCGTAGTACTCCCCGGCCGGCCATCGCCAGTTCAAGGCCAGAGCCAGGCAAAAACTCCGGCAGTCAGAAGGCCGTAAACAACGCCATCCGCGATGTTCTTCATCGTGCTGCTCCAGGTGTTGCCCCACCAGATTGCATTGGCCGGAATGGCACCGGCGTAACCCAGAATCGCCGCGGTTGCCGCTACTCGAAACACGGTCAGATAAGGCGATCCCTGCGGGACGGTGCTGGCCACCAGGTACGCGACCAGCGCGCTGATCACCAGCGTATGCAACGCGCTCACGGCCATCTGCTTGCCCATCTCGATCCTGGGCTCTCTCACGATGACGAAGCCTATGCCGGCCTGGTAACGCTTCTGCGCTTCTTGGTCCTTCCGCTCTTCCGGCTTCATGATGCCCGGATAGATGTACTGACCGGGCGCGACGCCTTTCATCATTTCCTGCACACGCTCACCGTTGGGCATGCTCTGCCAGTCGTTTCTGTGATGTGGCATGACCATCCACATCACCGCACTGGCCATGAAGATCAGCATCGTCGAAACCAGGATTGGTAACCACAGCTGATTCAGAGAAACCATGCGGAGACTCCTTTTTGTGTGGGGTTCAACTGCCGGACCATATCCACGTTGTGCGCAGTGGTCGCGCCTGACCCTGAGTGAGGCACAAGCATTCAAATTGCCGTTTGCCGTCGACGCCGGCCTCCCTACTCCCGCCCGATCTGCGCCCGCACGATTGCATCCGGAATCCCGAATGCGTTCACCAGCGCAACTGCACTGGGTGACAGTTCCGCGCACAGCGCGGCCACCTCGTTACGGATGGCTTTGGTTTTCGGCGTCTCCATGTAATCGCTCTCGAGGAACCAGGCACGGTCTCGTTCGATCGCGTTGAGCGCGAACAGCGTGGCCAGTTGCTCGAGCACGGCGCGCAGGGCGGACTGCTCGGCTTCGATGCGGGCGCGGAACGACTGGAAGATGGTTTGCTCCGCGTGAGCCTCGGCCAGTGCGATGAGATGATCCTGGCACGCGTTCATTGCCGAAAACGAATCCAACCCTTCATCGAAGCGCGCTTTCAGGCGCCGCGCAACGGTGGTCAGGAGGCGCTGCTCGCGAAAGCGCAGCGCAGCCGCCTGGAACTCGGGATCGCGCAGGTGGTCGCTCTCGGTGCGCCGTTTCGTGATCGGGTTCTGCTCGGTCACCGCAACCGATGCGCGGGCGGTCAGGAATTTGATGACGCTGCGGACGCGCATCTCGCCGAACTGTTCCTTGTAATCGCTCAACAGGCCCTTCGCCACCAGTTGCTGGAGCACCGGGTTCGCACCCTCGAAGGTCGTGAAGATGTCGACATCTTCGCGCAGCGTGCCAAACCGATTCTCGAACAGGTAGCCCGCGCCGCCCGCGATTTCCCGGCAGGCTTGGGTCGTCTCCAGAGCGTGGCGTGAGGCGTAGGCCTTGAGCGATGCGGCCAATACTTCGATCTGCCGCTGCTCATCCTCACTGCCAGCGCCGCTCGAGAGAACGGCGTAACGCTGCGCCAACGCGTGCAGCGCTGCATCCAGCGCAAAGGTCGCAGCGATGCGAGGCAACAACTGGTGCTGCACGTTCTGATAGCTCAGGATCGCGACTTCGGGCTGACCTTCAGGTCCGAACTGTCGCCGCCCGGCTGCGTAGCGGGTTGCGATGGTCAGCGAGAGCTTGGCCACGCTGCAGGATGCGCAGGCGATGCTGATGCGGCCGGCGACCAATGTGCCCAGCATCGTGAAGAACCGCCGTGACGCGCTCGGGATCGCACTGCTGTAGATGCCGTCGGCCGACACGTCGGCAAAGTGGTTGAGCAGGTTGCTACGCGGAATGTGGACCTGATCGAAGTAGAGCCGGCCGTTGTCGACGCCGTTCAGCCCGGCCTTGAGCCCGCAGTCCTCGATGGTCACGCCGGTCATCGGCCGGCCATCGTCCGCACGGATCGGAACCAGGAATGCGTGCACGCCGTGCCCTTCCTTGCCGACCTGAAGCTGTGCGAACACCGTAGCCATGCGGCCATGTATTGCCGCGTTACCGATGTAGTCCTTGCGCGCGCCGGGTGTGGGCGTGTGAATCACGAAGCCGTCATTCGAGGGGTGGAAGGTCGCGGTAGTCTCGATGTCGCGCACGTTGGAGCCATGGCCGGTCTCGGTCATCGCAAAACAGCCGCTCAGCTCCAATGTGCCAATTGCCCTGATGTATTGGCGATGATGCCGCTGGGTACCCAGCTGGTACACGCTGCCGCCGAACAGGCCGAACTGGACGCCGAATTTTACCAGCAGGCTGAGGTCGTGAAACGCGATGGTCTCGAAGGCCGCGATCGAGTCCTCGACTCTGCCGGCACCACCGTATTCCGTCGGAAATGCGAGCAGTCCAAGACCCTCGCGGGCAAACTGCTGACAGCACTGGTACACGCGCTCGCGATACTCGGTATGTGGCGCCGCCGGATCCAGCGCGTACTCCGGCCGGCTCAACAGCGCGAATACTCGCTGGCGGATGGCCAGCCGGTTACCGGTCATCGCATCGTGCAGGGCCTCCGGTGAGAACTGCGCGGCCGGCTGGCCGGTCGCTTCGATGTCGATGCCGAGCATGGCATTCAAGGCATCGGTGCCATCGATGCCTAATGCTTCTTCGACGGTGCGCAGCGCCAGCAGTTCGGTCGCTGCACTCTCATCATTGGGGTGCCGGGCGAGGTAACTTCCGAGGTCGGAAAGTGAGAACCAGCGTTTCTTGCCGACACTGCGTCCGCGCGCCGCCTTTCGCATCATCGCGGCGAGCTCGTTCAGTTGGGTCGGTGTCGGCGGTGCGGCGGGATTCAGCCAATGCTCCACGAGTGGAATCACTTCGTCGGCCGCGCCCGGCACGGAGGCGAGCCGCGCCTCGATGCGCGCGAGCTCGCTCTCCGTGAAAATTCCATCCGACCAGGCTACGTAAATGAGGGGCGCAAACTGCAGAAGTAGCCGGTTGTTCGCCTTCATCAACGGAATTCGTTAGTCAGCGCGGTTCGGCTTGACGCACGTTACCGATTGCTGTCCGGTGACTTGCGCGTCGACTTCGGGCAGTCCGGCCACGCCGACAATTCACCCTGCTGATTTCGTATCGTCGGAAAGTACTTCGGCACTGACTGTGGATCCTCGGACGCCATGTACGCGAGCATGGCAACAAGTGTCGCGTTGTTCTTGAGATCGTCCACGACAACCTTGTCGTACGAATCACGGTTGGTGTGCCAGGTGGTGTTGCTGTAATCCCAGCTCAATGCGCCCAGGCTCATGACCGGTGCCTTGGCACATTGCCACGACGCGTGATCCGAGCCGCCCGTGCCCGGACCGCTGCTGGGGTTACCGACGTTGATGTGCCGCGTGATCTGTGACGGCAGCGCACTCAGGTACTGTTTTACTACGTCGTCCATCCCGAAGAACGGGCCGGGTCCGACATTCTGCACGCGGCCGGTTCCGTTGTCCTGGTTGAAACCCGCAACTACGCCGGCCACGATCTGCGGATTGTCCTCGACGAATGCGCGCGAACCATTCAACCCCTGCTCCTCACCCATCCAGTGGCCGACCAGGATGGTGCGTTTGGGATTGGGATAGGTCTTCTTCAGGATCCGCATCGCTTCCATCATGACCATCGTGCCCGTGCCATTGTCGGTCAGGCCCGAGTGTCCTTCCCACGAATCGAAATGCGCCGACAGGATGATGTACTCGTTCGGCTTCGACGATCCCTTGATCTCGGCGATCGTATTCCAGACCGGCTTCTCGCCGAGAAATTCGGCGTCCGCGTTGATGCGCAGTTTCGGACCCTGGTTGTTCTCTGCCAGGCGATAAACCAGGCCGTAGTCCTCGCAGCTGAGATCGAACGTGGGCAGCACCTGGCTCGGTGAGCCGAAGATCTTGTCGATCCCCGGGTAGTTCGACCAGTTGCTGGCCAGCACGCCCAGCGCACCCGCTTCCTTGAGGCGAGTCTGAAGCCGCGCCGTTGCGGCAGCGCCGCCCGGGCCAGCCCCGGCCATCGCGCGCACGCGCGCGGCTACGGCGGCACTATCTACACTCCACTGCGCGGCCATCGAAGCACGCGATTCGGGCAAACCGAACTCTTGCCACTGCGCCGGGCTGCGGCACGAGATGCGCGCGGCGCCCGTCAGCACCCACTTGCCACGAACGGATCCCAGCCAGCGAGTGACGCCGGCCGATGTCGTATCGCCGGGCAGTGTCACGGCCGCGCCTTCGATCGCCCGGCCGCCCGTGCCAGGGCTCCACGAGAGCATCATGCCTTCGAGCGTACGCACGCGCGGCTCGATCAGGTCGATGTGCGTGATGCCGCGACTATACGAGTTCCACGTGCCGTATTGATGCTTGCGCGCCGAAATGCCCCACGAGTCGTACATCTTCATCACCCAGGCGCTCGCCTTCTCGGCGCCCGGCGATCCGGTGAGTCGGCTGCCTACCGAATCCGTCAGCACCTGGATCAGCTTGGCCGCCTGCCCGTTAGTCCATCCTTCCTCCCACATCCTCAGGATCACCGGATCGGTGGGCGGCGTGGTGCGCACGTACGGTTGCGGCGCCGTGGGCGCGGGCGCCCCCAGTACCTGCAACAGCTCATACCGCAAACGCGCGATTTCTTCTGCAGTCAGCGGCGGCGCCTGCGGTGGGCCACCGCCACGCCCGCCACGGCCGCCACCACCACCGCGCTGCGCCGAAGAAACCGCTGGAATCAGAAGCGCCAGCAACACTAGCGCGACGAAGGTCCGCTTCATGGATACTCCCGCATTGTGAACTGGAATGTGCATGTTTCAGTTATTGGACGTTGACGGTTTTAATGGGACGATTACGACCACGAGTACGATTGACGATCACGCGCTTCCAGACGTCTGGCTCTTTCGGCGCGCATTCCGAAGCCGGATGTAATAACCCCGTAATCGTAATTCGTACTCGTGGTCGTGCTCGTGCTCGTGCTCGTCCGTTCATTCGTTCATTCGTTATGGCCTACTCGTTACCGCGGTACCTAAATACATGCCGTTGAACAGCAACTTGAACGTCCCGTGTGGCTGCGAGCGGAACAGGATCTCGGGGCCGAACAGGAAGAGCTTGCCCTGGCCGACATCGGCTTCGGCCACCGCGACTGCGTTCTCGAGGATCTCCTGGCCCCAGGCCCAGCCGCTGCGCAGCGGCGTCTTGCTGTCGAACCAGGCAACCGGTCGCACGTTTCTGGACGCTGCATCGCTGCCCAGCTTGAAAGCCGGGCTGCTGTTGAAGAAGAAGTCCGTGTACTCCTGCAGACCGTGCGCGAGCGGCATGTTGGTGTCGACCCTTGCCCGCATCACCGAACCCGGCACGTAGAATTTGTCGCGTACGAGCGGACGGCCGGATCCATCGACCACGGCGCTCTCAATGGGAAGCGCGAGATGCCGCGCGAGTGCAGTCGAGCTGCCAATGGTGAGAATCGTACCACCGGCCTCCAGGAATGTTTTCAACTGCGGAATGGTCTTGTCTGCAGTGACACTGCCCTGCATGCGCCGGAACTCTTCCGGAATGTCTTGATTCCCGCCGCCACCACCGCCACCACCGCCACCGCCGCCGCGACCACCACCACCACCGCTGCCGGCTGGTGCAGGAATCGCCCCGGTCACGAATACCAGGACATCATATTTCGACTTGAGGTCACCTGCGTCGAGCTGCTGCGGATACACGACCTCGAAGGGAAACTCGAACTGCTCGAGGATCCAGCGCGTGTGACCCGAGGGCATGCTGCCGCCATACTGATCCCAAAGACCAATGCGCAGCGGCTTGAGCGCGAGCGCTTCGGTGCGCGGCCTGTTGCCACCATCGAAGTTGAGGCCGAGCTCGCTGGCGTACTGTGTGAGTTTGGCCTTGGTCGTGCCCTTACGCGGGATGTAGAAGGTTCCGGCTGGATGCGTCTTGTTGCCAGCCGTGACCGGCTGTTTCAGCCAGAACACCTGCTCTCCGGACCCGAGCAGACGGTTGACCGCAATGAAGGCGTCGTTGGCGTTGTGGCTCAGGTAATAGCCGTTGGGGTTCCCCTGTGTGATGCGACCGGGCAAGGGTGTTGCCAGGCCCGAAATTTTTTCGAACGGGCCATCGAATCCCTCGAGAATCCGGTCGAACTGTACGCCCATCTGGAAAGCCAGCGTGTAGCCGGCATTGTCATACGGCGCGATCGGCGGCCCACCCGGATAGGCGAAGTCGTTCGGGTGATCCTGCGGCTCGAACATATCCATCAGGTGCGGCCGGAAGGCCTGCGCTCCTTTCACCACATAAGAGCCGGCCGGATACTGCTTCCCGTTCACGGTGAACGACGTGCTCGCGCGATGCACGCTCACGCCCGCGCGCAACAATGCATTCACGAACTTGGTTGCCGTCGGGAAGTCCGGCTGATCCGCAGGCAGGATGAAACCACGCGGATCGCGCCACTCGGGCCGCCGCAGCAGCTCCCACGCGCGAGCGCCCGCAGCACCACCGCCACCACGCCCGCCGCGGCCGCCACCTGCGTCGGCCTGGACCTCATCCGGATCGCCGCCGCGCCCGCCACCACTGGTGGCTGCGGGCGCCGTCGCCGTACGAACTTCAGCGATCTTCTTCGGTGTCATGGTCCAGGTATCGGTGTTGCCGCGCTCGATCGAGTTCATGCCCATGCGCCAGATGTTGTGCAGGAACTGCTCGCGGTAGCGCGAGGCCAGGTCGAGCACGGCGTAGTTGGCGGTCACGGAGTAATCGACTGAATTGCGGAACGGCCAGGGCTGCGGCGGTATCGGCGCCATCATGTCGCTGTTGGCGGGATAGCGCTGGAAGTTGAACGGGATGCTGGTCGGCGTCGGATTCCCGATCGTTTCGGTCAGCAAGCCGACCATGTTGTGGAAGTAGACCATCGTGCGCAGTCCACCATTCCACCAGGTCGAATAATTCGCCCCCGACCTCGACGTGACTCCCGGCTTGCTCTCCATCAGGAAGCGCGTATGCATGGCCGAACCCACCAGGTCGAGACTGGATACGACCAGCGGATCGTAATTGTAGTTGAATGGATTCCTGAATGGCGGCGCAAACATGACCGTGCCGCCGGGTCCGGTCTGGTGGTGATTGTAAACGATCTGTGGGTACCACTCGCGATACAGAATCTGGTTGATGTTGCGCGATTCCGGTTGCGACATGATGTAGAAGTCGCGGTTGTTGTCGTGGCCGACGTACTTCTGATAGAGCCGCGGGATACCGCCAGTCGACCGCTGATTGGGGTTGGGATTGCGCATGTACCAGTTCGAGACCAGCTCCATGCCGTCCGGATTCGCGTGCGTTAGCAGCACGATCACGTCATTGAGAATGCGCGTGGTCTCCGCGTCGTTGCGACTGACCAGCTGGTATGTGGTTTCGATCAGCTGCTGCGCACCCAGCACCTCGGTGGCGTGCAGTCCGCCGTCGATCCAGATTACCGATTTGCCTTCCTGCGCCAATGCGCGGGCCTGAGCGTCGGTCAGACCTTCGGCATTGGCCAGACGTGATGCGATTTCCTTGTAGCGAGCCAGATTGCGATGGTTCTGCGGCGACGTGATGATGGCCATGAGCTGATCGCGACCTTCCGCGGTCTTGCCGATCGATTGCAGCGTCATCCGATCCGAGTCTTGATCCAGTTTCTGGAAGTAGGCGGTAAAAGCTGTGTAGTTCGGCAGCACGTAATCCGCGCCGATCTTGTGACCGAAGTGCTCCTCAGGCGTGGTAATTCGCTGCGCGATCGTCTGGCTGGCTGCCGACAGCAGCATTGCCCCGACCAGGAGCAGCGGATGCAACGGCCTGCGGAACGCGGCTGGCGTTCGGCTGATCATGACCACCTCACGATTGACTGGGGACTGAATTCAAACGGCCGTTAGGCCGAAATGCACAACTGGAAAGTAGGGATCCACGATACCGCCCTGCGGATTAGGACGCCACCCCGGGGTGTTGCGTTATGCCACGCTTTCGGCGTGCTCGACGAGTTCGGATCCGGCTAGCTGAAGCGGATCGGCGTTGCGGGGCAACTGCAGAACGAACGTACTGCCCACGCCAAACTGGGATTTCACGGATAAGGACCCGTTCAGGATCCCGGCCAGGCGCTGGGAAATCGGCAGACCCAGGCCAGTCCCTTCGGGCCGGTCGAGCGCAAGCTGCACGAACTCATCGAAGATCTTCTCCTGGTCGCCGCTGGCGATGCCAACACCCTGGTCCGACACGGAGATTTCGACGCCGCGGTCGCCCCAGAAGCGGGTGCACACCTTGATCGGGTTGCCCCGCCCGAATTTGATCGCATTGGAGAGCAGGTTGAGGAGGATCTGGCGGACGCGTCGAGGATCGGAGATGATCGAAATGGGCGTGCCATCGTGCTCGAGCGTCAGCGCCGACCCATGCTCATCGGCCATCGGCCTCACCGTGACAAACAGGTCCTCGACCAGGGTCGGGAAAACCACGGCTTCGAGCTGAAGTTCGATCTTTCCCGCCTCGATTTTCGACAGGTCCAGAACATCGTTGACCAGCTCGAGCAGGTGTTTGGCCGCGCGATTCGTGCGCTCGATGCCCCGCATCTGTTTCTCATTCAGCTGACCGTAGACCTGATCGAGCATGAGCGAGCTGTATCCCAGAATCGCATTGATCGGCGTGCGCAGCTCGTGGCTCATGGAGGCGTAGAACCGGCTGCGCGCCGACAGTGCGCGCTCCAGGTCCTGCGTACGCCGGTTCAATTCCCGGTTCACCGTCTCCAGCTCCGATTTGGCTTTGGCCAGCTCGATGGTCCGGTTGCGCAGGACGATCTCGGCCCGGCGCCGCTCCGATACGTCACGGCCGATCACCGTGAATACGACACCTTCGTGTGTGCTCAACCGGGAGACCGATGCCTCCAGGGGAAACTGCTCACCACCACGAAGGCCAATCAGCAAATCCTGCTCTGAGGTGCCGCCCCACTGGACGGTGCCCTCACGGATATCGACCATGGCGTCCAGCCGGCGCTTGAACTCGGTCCGCGACTCGGCGGCCAGCAGGTCCGTCACTGCCGTGCCGATCACGCTAGCGGCGGCGCGGCCGAAGATCTGTTCCGCTCCGGAGTTGAAGATCGTCACCCGGTATTGGTCATCGAACATGATGATCGCTTCACGAACGCAGCGCACGATCTCGGCGATGCGGGCCTCCGACTCCCGCATTTCTGTGTGGTGCTGGATCGTCAGCTCGCGGCGCTCGGCCGCCCGCAGCTGGTTCTGCTGCGTCTCGACCTGCCGGTTCTTGAGCCACAGATCGACCAGCACCGCGACCTTGGAGCGCAGGACTTCGGGCTGCAGCGGCTTCGACATGTAATCGACCGCTCCGACCTCGTAGCCGCGATAAACGAATTCCTGGTCCTTGCTGAGCGCGGTCAGGAAGATGATGGGCGTGTGCCGTGACCGTTCACGGGACTTGATGATTTCCGCCGTCTCGAAACCGTTGAGTCCCGGCATTTGCACGTCCAGCAGGATCACCGCAAAGTCATGGCGCAGCAGCTGGCGCAATGCATCCTCGCCACTGTTCGCGCGCACCAGCTCGTGCTCCAGCGACTCGAGGATTGCCTCCAATGCCAGCAGGTTCTCCGGTCGATCATCGACCAGCAGGACTTTTGCTTTCACCGGCTCGTTCATGCGGCCCGACGGCTCAGGGTATTCAAATACGCGCCCAGGCCGGCCAGCGGCACGACCTGCGCGTTCGGCACCAGCTCCAATGCTGCGCGCGGCATCACGGCGACCTCGGCCGTGCTCGGGTCCTGGACAATGGCGTAGCCGCCGCGCTGAACCACCTTGCGCAGCCCGCGCGCACCATCCTGGTTTGCACCCGTAAGCACAATCCCGGCCAGCCGCGTGCCCAGCACGTCCGCCGCCGACTCGAATAATACATCGATGGACGGCCGGCTATAGGTCACCGGTGCATCGACCGAGAGCGCAAAATGATCATCATCAATGAGAGTATGGTAATCGGGCGGTGCCACGTACACATTCCCCGGCTCGAAGGTCATCTTGTCCTCGATCTCGAGCACTCGCAGCGGCGTATGCGATTGCAGGACCAGCGTCAGCGCGTCCGAATCCCGGGACCGATGCTGTACTACCGCGATCGGGATCGGAAAATCTGCGGCCAACCCTCCCAGCAGCGTGCCCAGTGCGTTCAACCCGCCGGCGGATACGCCGACCACGATCAGGCTGAACGCGCTCATGTCACTCTCCGATAGATGCGCTCTCGCGGATCGATCGCTTCATAGCGCGGTTCATACTCCGACAACACCAGCGACTCCTTGTTGCCCAGCGCAAGGATGCCGAACACGGGCAGGCTCTCATAGAAGAGCTTGTGCACCCGATCCTGCAGCTTGCGGTCGAAGTAGATCATCACGTTGCGGCAGAGTATGACGTTGAACTCGGAAAACGAGCGATCGGTCACCAGGTTGTGCTGCGCAAAGACCGCGTTGCGCCGGAGCGCCGGTGCGAACAAGGCATGGTCGTAACGCGCCGTGTAGTACTCGGAGAAGGAGCGCTTGCCGCCGGCCTTGACGTAGTTCTGCGTGTACTCCTGCATACGATCGACCGGGTAGATGCCCTCGCGCGCAGCCGTCAGCACAACTTCGTTGATGTCGGTGGCGTACATGCGTGCGCGATCGTACAGGCCTTCCTCTTCGAGCAGGATCGCCATCGAGTAGAGCTCCTCACCGGTCGAACAGCCCGCGTGCCAGATGCGGATGAACGGGTACGTCCGCAGGATCGGTACGACCTTCTGCCGGAAGGCCAGGTAGAAATTCGGGTCGCGGAACATGGCGGAAACGCTGACCGAAAGATCGAGCAGCAGTCGCTCCATGGCGGCCTCGTTGTGCAGGACCAGGTCCTGTAGCTGACTGACCGTGCGCAGCTCCTCGGCTTCGATGCGTTTCCACAATCGCCGCTTCAGCGATGAATAGGCATAGGATCGAAAGTCGAAGCCGTAGTGCCGGAAGATGGCCTCCAGCAAGACATCGATTTCGATGCGTTCGAGCTCACGCACGTAGGCAGCCGGCGTATCCGCCAGCGTCATGCGGGCCGCCTTCAGCGGTAAAGCCATACCCGCATCAGCGAGAGCAGCTGGTCGGTGTCCACCGGCTTCGTGATGTAATCCGAGGCCCCGGCCTCGATGCATTTCTCGCGATCGCCCTTCATGGCCTTGGCGGTCAACGCGATAATCGGCAGTGAACGGAACTCCGGCGTGTTCCGGATGGCACGCGTGGTCTCGTATCCATCCATTTCCGGCATCATCACGTCCATCAGCACGACGTCGTAGTTCGTGTCCTCCTTCAGTCGCTGGATTGCATCCTTGCCGTTCTCGGCAAAGCCGACCGTCATGCCGTTATTCTCGAGCAGACTGGTCAGCGCGAAGATGTTACGCACATCGTCATCCACCACCAGCACGCGCTTGCCGGCAAACACCGCATCCGCGCTGTGCAGCTGCTCCAGGATCCGCCGTTTTTGTTCCGGCAGCTGCGCCTCCACGCGATGCAGGAAAAGCGCAGTCTCATCCAGCAGCCGTTCCGGTGAACGCGCGTCCTTGACGATGATGGTTTCCGCGTAGCGCCTGAGCTGGGTCTCCTCGTTCTGGCTCAGCTCCTTGCCGGTGTAGATAATGATCGGCATCGACTGCATGGTCGGGTTGGTCTTGATGGTCTCGAGCAGCGTGAAGCCGCTGGTGTCCTTGAGGCCCAGATCCAGGACCATGCAATCGAACTGCTTGATACCCAGTTGCTCGAGCGCTTCCTGGGCCGAGCCCACCGCAGTAATCTCGACATCCTCGTCACCAATCAGCTCGATGATGCTCTTGCGCTGGTTCTCATCGTCTTCGACGACCAGCAGGGTCTTGATGCCTTTCTCGATGAAATGATTGATCTGATCCAGCGAATCCTCGAGCGCTTCCTTGGTCACCGGCTTTTCCAGATACGAGATTGCGCCCGCGCGCAGTCCCTGCTGCCGCTTATCGATGCCGGACACGATATGCACCGGGATGTGGCGCGTCGCCGGGTGGTGCTTGAGCCGCTCGAGCACGGCCCAGCCGTCAATGCCCGGCAGGTCGATATCGAGCGTGATCGCGTCCGGCTTGTACTCATGCACCAGCCGCATGCCGCTCTCACCGTCCAGTGCCACCAGTGTCTTGAAGTTCTTGTCGCGTGCCAGGTCGAGCAGAATGCGCGCGAACCGCTCATCGTTCTCGATCACGAGCAGAACGCGATCGCCCGGCTCGATCGTCTCGCGATCATCGCCTAAAGGGTTCCGGTCCGCGCCAGCATCGGCCTCCTCGGATCGCGCATCGTGAACCGTCGATCGTGGATCGATTTTCTCTCGATTCTTCCAGCGATCCGCGATCCGCGATCCGCGATCCGCGAATCGATCCTCGATCTCCAATCCCGGATCCAGCTCGGGGTCCGGCTCGTAGCTCAGCGGCAGGAACAGCGTGAACGTGCTGCCTTTGCCCTCTTCACTTTCCACGTGGATTTCACCGCCGAGCAGACGTGCAATCTCACGGCTGATCGACAGACCGAGGCCGGTGCCGCCGAACTTGCGGCTGGTCGTGCCATCCGCCTGCTGGAAGGCCTCGAAAATCAGCCGCTGCTTGTCCTTGGCTATGCCAATCCCGCTGTCCTCCACGTGGAAGGCCACGACCGTTTCCGCCCGGTCCAGAATCGGGTTGGCATACTGCCTGGACGGAGCCCGCCGCACGCGCAGTGCGACGCCACCCTTCTCGGCAAACTTGAAGGCATTGCCCAGCAGGTTGCGCAGCAGCTGCTGCAGCCGCTGACGATCCGTGCGCATTTCCGCGGGCAGGTCGGGCGCGATCTCGAGATCGAAGCTGAGCTTCTTCTCAGTTGCGAGCTGCCGGAAATTCCGCTCGCAGAACTCGGTCACTTCGCGCAGCGGGAACGTAACGGCGTTCACTTCCATCTTGCCGGCCTCGACCTTGGACAGGTCGAGAATGTCGTTGATCAACGTGAGCAGGTCCGTGCCCGATGAAAGAATGGTCTGCGCAAACTCGACCTGTTTCCCGCTGAGATTGCCGTCCGGATTGCTCGACAGCTGCTTGGCCAGGATCAGTAGACTGTTCAACGGCGTGCGCAATTCGTGGGACATGTTGGCCAGGAATTCCGACTTGTACTTCGAGCTGAGCGAGAGCTGCGCGGCCTTTTCTTCCAGCGCCTGTCGAGCCTGCTCCACCTCCGAGTTCTTCTGCTCGACCTTGCGATTCTGCTCGGCCAGCAGCGCCGCCTTTTCCTCCAGTTCTTCGTTGACCTGCTGCAGCTCCTCCTGCTGCTCCTTGAGCAGCTCTTCAGAGGCCTTGAGCGTCTGGGCCTGCGATTCCAGCTCGCCGTTCGATTTGCGCAGCTCCTCCTGCTGCTTCCTGAGTTCCTCGGACTGCGACTGCAGCTCTCCGGTCAGCGCCTGGGACTGCTCCAGCAGCTCTTCCGTGCGCATGTTCGCCGCTATCATGTTGAGTACGACGCCCACGCTCTCCGCCAGCTGATCCAGGAACAGCTGATGGATCTGGCTGAACGGCAGGAACGACGCCAGCTCCACCACCGCTTTCACTTCGCCTTCGAATAGAATCGGCAACACGACGATGTTGCGCGGCGGCGCCTCGCCCAGACCCGAGTTGATCTGGATGTAGTCATCAGGCACGTTGGTCAGCAGAATCGACTTCTTTTCCAGCGCCGCCTGCCCGACCAGTCCTTCGCCCAGACGGAATCGATTACCCAGATGTTTGCGCTGCTTGTACGCATAACTCGCGATCAACCGCAGCGACGGTGAGCCGTCGACATTGTCCATGATGTAAAACGCGCCATGATGCGCGGAGACCAAGGGTGTCAGCTCCGACATGATCGACCGCGACACCGTCTCCAGGTCCTTCTGTCCCTGCATCATGCGGCTGAACTTGGCGAGGTTGGTCTTGAGCCAGTCCTGCTCGG
>JBBDWZ010000152.1:0-28023 GCA_040902615.1 Gemmatimonadota bacterium | reverse complement strand
ATCCGCCGCTTCGTGCGTTATGCCGTCGGGGACTAGCCGAAAGCGGGGCGCCGATTTGAAATACCCGCGCGTGCTGCTGAAATTGAGCGGTGAGGCGCTTGCAGGGGATCAGAATTTCGGCATCTCACCGGCGGTGGTCAGCCGTCTTACGGACGAGATTTTTTCACTCTACCGTACGGGCGTGACGCTCGGCCTGGTCATTGGCGGCGGCAACATCGTGCGTGGCACCAAGGCGAGCGAGGAGGGCATGGATCGGGTGAGCGCCGACTACATGGGCATGCTCGCCACGGTCATTAATGCACTGGCCATGCAGGATGCGCTCGAGCAAAAAGGTGTATCGACGCGGGTCATGACGGCGATCCGGATGGAAGCACTGGCCGAACCGTACATTCGGCGTCGCGCACTCCGGCACCTGGACAAAGATCGAGTGGTGATCTTTGCGGGCGGCACCGGGAACCCGTATTTCTCGACCGACACTGCGGCCGTGCTGCGGGCCATTGAAATGAACGCCAATGTGCTGATCAAAGCCACCAAGGTCGAAGGTGTCTATTCGGCAGATCCAAAGAAGGATCCGCAGGCAGAATTCATTCGGCAGCTTTCCTACCATGACGTGCTGACGCGTGAGCTGGGCGTCATGGATGCGGCTGCGGTATCGCTCTGCAAGGACAATCGTCTGCCCATCATTGTGCTCAACATCCACCACAAGGGTGCGGTGCTGGGTGCGTTGCGTGGCGAGCAGGTTGGCACATTGATCTGTTAAGTTGCGCTTTGTTGTGCGCATTGACTGACTCCCTTCAAGCGTGAAGGTGCTATGCAATCAATCAGTGAAGCGCGGACCCACATGGAAAAAGCGGTGGATGCAATGCGGCGCGAGTTCTCATCGGTGCGAACCGGAAAGGCATCGCCCGCGCTGCTGGACACGGTTCGCGTCGAGGCATACGGTTCGAAGATGCCGCTCAATCAGGTGGCCACGGTGACGGCACCGGAACCGCGGCTCCTGATGGTTCAGCCGTGGGACAAGTCGTTGCTGCAGATCATCGAGAAAGCGATCCAGACATCGGAGCTCGGGCTCAATCCGGCCAATGATGGCAACATCATCCGGGTGCCGATTCCGGCACTGACCGAGGAACGACGCAAGGAAATGGTGCGAGTGCTGCACAAGCAGGCTGAGGAAGGGCGGGTGGCGGTTCGCCACGCCCGCCAGGAAGCGAACAAGGAGCTGAAGAAGCAGCAGGCGTCACACGAGGTCAGCGAAGACGATGTTCGCCACCGAATGGAAGAAGTACAGAAAATGACCGATGCGTACATCCAGAAGATCGACGAGCTGCTCAAATCCAAGGAAACGGAGTTGATGGAAGTCTAGTGGCGAGTCGAAACCCGGACGTCGACAGTCAATCCGAGAGTGAGCTGCGCGCTCTGATCAAACAGGACGGGCAGATACCGACCCACGTGGCCATCATCATGGATGGGAATGGGCGGTGGGCCGGACAGCGAGGCCTGCCGCGCTTCCGCGGCCACACAGCCGGAATGGACTCGGTCCGGGATGCAGTGGAAGGCGCGATCGAGGCTGGTGTTCGCGTGCTTACGCTGTATGCGTTTTCCCAGGAAAACTGGAACCGGCCGGCGGCGGAAGTGAACGCGTTGATGAAGCTGCTCCAGCGCTTCGTCAACCGGGAACGCGATGAGCTGGTGCGGCAGGGCGTGCTGGTGCGGGTCTTCGGTGATCTGGAGCGGGTGCCGGGCGCGCCGCGCCGCGCGATCATGGACATTCAAAGTGCAACGGCCGGACTGAGCACGCTTCAGCTGAACCTGATGATCAGCTACGGCGGACGCGCGGAAATCGTGCAGGCGGCGAAGCGACTGGCTGCTCAGGTCCGCGCCGGTGAGCTCGAGCCGGAGGATATCAATGAAGAACGGTTTGCCAATGAACTGTATACCGCGGGACTTCCCGATCCTGATCTGTTGATCCGAACCTCCGGTGAATTGCGTATCAGCAACTTCATGCTCTGGCAGCTTGCCTACACCGAGCTTTACATCACGCCGTTACTGTGGCCGGAGTTCCGGCGCCAGCACCTCTTTCAAGCCATTCTGGATTTTCAGCGCCGCGACCGCCGCTTCGGACGCGTAACGGCGGGCTGATCTGAATGGCGAGTGAGCTCGCGAAACGCGTTGCCGTCGCTCTGGTCGGCATCCCTGTCATCCTGGTCTTCATCTATCTGGGTGGCTGGTACTTTGCTGCGTTGCTGGCGGTGGTGGCCGCGCTGGGCGCGAATGAGTTTTTTCGATTGGCGCGACAGAAGCAGATCGAGCCGTTCGATTATCTGGGTGCGGTTGCGGCCGCGCTGATCGTACTGGCGGCAGTGGCGTGGGGGCCGGCCGAATCGCCGGCCAGACTGTGGAACGGCACAATTGCACTGGTGATCCTGTTCGGCACGCTGGCGATCTGGCTGCGGGGTGTGGAGCGGCGGCCGCTGGCCGCGATGAGCGTGAGCGTGGCTGGCGCGCTTTTCGTCGGTGGCACGCTCGGATATGCGGTCTGGCTGCGTGAGCTGCCCGGCCGCTCGACCGCGCTGGCGCTGCCAACGATGGATCTGTCGATTGCCTGGCGCGGCACGGCACTCGTGCTCTTTCCACTGGTGATAACCTGGATCAACGACTCGCTCGCATTTTTCGTCGGTCGTGCGATTGGCCGCACCAAGCTGATTCCACGAGTCAGCCCGGGCAAAACGGTAGAGGGCGCAATCGCCGGAATCATCGGCGGGATTGCCGTTTCCGTTGGATTCGGCCTGACGCTGATCGGTCCGGCCATGGGGCTGACGGCGTCACCAATGCTTTGGGCGCTGGTGGGCGCGGTGATCGCGGCCGCGGCGCAGGTTGGTGACCTCGTGGAATCGCTGCTCAAACGCGAGGCCGGCGTGAAAGATTCCGGCACGTTGTTGCCGGGACATGGTGGCGTGCTGGACCGCTTCGATGCGCTTTTCTTTGCGATTCCAGTCTCGTACTGGCTGCTCCGCTGGATGGGTCTGCGATGACCGGGGTTGCCATTCTCGGATCGACTGGATCGATCGGCCGCAGCGCACTTGCGGTGATCGCGAGGCATCCCGATCGCTTCCGCGTGATTGCACTGGCGGCAAATCAAAACGCGAACGAGCTCAAGTCCCAGGTCGCGATCTGGAAGCCCGAGCTTGCGGTTCTGGTAAATGGTACCGAGGGCGCAGGCTGGCGGCGCGGACGCGATGCCCTGATCGATGCAGCCACTCACCCCGCTGCCGACATCATAATCAATGCGGTGGTGGGCGCGGCCGGGCTGGAAGCGACGCTGGCTGCGCTGCAGGCAGGGAAGCGCCTGGCGCTGGCCAACAAGGAATCACTGGTCGCCGGTGGCCCGCTCGTGCTGGAAGCGCTGCGCCGCGGTGGTGGTCAGCTCATTCCGATCGACAGCGAGCACAGCGCGGTCTGGCAGTGTCTTCGGCCGGATGCAAAAGACGGCTGCCAACGTTCCGGTGTGGCTGACGTGCAGCGCATCGTTCTCACCGCGTCGGGCGGGCCGTTTCGAACGTTTTCGGCGGAACAGCTATCCGAGGTTACGCCGGCGCAGGCGCTGAAGCACCCGACCTGGGACATGGGAGCCAAGATTACAATCGACTCGGCCACGCTGGCCAACAAAGCACTCGAAGTGATCGAGGCGCATTTTCTTTTCGGACTCGCCTACGACCAGATCGACGTGGTCGTGCACCCGCAATCCATCGTTCATTCGATGGTCGAGTTCGTGGACGGATCCGTGCTGGCCCAGATGGGGTTTCCGAACATGGAAATGCCGATCCTTTATGCGTTGACCTGCCCCGATCGCCTGGATGATGCTGGCCCGCGACGGTTCGATCCGGTCGCCGCCCGTACGCTGACTTTCGAGACTGTAGACTATACGCGGTTTCCCTTATTCAGCCTGGGAACGCACGCAGGACGGACCGGCGGGACCATGCCCGCGGTATTCAATGCAGCAAACGAAGTTGCGGTGGCAGGCTTTCTGGCTGGCAACTTGCCGTTTACGGGGATAGCAACGGTGGTCGAGTCCGCACTTGCGGCGCACCGTCCGAGCGAAGTCGATTGTCTGGAAACGGTCCTATCGGCTGATCGGGAAGCACGAGAGAACGCGCACGAGGCACTAAAACAAAAATGTTGATCACGATCCTGGCTACAGTCGTCGTACTCGGTGTGCTCATCTTCGTGCACGAGCTCGGCCATTTCCTGACTGCAAAAGCAGTAGACATCGAAGTGCCTCGTTTCTCGATCGGCCTGGGCCCGAAGCTGATCGGGTTCAAGCGCGGTGAAACCGAGTACGTCATCTCGTGGCTGCCGTTGGGCGGTTACGTGAAGATGGCGGGTATGGAAGAGATGGAGAAGCTCGAGGGCGGCTCGGACAAGCCCATTGTGTCGGGTGCACTCACAGCAGATGACACGGGCATCGAAGTGGAGACGCCGAGGCAGGCGGGTCCGCGCGATTTCGAATCCAAGAGCCTGCCTGCGCGCGCGTTGGTGATCTCGGCTGGCGTGATCATGAACATCCTGTTCGCGGTCGTGGTGTTTGCAATCAGCGCTATGATCTGGGGTGTTCAGGCCATTCCGGATACGACGGTTGGCAATGTGACCGAGGAGTATTTGCCGAGGGGAACCGAAGCGCTGGCCCGGCTGCCGGTAGGAGCCCGCATCACGGCGGTGAACAACGATGCGGTGGGCGATGCTCGCGATGTGCGCGCCGCGATTGCGAAGGCGGGCAGTGGACCCATTCTGTTCGAGTTCGAAGAAGCGCCGCCGGTTACGGTGCAACTGCCAGCGGGTGACAGCGCGAAAACAGCATTGATGTCCGCCTTTGAACCGGCAGTTCAAACCGCGCCGATCATCGGCCGGGTAGTGGCCGGCACGGCGGCGGCGCGGGCCGGGCTCGAGTTTGGTGACATCGTACGCACGGCCAATAGCGAACCGATGCAAACCTGGCAGCAATTTGTCGCGGTCGTCGAACGCAACCCCGGCAAAGAGATTCCGCTCGAGATTCTGCGGGATGGTATACCGCTGCGCGTCACGGTCATTCCCGATGTCAAAGACTTGAATGGCCGCCTTCAGTATGGCCGTCTGGGTGTCTATCCAAAGGATTCGCCCGCGTCATTCTTGCCGCGCACGGATCCCGGCTTCTTCGGCAGTATCAGCCATGGTGTGAACGAGACCTGGAAGATGGTCACGATGACGGCCGGCTTCGTAACCGATTTGTTCACCGGCAACGCTGATCCGCGCAGTGTGGGCGGTCCCATTCAGA
The DNA here is from genome assembly GCA_040902615.1 of Gemmatimonadota bacterium. Taxonomy (GTDB): domain Bacteria; phylum Gemmatimonadota; class Gemmatimonadetes; order Longimicrobiales; family RSA9; genus JBBDWZ01. Next base: position 22,715 of record JBBDWZ010000152.1, on the reverse strand, counting down.
TCGGGCAGCTGAGTGGCCAGGTCGTTCGTGATGGCCCGGAATCCTTCCTCGGCTTCATGGCGCTGTTCTCGGTAAACCTCGCGGTGCTCAACCTGCTGCCGATTCCGGTGCTGGACGGCGGGCACTTGATGTTTCTCGGCTATGAGGCGATTCGGCGGCGCCCGCTCTCACTCCAGCAGCGTATGCGATTCAGTCAGGTTGGGTTTGTGATCGTGCTGGCGATCATGGTCTGGGCCGTCGCCAATGACGTGCTGCGCCTGTTCGGACTCTAGGCAGCGCTGATTGTTCAAAGCTTCTTACAATAGAGACAACTGTTCCCAGGCCGCGTGCTTCTTTCGCAGTTCGATGATGTCGAGCGGCGGCAGCGGCGCATCCTGCTTTGCAACTTCAAGTAATCCCTTGTAACGAATGCGCGTCAGCGTCTGCTCGACTACAGCACGCGCCAATCCGTGATCGTTGGCCTGCTGACTTATGTGAGCGAGAACGATGGCACAGAGGCCCCCATGATTCAGCTCGCGGACCAGGTCGGCCGAGGCTCGGTTGGAGAGATGTCCGTGGCTGCCCGCGATTCTCTGTTTGACCGACCAGGGATAGGCACTGTTCCAGAGCATCGCTTCGTCGTGATTCGCTTCCAGCACCAGCACGTGACAGCCAGCCAGCCGCGCGCGTACCGCAGCGGTCGGACGGCCGAGATCGGTGGCAATGCCCATTCGAGAACCCGATGCGGAATGCGTGATGGCGATGGCTACCGGGTCAGCGGCATCATGCACAGTGAGGAAGGGCTCGACTTCGAACGGGCCGATCCGGAAGGTCATGGAAGAGCGGTAGGCGCGAACGTCTTCCTTGCCATTCAGCAGGTCCCGGCAGGCAAACCGGGTTCGCTCGGTCAGGTAAATCGGCACATTGAAACGCCGGGCAACGATGCCCATACCACGAGTGTGATCGCCATGATCGTGCGTGATGACGATGCCGGCGATCGTGTCGGTCGGAACGCCGCACTCCTCCAATCGGCGCTCGAGGTCACGGCCACTGAAGCCCGCATCGACGAGCACGCTGACACCGTCTGCGTTAACCAGCGTCGCGTTGCCCTCACTGCCACTGCCCAGCACGATGACTTTCACAAAGACCGCCCCGCGGCCAACGCGCGGCCTCGCTGCCAGGCGCGCTGCAGCATTTCCCGCTGAGAATCTGTGAGGGTCACGTCGCGCCGCTGCATGGCTGTGCGCGCAGTGGAAATGAACTTCTCGAACTCATGGTCGCCCAGCTCGACACCCCAGCTGAATGGCGGAACGAACTTCGGAGGCATGCCACCAAAGATATTGCTGCCCGACCCGATCACGGTACCGGTGTTGATCATGGTTCCGATCGCGGTCTGTACGTGGTCGCCGATGAAGCAGCCGATCTTCATCTGACCGGTATCCACTTCACCCGCGGGCGTCCACAGCCGTACGGCGCCATAGTTGTTCTTGAGATCGCTGTTGGTGGTCAGGGCCCCCAGGTTGACCCATGCGCCCAGATAGGCGTGGCCGAGGAAGCCATCGTGCGCCTTGTTCGAGTAACCGAGAATGACTGTCTCTTCGACCTCGCCGTGCACCTTGCAATAGGGCCCGATCGACACGCCGGAGAAGCGGCCGCCGAATACAATGCTCCTGGGGCCGATCAAAGCCGGACCAGTCAGGCGCGTGTAGGCGCGAACCTCGGCGTGCGGCCCCAATACGATGGGACCGTCGCGAAAGTCGAGGACCACCCCAGGCTCAATCAATGCACCGTCGTTGAGCACGAGCCGCGGCTGCCCGATCGCGATCACACCGGCCGGCAGCGGCAGCCATCGCTCTTGCGGTCTATGGAGCTGGTGGACGTCTTCACCGAGTTGCTCGGAATTCCTGCTCATCAACTCCCAGACCTGCCGCAGGGTTTTTCCAGGAAGTTCGTGAGCCTGGTCTGCAGAGCCTTCCAGCAATTGTGACTCGGTCGGGTTGGCCGTCCCGGCCGGACAATAAAACCCGACCACTTCATCGCCTATTCTCAGCGCAGTCGCGCTCGAGGGCAGGGTAGCATTAAATGCCGGAACCGCGCGTGAGCTGAGAAAGAATCGCGGCGTAGTAGAATCGACGCTTCCGAGCTCGATTACTGGAGGGGAATGTGGTCCGGTAAAGCCGGCCAGTGCCTGGTCGGTGACGTGACCGCTGCAGTGGATACCGAATACGTGTTCGGCGCGCTTGCGCAGCGCAAACGCGCCAAACAGGAGTTCGCCAGCAGGGCGAGTGAGTGTGAACGGAAGCCAGTTCCGGGCGAGCTTGTCGTCGTAGAGGATGAGCCTGGGTTCACTCATTCGCCGAAAGGTCACGCAGACTGCGCGGCAGTTGCTTCAGGAGACTCTTCAGCTCGGCGGTGCGCTCACGCGCAGCGACCAGGGTCACACCATTGGATCGCACGACGACCAGATTGTCGACCCCAAACAGCACGACTGCACCATCGTCGCCCCACGCGATGCAGTCCTTGGCGTCGACCAGTGAAACATCGCCGACGGCGACGTTACCCGCAGTATCCGCGTGACGGGTGCGACCGACGGCATCCCAGGCCCCGACATCATCCCACTCGAAGCGCGTTGGCAGGACCGCAACACGGGCGCTTTTTTCGAGCACGCCTTCGTCCACCGAGATGGTGGGGACCTGCTCGAAGAATTCGGCCACCTTGCCGGCATCGAGCAGTGTCAGCAGATCGCCCACCTGGGGCGCGGTTTTGCGCAGCTCATCGAGGAACAGACGTGCGGGCCACACGAAGATGCCGCTGTTCCACAGGTAGCCACGACGCACGAAGTCGCTGGCGGCCTCGCGCCGCGGCTTCTCAATGAACTGCCCGACTTCGTACGCTTCCGGCTCACCGGCGCCGAGCCGATCGCCGGAGCGGATGTAGCCGTAGCCGGTTTCCGGACGCGTCGGCGGCACACCGAACGTAATGATGCGCTGCTCACGTGTGGCCAGCTCCGCCGCTTCCTGGATCTGCGCGCGGAACACTTCGGCCGGGCGGATGACGTGATCGGAGTGCAGCGAGGCCATGATCGCGTTGCCTTCGGTCTTCAGGATCTCGTGCGCGGCCCAGGCCAGGATCGGCAGCGTGCCTTTGGCCTCGGGCTCAACCAGAAAGTGCTCATCCTGCAGTCCATCAACCTGCTTTTCGAATGGCTCGGCCAAATGCCGGCCAGCCAGGATGCGTAAGCGCTCCCACCCGACCAGCGGCAGCAGTCGTTCTACCGTATCTCCGATGAGAGATGCGCCATCGCCGAGTGGCAATAATTGCTTGGGGCGTTTCGGTGTGGAAACCGGCCAAAACCGGGCGCCCACGCCGCCGGCCAGCACGACGGCCCACAGGCGCGGATCAGGTTGCGAAGATTTCGTCGATGCGGGCAAGCAGCTTCTTCGGGCTGAAGGGCTTGGTCAGAAAATCCGTCGCGCCGAGCACGGCCGCCTGCTCCCGGTCGGTTTCGTGACCTTTGGCAGTCAGCATGATTACGGGTGTGCTTCGGCGATGCGGAATCTGGCGAAGCTCTGCCAGAACGTCGAGCCCGCTGATCAGAGGCATCATGATGTCGAGCAGGATGAGGTGGACCGGATCCTCGGAGTGCAGCCGATCGAGCGCGCTCTTGCCATCCTGGACGAGGACCACCCGATACGGCCCGCTCTCCAATTTGAGCTGGATAATGCGGCCGATATAGGGCTCATCGTCGACGACCAGAACTGTTCGTGGCGAATCCGTGTATTCGCTGTTCATGCGAGTCCGGGCTCCCATCGTTTCCTGCATGATCGCGCTCAGGTGCCAAATTCATGCCGGTTTGACTGGTCCAGACATTGTGTTGGTAGTGACGCACGTACGATGAACGCCGTCACCACGGGTCACGGATCCCGAGTAAAGCAAAAAAGGATATCGCTTGCGAAGGCCGAGGACCGACTCATCGCCCGCCGCGCCTCGGTCTTGGCCCATTATGTCCTTGACCCATTATGTCATTGTCGTGCCTTGACATACGTTCAAAAAACGGGTTACTCTAGGCACCTTGTTCACGTATCGGAGACCGATCACCATCATGAGAACCAAGCGCGCGGTGATGACCGCGTTTTTTCCGTTGCTGCTGGTTGCGTGCGAGGATGAGTTCAAACAGGAGTGGACGGCGACGCCGGACACGGTCGAGCTGTTTTCACTGTCCAGGCCCGAGTTGATTGGCCGGCCATCCGCATTTGATTTTGTGCCTCAGCCCCTCTTCGGAATTCCAGTCGCGGTCGAGAATCCGTCGGCGACCGGACGCTGGGACGTAGCAGTCGTGGATCAGGGAAGCACGCTGGCGTTCCTGCCAGCCGGCGGGTTTGCCGGGCTCAATTCACGTGCCGCCATCGCGGAGATCAGCGGGGCAACCACGCTGGAAGAACTCAGGGAAGCGCCGGGCGATACTGCCCAATTCAAGACCACGGCGGTGGCCGCGCAAGTCGGCAAGATCTACGTCGTCCGTACTCGGCGTGAAGACTGCGGCTTCGGCTCCACCGGCGTTCGATATGCCAAGCTGGAGGTGCTCGAAGTAAACGCGCCGGCCGGCACGCTGCGCTTTCGCACGATCATCAACCCGTACTGCAACAGTCGCACGCTGATTCCACCAGACTGATTGAATGCTCGATCTGAAACGTATCCGGGAAGAGCCGGAGGTCGTGCGGCGCCGCCTCGCGCGCCGTGGCAAGCCGGAGTTGCTGGAGCAGATCGACCAGCTACTGGAACTGGATGAAACGCGCCGCTCCGTGATCACCCGGGTCGATCAGGCACGTGCCCGCCGCAACGAAGTCTCACCACAAGTCGGCAAGCTGAAGCAGGTTGGTAAGCACGAGGAGGCGGAGCCGCTGATCCTCGAGATGCGCACGCTCGGTGATGAGATGGAAGCGCTCGAGAATCGCCGCACGGAGCTGGAAGAGACTGTGCGCTCGGTTCTTTTGCAGATTCCCAACCTGCCCGAGGACGTCGTACCGGAAGGTGATGAGTCGGCCAACCTGGAAATCCGCAGCCGTGGAGAAAAGCCGCGCTTCGACTTCGAGGCGCGGCCGCACTGGGAGCTGGGCGAGCAGCTCGGCATGCTCGATTTCCCGCGGGGCACCAAGGTCACCGGCAGTGGCTTCCCATTGTACATCGGTGCGGGCGCACGACTCGAGCGTACGCTGATTCAGCTCATGCTGGATTTGCACACCCGCGAGCACGGGTACACGGAAGTGCTGCCGCCGTTCATGATCAACGAGCAATCCGCGCTCGGCACCGGTCACCTGCCGAAATTCGGCGAGGACATGTACCACGTGCCGCTCGACGGGTTTTATCTCGTACCCACCGCGGAAGTGCCGGTCACCAACCTGTTGGCTGGTGAGTTGCTCGATGCGCAGAAGCTGCCGGTAAAGTACGTCGCTTACACCCCCTGTTTTCGGCGCGAAGCGGGGGCGCACGGCAAGGACACGCGCGGTCTGCTTCGGGTCCATCAGTTCGACAAGGTCGAGCTGGTCCGATTCGAGCGGTACGAAGCGGGCCCGGCCGCGCTGGAGGAGCTGACCGCTCATGCCGAGCGTGTACTGCAACTGCTGGGTCTCACCTATCGCGTGGTCAGGTTGGCCACTGGCGATCTGGGTTTCAGCAATGCGCACACGTATGACCTCGAAGTCTGGGCACCGGGCGTCGGCAAGTGGCTGGAAGTCTCGAGCTGTTCGCTCTACAACGACTACCAGGCCCGTCGCGCAAACATCCGGTACCGGCCCGAGGCTGGCGCCAAGCCTGAATACGTGGCCACCTTGAATGGATCGGCGGTCGCGCTTGCGCGTACGTACGCCGCACTGCTCGAGACCCATCAGCAGAAGGACGGAAGCATCAAAGTGCCGGAGCCGCTGGCTGGATATTTTGGCGCCGATCGCATCGTGTCCTGACCCGGCCGCGCCATGACTCGGCGGTACTGGCCCGCGGTACTGGCGATTCTCGCGCTTCTCCTGTTCGGCTCCTACCTCGCGTACACGCAATTCCTGGTTCAGCAAATCCGTGGACAGTCCGTCACGATGACGAACATTTACCAGTTGGTGCAGAAAGGGCTCGCATCGTTTGGAGAAGAAGCGCAGCTCGATGCGTTGCTGCGCGTGCAGGAGCAGTTGCTCGAGTTGGGCGTGCCGCTGGTCCTGACCGACGCGAATGGCACGATCGCCAATGCCGTAAACCTGCCGTTCAACGCTGACCTCACCACGGAGGACGGCCAGCGCCGCGCCGGCCAGTACGTGTCTCGTTTGCGGGCCCGAGGTCGCTTCGTCACCTTGCCGGAAATCAGTACGATCTATTACGGCTATCCCCCGATCGTCGGTTGGCTGCAGTGGGTGCCGTGGCTGCAGATCGGTGGTGGTATCCTGCTGGTCGCGATTGCGATTGCCATCATTCGATCGAATGTACGCGCGGAGCGCGAGCGCATGTGGGCATCGATGGCGCGTGAACTCGCCCATCAGATGGGTACGCCGCTTTCCTCGCTGCAAGGCTGGATCGAAGTTCTGCAACTGCCGCCGGAAGAGCGGGACGGTCTGGTGGAAACCAATCACATTGGCGACGCGATCGGCACCGATGTCGAGCGCCTGGAGCGCGTGTCGCGGCGCTTCGAGCTGATCGGGAAAAAACCCGCACTGCAAGCGACTCGACTCGGTGTAGTATTGCACGACCTGGAATCGTATTTTCGGCCGCGGCTGCCACGACTGGGTGGTGGTATCGATCTGCGCGTGCGCGCTGAAGATGACCTGCCTCCAATCGACGCGAACGCTGTGTTGCTGGTCTGGGCGCTCGAGAACATTGTAAAGAACGCGATCGACGCTCTGGCCGGCCGCGGCGGCAGGATCATGATCAGCGCGCTCGGCACTCATGCCAGCGTACACATTCATGTCTCGGACAATGGACCGGGTATCGATCCGCTGGTACGAGGCCGGATCTTCGAAGCCGGCGTCAGCACCAAGACGGGCGGCTGGGGGGTTGGTCTGTCACTCACGCAACGCATCATCGAAGACCTGCACGGAGGCAAAATCAGCGTGTACCCGCGTCGTCGTGGTGGAACTACCTTTGATATCGAACTTCCGGCCGCCGGCAAGAAACTTCGGCGCAGCCTCTTTGCGTGGAGATGAACCAGCAGCAGCCCTCGGTAAACCTGTCAGGACTGAATCCCGAACAGCGTGCGGCGGTCGAACATTTCGAGGGCCCGATCCTGGTTCTCGCCGGCGCAGGCTCGGGCAAGACCCGTGTGTTGACCACGCGCATCGCTCACCTGATTCATGAACACGGGGTCGACCCGTCGAAGATCCTGGCCGTAACTTTCACCAATAAAGCAGCGGGTGAGATGCGCGAGCGCGTGCGCAAGCTGCTGGGCCGAGAGCCGGGCGGCATGTGGATCGGCACGTTTCATTCGATCGGCGCGCGACTGCTGCGGCGGCATGCCGCGCGTCTCGGCTGGGCGCCCAACTTCAGCATCGACGATTCCGACCAGGCGCTGCGCGAAGTCAAGCGCACGATGGAAAAGCTGAACATCCCGCACAAGAAGTGGCATCCACAGGCGATCGCATCGGCGATTTCCGCGGCCAAGAACCAGCTGGTCCCGCCCGATGAATACGCGAAGGTGGCCGCTGACGCGTTTGGGCTGGTAGTCAGCAGTGTGTATCCAGTCTACAACGCAGCCCTCAAGGAGCAGAACGCTTTCGACTTCGACGATCTTCTGGTGAAGCCGGTCGAGCTGTTCCTGCACTTTCCGGAAACACTGCGGTCGTATCGTGAACGCTTCCAGTTCGTATTGGTCGATGAGTACCAGGACACGAACCATGCGCAGTACAAGTTTCTGGAATTGCTGTCCCGGGAGCACACCAACCTGATGGTGGTTGGCGACGACGACCAGTCGATCTATGGCTGGCGTGGCGCCGACATCCGAAACATTCTTGATTTCGAAAAGGACTTCCACGCAGCCCGGATTGTACGGCTCGAGCAGAATTATCGATCGAGCGCGAACATCCTGGACGCGGCCAACCAGGTCATCGCCCACAACACGCGTCGCAAAGGCAAGACGCTGCGCACGGATGCAGGTCCGGGCGAAGGTCTCACGCGTGTGGAGGCGATGGACGAACGGGACGAAGCAGACTGGATCACGACCGAGCTGGAATCGCGATTGCGACTGCTGGATGCCGAGAGCCCGCGAGATTTCGTTGTGTTGTACCGCACCAACGCGCAATCCCGTGCCCTGGAAGAAGCCTTGCGCCGGCGTGACATCCCGCACCAGGTCATCGGCGGCACTCGATTCTATGAGCGCCGTGAGATCATGGACCTGCTGGCCTACCTCAGGCTCATCTCGAATCCGAAGGATGCAGGCGCGTTCGACCGCATCGTGAATTACCCGCGCCGCGGCATAGGGGACACGACCAAAGCGCATTTACTGACCTGGGCGTCGGCGCAGAAGATCAGCGCCCTCGAAGCCGCGTCACGCGCAGCCGAGGTCCCGGACATCCGCGGCGGTGCGGTCGGTTCACTCGTGCGCTTTGCCGAAATGATTCAGCGTTACACGGCGCTGTCGTCTCATATCGGCGTGGGTGAGCTGCTGGAGAAACTCATCGAAGAGGTCAGCTTCCTCCAGGCCTTGCAGGAGGAAGGTCCGGAAGGCGAGGAGCGCATCGAGAACGTGCGAGAGCTGCTGGCCGGCGCGCACGAATTCGACCAGCGTGATGAGCCTGAGATCGAAGACGAGGATACGGCTGAGGACACTACGCCGCTCGATCGCTTCCTGCAGAAGGTTTCGCTGGTCACGGACGTAGACCGTCACGATCCCGATGCCAAAGCCACGACGCTCATGACGCTGCACACGGCCAAGGGCCTGGAATTTCCCTTCGTCTTCATCAGTGGCATGGAGGACGGTTTGTTTCCGTTGGCGCGTGCCTATGACGATCCGGAAGCGCTGGAAGAAGAGCGCCGCCTGTTCTACGTCGGCATCACGCGTGCGCAGCGGAAAGTCTACTTGTCGTTCGCGAGGACGCGGCGTCGTGCGGGCGAAGTGCTGAGTTGCATCCCATCGAGTTTTATGGATCCGATACCACCGCGGCTCATTGAGTCGAAAGTGACTCCGGCACTGACGCGCTCACGTCATCAGTACGATGATCGCTGGCGCGCCCGGCCCACCCGCCGTGATGCGTTTGCCGGCGTCACCGTCGATGGCGATCCGGGCGGCCCGGTCATCGACTACTCGGATGCGCAGGACGCACCTCGCTTCGTCAAGGGAGAACGGGTGCGCCATCCACAGTTCGGCCGGGGCATCATCCGTGAGTTGTCGGGTTTTGGCCGGGACCTCAAAGCCACCATTGATTTCGAGAGCATTGGCCGCAAGAAAGTCGTACTTCGGTACGCCAACCTTCAGAAAGAGCTGTAGCGATGGCGGTCACGCGTGCGGATGTAATTCAGGTGGCGGGGCTGGCCCGCCTGCACCTTGATGAGGGCGAAGTGGTTGCGCTGACGCAGGACCTGAACAGCATCCTCGCACACGTGAGCGCGCTGGGCTCCGCAGATGTGAGTGGAATCGAAGGCGTCAGCAGCGCGGCCGAATGGCCGGCGCCGCTGCGCGATGACGTAGCCGGCTCGGACCCTCTGGCGATCCCACCAGCGTATCTGTCGGCGTACTGGCAGTCGGGTTTTTTCACGGTGCCCACACTGCCGGCACATGATCGGGCCCCGAATGAGTGACGTATTGCCCGATACGCTTGAAGGAATAGCGGCCGGGATTCGCCTGCACCGCACCAGCGCGGCTGCCGTGCTTGCCGGGAGCTACGAGCGACTGCGCGCGGCGGACTCGCTGAATGCGTTTCTCTCTCACGACGAGGAAAACGCGCGCCAGCAGGCTATGGCAAAGGACGCGGAGAAGGCGGGTCGGCTATTGGGGGTTCCACTCGCGATCAAGGACAACATCTGCACACTCGAATACCCGACTACGTGCGGATCGCGGATCCTGGATGGATACCGGTCGGCGTTCGAGGCCACCGCGGTCCGACGGCTCAAGGCCGAAGGCGCCGTCATCATCGGCAAGACCAATCTGGATGAGTTTGCAATGGGCTCGTCGACCGAGCACTCGGCGTTCGGGCCAACTCGCAATCCGCATGACGAGACACGGGTTCCCGGCGGATCGTCCGGTGGTTCAGCGGCTGCAGTAGCGGCGGGAGTGGTGCCTGCCGCGCTCGGCTCCGAGACCGGCGGTTCCGTGCGGCAGCCAGCGGCGTTTTGCGGAGTGGTCGGCATCAAGCCGAGTTATGGACGAGTCAGCCGCTACGGTCTGATCGCGTTCGCGTCCTCACTCGATCAAATCGGGACGTTCGGGCGCACGGTAGCCGACGCGGCAACGCTGCTCGAAGTCATCAGCGGGCATGATGCGTTCGATTCGACGGCTGCTCCCAGGGAAGCGCCCGTTTTTGCCGATGCTTTACGGGGCGATGTCAAAGGCCTCGTGGTCGGCGTGCCGCGAGAGTACTTCCCGAATGAGCTGGACCGCGGGATCAACCAGCTGTGCCGGCGTGCCCTCGATGCCCTGGCCAATGACGGTGCTCAGATACGCGATGTCTCGCTGCCGCACACAGCCTACGCGATCCCGGCGTATTACGTGCTGGCGCCGGCCGAGGCTTCGAGCAACCTGGCCCGTTACGATGGTGTGAGGTACGGGCTGCGCGCCGCTCAGTCGGATTCGGCGGCGGACGTGTATGCACTGACCCGCTCGCACGGGTTCGGTGCCGAGGTCAAGCGTCGCATCATGCTGGGCACGTACGCACTCTCGGCCGGCTACTACGATCAGTACTACGGCCGGGCGCAGCAGGTGCGTGCCCTCATCATCCAGGATTTCAAGCGCGTGTTCAACAGCGGTGTCGACGTGCTGTTTACGCCAACCACACCGAGCGTGGCGTTCAAGCTGGGCGAGAAATCGAACGATCCGTACGAGATGTACCTGTCCGACATCTTTACGGTTACAGCGAACCTGGCAGGGATCCCGGGAATATCCGTACCGATCGGCCGCCTGGATGGACTGCCGGTCGGTGGCCAGCTCCTGGCTGACCGCTGGCGAGAAGACAACATGCTGCGCGCAGCCTCCGGTCTCGAGCGCGTGCTGGTATGAGCGAGTATCGGCCGGTTATCGGTCTCGAGGTGCACGTACAACTGAAGACGCGCACCAAGCTCTTTTGTGGCAACCTCATCCAATTCGGCGCCGAGCCCAACACGAACGTCTGTCCAGTCTGCCTCGGGCTGCCCGGAGCACTGCCAGTACTCAACGAGCAGGCCGTGGAACTGGCGGTTCGAAGTGGACTGGGTCTGGACTGCAGGGTGCACGAAACCAGTCTGTTTGCGCGAAAGAACTACTTCTATCCCGATCTGCCGAAAGGATACCAGATCACACAATTCGACCGGCCATTCGCAACCGATGGATTCCTCGAAGTTGCCGATGCGCAGCATGCCGGTCGCGTGCGCATTCGTCGCATCCACATGGAAGAAGATGCCGGAAAGCTGCTGCACGATCGGTTGCCGGGACTCACGGCCATCGATTTGAACCGGGCCGGCGTACCGCTGGTCGAGATCGTGACCGAGCCGGACCTGACATCGCCGGCGCAGGCGCGTGCGTTCCTGGCCGCACTCAAGCAGATCCTGCAGTACCTCGACGTCAGCGATTGTGACATGGAGAAGGGCAGTCTGCGCGTGGATGCGAACGTGTCGGTGCGGAAGCGCGCATCCGATCCGCTTGGGACCAAGACGGAAGTCAAGAACATGAACTCGTTCGCCAACGTGGAACGCGCTCTCGAGTTCGAGCTGAAGCGGCAAATCGGATTGCTGGCCAGCGGTCATTCGATCCGGCAGGAAACGCTGCTGTGGGACGCGGAGCGTGGTGAAGCGCGGCCCATGCGATCGAAGGAGGAGAGTCACGATTACCGGTATTTCCCGGAGCCGGACCTGCCGCCGCTGGTTTTCCCGCGCGAGCGGATCGAGCGCATTCGTGCCGCGTTGCCCGAACTGCCGCGTTTACGCGCGGAGCGATTGGTCAGACAGTTCGGAATCCCGCAGTATGATGCCGAAGTCCTGACTGCTGAACGCGCTCTGGCCGATTACTTCGAGGAGGTCGCAATGGCTGTGCGTGATGGCAAGACTGCGAGCAATTGGGTGATGGGCGATGTGCTGGCCCAGACCCGGCAGCGAGCTCTGACCATCACTGCACTCCCGGTTCGACCAGGCAGCCTCGCGGAGTTGATACGGCTGGTCAGGAACGGCCGGATCTCGAACCCGATTGCCCGCCAGGTTTTCGTCACGATGATCGATTCGAAGCGGGAGCCTGCGGAAATCGTGGAGACGGAAGGGCTCGCGCAGGTTCGCGACGATGCGCAGCTGGAGCAATGGGTCGCGGAGATTCTGACCGGGTTTCCGTCAGAGGCCGAGCGCTTCCGCGCCGGCGATCAAAAGCTGCTCGGATTTCTCATGGGCCAACTGATGAAGAAATCACGAGGGAAGGCGGATCCAAAACTCGCGAGTGAAATACTGGCACGCCGGTTGAGCGGCACGTAACGGCGGCACGTAACGGCGTTCTTTTCGATCTATTCTTTGCCCGGGGGTAACGCAGTTCCGTTCCAGTATTTGTGCGCGGGCTCGGGCAGCGGAAAGAAATCGTTGGCCATGTCGAGCAGGAGATCGGGCCGCGACAGAGCGCCTTCGCGGATGGCGAGGCGGCGCACCTTCTTGGCTAACTGCAGATTGAAGTCACCTACCGGATCGAAGCCCGCGGGCATCGAGCTGCGGCCCCGCGTCATGTAATCGACGACAAAATCGAAGGCACGCGATATGTACGAGTCGATCGTTTCGGGCGGCAGGTCCCATCGCGAGCTCTGGATCAGGCGGTCGAAAACGGCCTGCCATTGCTCGTTGTCCTGAAAGCGAATCATGCCCCGAAAAATCCGGCGATTCGTTTCGAAGGAGAAGATCGTACCGGAGAGCACGCTGTCGAAAAGATTGTCGGCTTCGGAATGATCGTATTCGAGCACGACATCGCGGGCGATGGTCGTGTAGCGCTCGCCGAGCTGGATGTCGAGGCGGTGCTCCCAGTAGGAATGACCCAGTGCCTTGGTGCTACTGGTGAGCATGAGCTGTCGCGGCACAAAGAAATTGTGGGCGATGGTGTCGGCAGCGAGATGTGCGAGATAGCCGTAGCCGACCGCGCGCAGGCGATCGTTGTCTGCCCGTTCCAGGATCTCCTCGCCGACGTGCCAGAAATGGCAGTGGCGGCCGGCCGGAACGTATTTCTTGGCAAACGAAATGTCAGCCGCGATCGAGCCGTATAAAAAGCTTTGCGGATAAGCGCGCAGCAGTTCCGCGATGGCGCCCGGAATCAGGTGCAGGGAATCGAGCAGGTGCCGGCCGATGAACACATGCGTGGCCGGCCCGAATGCCCAGGCAGCGTCGGGAGTAAACAGCAGCAGCGCGAACGCGCTGCCGAGAACGATTACAAGCCGCACTCTACCCGAGTCGGCGTCGCAGTGAGCGCCGCGCGTTTTTCAACTGCTTGCGGGCGCTGTCGCTCAGCTCACTGCGCGCGGACGAGAGGATCTCCTCGATCTGGTCGCGCAGTTCCTCGTAGATGTCCTTGCCGGCGCTGCCCAGTTCCCGGCCAGCGGCGCGTGATTGTTTTACGCTGCGGCGCGCAGCCTGGCTCGCTCGTCTTGCGACCGGCCGGAAGCGTTTGACGATCCTCTCGGTGGCCGACGGGTCGTCTGGTTTCAACAAGAGTGTTGCGCCTACGCCGATCATGGCGCCGATGGCGAAGGCCGTGAACAGGTCGACGGAATCCGTGTCTCGCAGCTGCGATTCTTTAAGTGTCATTCGGAACTTCCTCAGTAGTTCGCGGCAGTTTGCCGCGCGATTGGGGTGAGGGTTCGCGCAACGCGCGGGCAGCGGTATGCACACCGCGCGCGGTCGATGCCGCCTCCAGCAACATGTCCTCGGCTTCGGTCTGCACGATGTCGAGCACCGCACCAAACTGGCGCATCCGCTGCTCGGCTGAATCGGTGGCATCGCGCAGACGGCCATTCACATCTTCGACCGTGTCCAGGACGTCGTTCATCTTGCGGCGCACTGCCTCGGTCACGGCGGCGGCGTCTACCGCGGACCGGGTAAGGCCGTCAATGAGCGGCTCGGCGCGCGGGGCCAGCTCGTCGACCACTTTATCGAGGGACTGAAGCGTGCGGGCCAGTCGCTTCAGGGTGCGGAAGCTCAGAAGGAGACCGAAGGCCGCGGCCACCGCAAGCATCAGCGCAATGACCGCTAGAATCGTCTGCGCTACCGCAATCCGGTTCAGGGATTCCATAAGCGCCGGGTCCGCTTGTACCAGTGCGATCACGTGAGGCAAGGGCTCACTCCGCTCCTAGGCGAACAGGTCGATCCCGATGGTACGGGTCGAAAGCTTGGGGATCAATCCGGCACGCTCCCGCCAAAAACGGCCGCGCCGTACAGCTTCAAGGAATGGTCCACGAGTCGGTTCAGGCAAGCCGGATACCGCTTCCTGTGCCGGCCGCCACCCCTCGAACATCGCGCGCAATGCCTCGTCCACTGCGTAAATCCCGCTGGCTGGCTTAATGTCGGCGTTGCTGGCGTCCCGAGCGAATTTCCGCACGTTGTCGACCAGTTCCAGCACCTCGGGCGGGGCGCTCCAGGAATCAGCCATGGATTCGATTTGAGTAGCGTACAAATCGCCCAACGGCAGGAGTGGCTCCGGCGGCATCCCAATCCCGAGCAGCAACGCGGTCTTGTTGGCCGGGTTCGCCGTCAGCGCGTTCCGCTCACGAGCCATTGTGCGGGCGGTGTACCGCAGGGCCTCCATATCACGGCTGGAATCGCCGGCGGAAGTGGCAGACCAGACCCGGGCTTCTCCGAGCGTCCTGCGGCACCAATGGTTGAGCAGGCTGGCTTCCGGTGAGCCGTCATTCAAAATCACAATGCCATCGCACCCGGCCGCGCGGACGGCCGCGTCGATCACGGTGCCAATCACCGTGCCGGTCCGCGAGCGCTGGTCATGCATTCGAGGCGACAATCCGCTGCAGCTCGCGCAGTACCAGTCTCGGGTCTTCGTCGCGCAGGTGCGCATAAGGCTGGCGGGCCCGAATGATTTCGGCTCGATCGATCTCCGCTTCGAGGAGTTGCTCGTCCGCTGATGCGGACACGATCAGCGGATCCCCGTTCGGTCCGGCCACCAGCGAGCCGCCCGCGAACGTGACGCCGCCCTCCACACCCACGCGATTGCAAACGGCGACGTATATGCCGTACAGCCGTGCTGTCGTGCACGCGATATTCAGCCAGACGTCCATCGAGGTGAAGGGCGACGCGGTTGTGAAGTTGCCCCTGCGGATCCCTCGACCCGGCGCCGCAGCCATCACCAGAATCGCGTCCACCTGCTGGCAGGCGTGCAGGTAGCAGAGCGACGGGTGCCACAAATCTTCACAAATCAGAATGCCCAATCGGTATCCACTGCACGAAAAAATTTCGATGCGCTCGCCTGGTCCGAAATAACGGGCTTCATCGAACATGCCGTACGTAGGCAGGTACACCTTCCGATGCACGTGCTGGATCTGACGATCCCGAATCACGGCGGCCGAGTTGTACGGAATTCCGGACTCGCTGGCCTCAATGAAGCCAACGACAGCCGTGGTCTGGTCGGGCAGCTCCAGGAGATCCGGTAGCTGAGTGCTGGAAAGTGCGAGATCGTGAACGCGATCCCGGACATCGTAGCCAGTGAGCGCCAGTTCCGGGAATAGAATCAGGTCCGGCTTCGAGCGCTCTGCAATTTCCGCCATCCGTTTAGCGTTCTGGGCGACCGCGCCGAGCCGCGGTCCGAACTGACTGACCGCGATGTGTAGCAATCTGGTCGTAGGATCCGTCAAATCGCGTCCCCGCGCGCAGCACCGAAAGCGTTCAAGCGAGGTCGGATCTTAGGACCGCCCCAGTTCGAGTGTCAAGCAATCAAAATGCTTATATCACATTGGATTGGCGCGTGTTTTGGGGTGCGGGTATGTTCCGTGCGACACGCCGCGCCGAGCGACGTTACGATTCCACAAAGCAACGCGGTACGGAGACAATTGAATGCCCAAATTCATCGTAGAGGGTGGATACCCCCTGCGTGGTACCATACGTCCAGCCGGCAACAAGAACGCCGCCCTGCCGATCATTTGCGCCTGTCTGTTGACCGAAGAAGAAGTCATCCTCGAAAACGTACCCGAGATTCGTGACGTAAAAACGTTACTCGATTTGTTGGCCACCCTGGGCGCCGAGACCGAATGGATCGGAGCGAACACGGTGCGGGTGCAAGCCAAGGATCTCAGCGCATCGGAGCTCGACCCGGAAGCGGCTTCACGCATTCGCGCATCGATTCTTCTGGCCGGGCCAATGCTGGCCCGCGTGGGCCGAATGGTGCTCCCGCCGCCCGGTGGCGATGTCATTGGCCGCCGTCGGGTTGACACGCATTTCCTCGCGTTGGCCAAGCTCGGCGCTGTCGTCAACGCGGACCGCGGCTTCAGGCTGGAAGCGACCAATGGCCTTACCGGCGCAGACATTTTCCTGGACGAGCCCAGCGTGACTGCCACGGAAAACGCGGTCATGGCGGCAGTTCTGGCCAAAGGGCAAACCCGGATTCGAAACGCGGCGGCCGAACCGCACGTACAGGATCTGTGCAGGATGCTCAACGCGATGGGTGCGCGCATCTCCGGCGTCGGCACCGGCGTCCTGGAGTTCGAGGGGGTCACGCGGCTGCACGGCTGCCGGCATCGGATCGGCAGCGATCATATCGAGGTCGGCTCGTTCATCGGGCTGGCCGCGGTCACTCGCGGAGAGTTGTTGATCGAAGATGCCGCGATCGAGCATCTGGACTCGACCCTGCTTGGCTTCGAGCGAATGGGGATTCGCTGCGAGCCGCGCGGCAAGGACTTGTTCGTATCGGCGGTACAGGATCGCGAGATCCGGATGGATTTGGGGGGCCACATCCCGAAGATCGATGACGGACCCTGGCCGGCGTTTCCGGCTGACCTGACGTCGATCGCGCTGGTGGTGGCAACGCAATGCCGGGGCACGATTCTGATTTTCGAGAAGATGTTCGAGTCGCGAATGTTTTTCGCGGACAAAGTCATCAGCATGGGCGCACGCATCGTGCTCTGCGATCCACATCGAGCAGTCGTGATCGGACCCTCGCGGTTGCACGCGGCAGTGGTGGAAAGCCCGGATATTCGCGCTGGCATGGCGTTGCTGATCGCCGCGCTCGGTGCCGAAGGGCAAAGCATCATTTTCAACACGGGACAGATCGAGCGCGGCTATGAGCGCATCGATGAACGGCTTCGAAAGCTCGGTGCGCAAATCGAGCGCGAAGATTCACGCGACACCTGATCGCAAAGAAGCAGAGAGCCAGACGAGGTATTTTACCGAGAGGGCAAGGGAGTCATGAGCAACGGTGAAGGCGAATTCAAGAGCGGGAACGACCAGGCGCGTGACGGAATCAAGGAAGGCGTTCGCGCCATCACCGGATTTCTCGCCGCACTGAAGGATGCAATCGATGAGACCATCCGCGATGTGCGCGACAGCGGTGATCTCGATCCGGATCGCGCCAGGGAGGCCATGAAATCGACCATGAAACGTGCAGCGGACGCCGTAGACAACGTGACCGATCGGATCGATTTCGTGCCGCGTAAGGATCTCGATCAGTTGCGCCAGGAACTGGAAGCGCTGCGCACTCGCGTGACCGATCTCGAGAGCAAGATCGGCGGCGGTCCCGACACCATTCCGATCGACGGCGCGTGAACCAGTCCGTCGGCCAGCGTGATACAACGGCCTCGCCGGTGTCCGGCGGGGCCGTCGTCATCCGTGAAGCAGCATTGGATTTGGTGTTGCCGCTGTATGCGCAGCCTGAGTGGCAAACCCGTTTTCCGTGGCTGTTCCAGGCGACGACGGGCGCAGGTGCAGACTACGACTTCGACCTCTCTTTCTTCGGCCACTCGCCGTCTGGAAAAGTGCTCGAGCGCTGGCGGGCGATCCGTCAGTTCGCCGGCTTCGAAAGCATGGTTCACGCACGCCAGGTACACGGCGCGCAGATCATCGCGCATGATCATCTCGACGGTGGAATTCTCCTGCGCGACGATGCAGATGGCCACGTGACCGGTACCGCAGGCTTGCTGCTGGCCATATCGATCGCCGACTGCGTACCGATTTTCCTGGTCGATGCTTCGCGTCATGCGATTGCATTGCTGCATGCGGGCTGGCGCGGGGTCGCGGCCGGCATGCTCGAGCGAGGAATCGGCGCGCTGCTGCGGCATGGTGCCATCGTCGAGGATTTGCACTGCCACCTGGGCCCGGCGATTTGCGGCCGTTGCTACGAAGTCGGTCCGGAAGTTCATGAAGCGCTCGGGCAACCGCGCCCGGAGACGAATTCCCCCGTCGATCTGTACGCGGTACTGGTCGCCCGCGCGCTCGCGGCCGGAATTCCGGCCGGCAGCGTGAGCCAGTCCGCGTTTTGCACCCGCTGCGACCACGGCACCTTCTTTTCACACCGTGCTGGCCAGCGAGAGCGTCAGATGGGGCTGCTCGGCATCCGCAGAGTGGTGTGAGCAATCCAGGGCTTTGTGGCAGCTGCGCCAACGCGCGCATCGTTCAGAGCCGGCGCGGCTCACGGTTCTTTTTCTGCAAGCTGTCTAAGGTCGACCCGGCGTTCCCCAAGTATCCGCCATTGCCCGTCGTGGTGTGCAGTGGATATACGCCGGGATTCCCTGAAACGGAGGCGGTAAATGACTGAACCGTTTTACGTCACTCGATCCAGGATCGAAAAGGTCGATAGTGGGCATCGTCGCGCCCACCTGGAGGCCGGACCCACCATCGATTTGGGCGTGCATGGGGTGATCAAGCAGCATTACCGGCTCGACTTTCCCGATCGGCCGCTACCGGTCGATTACATCGCGGCGGCTACCGGTGGCTGAATGCTGGGAACGCTGAATGGCGGGCTGGAGGCCCGCGGGGTGAAACTCGAAAACGATCGACTGACTGCTGACGTCGAGGCCATCAACGAACTCAAGGACAGCAATATCCTGCTGACCCGGATCATCGTGCATTACCAACTTCGAATACCGGCGGGCACCCGTGAAACGGTCGAGCGCCTGCTCAGCAAACATCAGGACAAATGCCCTACCGCGCAGTCGTTGAAAGGGGCGGTCGAGGTGAGTTGGACTGCCGACATTATCGAGGATGGGTAGGGGAGCGCGGATTGCGGATTGCGGATCGCGGATTGCGGATTGCGGATCGCGGATTGCGGATCGCGGAGGGGTGGCGGTGGCGATGGCGGGCGCCTTATACGCCGAAGGCCAATGGCCCGTCCGAGCAGTCCCCGCACCCGTCCCAACCTTCCCAATCCCCGTATCACCGACGCCTCGATCCCTGATCCGGCGATCCGTGATCCGCAATCCGCGATCCGCAATCCGCGATCCGCAATCCGCAATCCGCGCCTGGCTTGATGCACCGTCCCCATGCCGTTACCTTTTTTACCGTGCCGGCAACGTGAGCCGGCTCCAGAAGTGGGGGTGCTGCCCCCACTTTTTGTTTGTTGGTATCCGTGGGTTTTTGGGGTCCCTGACTGGAGCCTGCAAGGAGGCGGGTTGGAGCAGGACGAACTCGAACGAGCGGTCGAGGCACAGGTAGGAAGCCTAGGCTTCGAGCTGGTCGAGCTCGAACAGGCCGGGGCGAAAACCCGACCGCTCCTGCGGGTCCGGATCGATCGGCCGGGCTCCGAGCCCGGCAAAGGCGTGACGATCGAGGACTGCGCGCAGGTGAGCCGTGCGCTCGAGCGGTACCTCGAGGAGAGCGGTGAAGTGGCGGAGCGCTACGTCCTGGAAGTCTCGTCGCCGGGCATTGAGCGGCCGCTTCGCAAGCGTGGGGACTATGAGCGGTTTGCGGGGCGTGAGGTGGCCATAAAGGCGCAACACGCGATCGGCGATCACGGCAAGCGCCTGGAAGGCCTCTTACTCGGCGTGAAAGACAAGGGTGGCCGCGACGAAGTTCAGATCGAGCTACCCAGCAAAGAAGTGGTGAGCATACCGCGCGATGAGGTAGTGCGGGCGAAACTCATTTTTCGATGGGAAGCGTAAGTGGCTAAAAAAACGGCTGCCTCCAGCGAAGTCCGGAGTGCAACGGGTAACGCAGCGGCAATCCTGGCGGCTTTCCGGGAGATGATCGGCGCGAAGAACCTGTCGCGCGCCGACCTGCACGATCTCATCAAAGACGGAATCATGGCTGCACTGGCGCGCCGGTATGGCCCGAACGTGCAGGCGGAAATCCGGATTGAAGAAGACGGCGGTGACATCAAAATAACGGTGCTGAAGGAAGTGACGGCTGAGGTCGAGGATTCGTCGCGCCAGGTTTCGCTGGAGGAAGCGCAATGGGACGATCCCGATTTCGAGATCGGCGACGTCATCGAGATTCCGGTCGACTTTCAGGATTTTGGCCGCAACGCCGTGATGGCTGCGAAGCAGCGCATCATTCAGCGCGTGCGTGAAGGGGAACGCAACAAGATCCGTGACGAATACACATCGAAGGTCGGAGATCTTCTTTCGGGCGAAGTGCAGCAGGTCGAGCGCGGCAAGATCGTGATCATGCTGAACAAGACGCGCGAAGCCGAAGCGATCATACCGTGGAAAGAGCAGAACCCGCGGGAACGATTCCGCCAGGGCGAGCCGATCCGCGCCGTGCTCAAGCGGGTCGAGGAAACGCCCAAGGGTCCACGACTGATCATGTCGCGTGCCGATCCAATGTTCGTTGCGGCGCTGTTCAAGCTGGAAGTACCGGAGATCTACCAGGGCATCGTCGAGATCAAAGGCATCGCGCGCGAAGTCGGCGGCCGCACCAAGGTGGCGGTTTCCTCGCGCGATGACTCGATCGATCCGGTGGGTGCCTGCGTCGGGCTGAAAGGATCGCGAGTGCAGGCGGTCGTAGGTGAGCTGGGTGGCGAGCGCATCGACATTGTGCCGCATCACCCGGACCCGGAGATCTACGCGCGGCGTTCTCTGGCGCCGGCCAAAGTCGCCAAGGTGCTCAGCGACACCGCGCGCCGTGTGATCACTGCAATCGTCGATGAAGACCAGCTTTCCCTTGCGATCGGCAAGAACGGACAGAACGTTCGACTGGCCAGCCAGCTGATCGGCTGGCAGATCGATTTGTACGGCAGCCGCGAGTGGCTCGAGCGCGGTGCCGATGCGGCGTTGTTCGGGGGCGGTGAGCAGGATTACGAGGTCGCCGACTTCCCGCTGCGCGAGCTGGATTTGCCGCTGGGCACACTGGCGGCTCTGGAAACAGCTGGATATACTAGCTTTTTAGATATCATAGACTTGGAGCGTGAGGATCTGCTCCGCGTTCCCAACATTGATGCTGAACAGGCCGATCACGTTCTGCAGCTGATCGAGTCCTTGACGGTCGAAGAAGGCGCGGCGGAAGAAGCCACGCCGGCGGACGGTCCGACCGAAGAAGAGCTCGCTGAAGCACGCGAGCTCGCTGCTGATATTCTCGGTTTGCCTCTACCCGAGCGAGAGCGTGCGAAACCGGAGGCCGGAGGCGCCTGAAGCGGCACTTCGGCTGCTGGGTCTCGCGGCACGCGCCGGGGCCCTGCTGCCAGGCACGGAACGCGTACGGGAGGCCGCACGTCGCGGCACCGTCCGCTTTGCAATTGTCGCAGCGGACACCTCGGACAACAGCAATGACAAATTGCTGCCGCTTCTTTCGAAGAGCGGCGTGCCGCACGTGGTGGCTTTCACCCGCGCTGAACTCGGCGCGGCTGTCGGACACGCGCCGCTCAGTGCAGTGGGAATTACACAGGAATCGTTGGCTGGACAAATCGCGATTGCGCTCGAATCGGGCGTGACCGAACGGGGTAAATGAAACACCAGTGAGGCGGGCATCGAGAGCAGCGAGTGAATCTGCGGCTGCCAGTCCCGTCCCCTTTCAGTTCAAGGTTTAATGCGCGTTTACGAAGTTGCGAAGGAATTTCAGCTCGAGACGGACAAGCTGCTCCAACTGCTGCGCAGTCTGGGTGTAGCTGTACGGAGCGAGGCGGCCACGGTCGACGATGCAACCGTGGCCAAATTGCGTGCACGCTTCGAGCGTGAACGCCGCGCTGGTCACGGCGAGGCCGAGTCCTCCATCCAGACCGTCATCGAAGACACACAGGCAACGGGCAAACGGAAACGGCGCAAGAAGGAAGATCTGCCGCCTGCGCCGGAGCCCGAGCCGATACCGGAGCCGACGGTCTATGAGCCGGAACCCATAGAAGAGGCACCGCCGCTCACGATTGAGGCACTCTTCCCGAATGTACCGCCACCACCGGTGGAGCCGGTTGAAGTAGAGCCCGAAGTTGTTGCGGAGCCGGTTGGCGAAGCGCCTGCCGAACCCGAGTCACCAGCCGAGCCGGTTGCACCCGCCGCCAAGATCGCCACACCGGAACAGCGCCCGCGTTTGCGCCGCGCTGCCGAAGTGCTGGGTTGGGCGCCGCCTCGTCCGGCGCCGGTCGAGCGGCCGAAGCCAAAGCCGGCGTGGACACCGCCGCCTTTGCCGCCGCGCCCGCCGCAGCCGGCAGCCAGTGCGGCTCCGGGTGGGCAGGTACGGATTCAAGCTGAAGGCTATAC
>JBBDWZ010000151.1:0-28042 GCA_040902615.1 Gemmatimonadota bacterium | reverse complement strand
CATCCCAATTTTCTGACCACCGTCGGTTTCTTCGTGACCATGTCGTCCGCGCTGTTCTTCCATCAGCACCACGTACGTGATGCCGGTTTCCTGATCCTGCTGGGTGGTTTCTTCGACATTCTGGACGGACGGGTAGCCCGGCTCTCCGGACTGGGCAGCAAATTCGGCGCGTTCTTCGACTCGACACTCGATCGCATCAGCGAGATCACGGTGTTCATCGGCATCCTCTCACTCTACAACGATCAGCGGCAAACCCTCTCTGATGTGGGCATGATCTACCTCATCTATCTCGCTATGGCGGGCTCCTTAATGGTCAGCTATACTCGGGGCCGCGCCGAGGCGTTGGGACTGGATTGTCGCGTCGGTCTCATGCCGCGCGCCGAGCGAGTCGTGCTGATTGGGCTCTCGTCTCTGGTGTTCGGCCTGATGTGGGATGGATTGGTGCTCAAGTCCGTGATTTTCCTCCTCGCCGTGCTGACTAATCTGACCGCATTTCAGCGCATTTACTGGGTTTGGAAGCATGCGCGAGGTGTGCCGCTGAACTAGCCTCGTCGCGCGCAGCTATGGTCGCAGCCCTGAGTCAACCAGCAACCGAAACATGAACGAATCAGGAACATTGCAGATATGAGCGGCAGCAAAATCAGGTCGGCCGACGGCCGGTTGGGCATTCTTCTGCCAGGTATGGGTGCGGTCGCAACGACGTTCATCGCGGGTGTCGAGGCCGTGCGTCAAAAGCGCGCGCTGCCGATCGGATCATTGACCCAGCTCGCGCACATTCGGCTGGGCAAGCGTACCGAAAATCGCAATCCGCTGATCAACGAGCTGGTGCCGCTGGCGGGCCTGGATCACATCGTATTCGGCGGCTGGGACCCGATACCCGACAACGCGTATGAGAGCGCAAAGAACGCTGGCGTGCTCAAGAATGAAGACATCGAGCCGAGCGCCGATTTCCTGAAGAGCATCAAGCCGATGCCGGCTGCCTTCGACAAGAACTACGTGCGCAAGCTGGATGGCTCGAACGTGAAGACGGGCAAGACCAAGCGCGAGCTCGCGGAGCAGCTGCGTGAGGACATCCGCGCCTTCAAGCAAAACAACAAGTGCGATCGGCTGGTCATGGTGTGGTGCGGGTCGACCGAGATTTTCATTACACCCGGTCCCGCTCACCAGAGCATTGCGACCTTCGAGCAGGCGATGGATCGCAACGATGAAACCATTGCTCCGTCGATGCTCTACGCCTATGCCGCGCTGATGGAGCACGTACCGTTCGCCAATGGCGCGCCCAACCTCACGGTTGATTTCCCGGCCATCTGGGAACTCGCCAAAAAGAACGAAGTACCGATCGCCGGCAAGGACTTCAAGACCGGCCAGACCCTGATGAAGACGATCCTGGCGCCCGGACTCAAAGCCCGCATGATCGGTGTGCACGGCTGGTTCAGCACCAACATTCTCGGCAATCGCGACGGGGAAGTACTGGACGATCCGGATTCGTTCAAGACCAAGGAAGAATCAAAGCTGGGTGTGCTGGAGCACATCCTTCAGCCGCAACTGTATCCGGAGCTCTACGGCAAGGTCTACCACAAGGTGCGGATCAATTACTATCCGCCGCACGGTGACAATAAGGAAGGCTGGGACAACATCGACATCTTCGGGTGGCTCGGCTACCCGATGCAGATCAAGATCGACTTTCTCTGCCGCGATTCGATCCTGGCCGCACCCATCGTGCTCGACCTCGCACTTTTCCTGGACCTGGCGCAGCGCGCCGGTATGCACGGCATTCAGGAATGGCTGTCGTTCTACCTCAAGAGTCCAATGGTCGCCCCGGGCCTGTACCCGGAGCACGATCTTTTCATTCAGCAGACGAAACTCAAGAACACGCTGCGGCATCTGGCCGGTGAAGAGCAGATAACGCATCTCGGGCTGGAGTACTACGAGAGTTAACGGACTTGAACGTGAACGTACACGTCCCTTCAATCCGTTCCCGCGAATGATGCCTGGCCGTCTTATCGTGTTCGAAGGGGTCGAGGGCAGCGGCAAGACCACGCAGGCGGCCATGCTCGCCCAATGGCTGGGCCAGGTCGGGATTCCGCATCGGTTGACGCGCGAGCCCGGCGGTACCGACGTGGCCGAGCAGATCCGCTCGGTGATCCTTCACGGTGACGACATCACGATCGAGACCGAGCTGCTACTGGTGCTGGCAGCCAGAGCCGCGCACGTCCGCGAACTGATTCAGCCCTCGCTCGAGGCCGGCCAGATCGTGGTCTGCGATCGGTACGAGCTCTCGACCCTTGCCTATCAGGGCGTGGGTCGGGAGCTCGGCCTGGAGCGGGTTCGGGTACTGAATGATTTTGCCACTGGCGGACTCCACCCGGATCTGACCATCGTGGTTGATGTGCCCACGGCGGTCGGTGAGGCCCGCCGCGCGCGCAGCCGGCCCAGCAGTGACCGGATTGAGCGGGCAGGCGACGCCTTTCATCACCGCGTCGCCGAGGCATACCGATTGCTCGCTTCACAGGAGGAAGCCGTCGAACTGGTCGACGGTACCCCCGCACCTGCATTCGTACACGAAGCCGTAATTCGGCTGCTGCGGGCGCGATTTTCCGAAACTTTCCCTTCGATAACGGGTTAGAATCGAAGGATTCGAGCACATTACGAACGGCACGGAGGCTGGATGATAATGCGGCGTTCTATTCTGGCACCCCTGGCAGTGGGCGGGATCGCGCTGGCAACCGGCGGCTGGTTCCTGCAACGGGGGGTGGACCAGGAGCAGAATGTATATGTGCAGGAGAAGCTGTTCGACGAAGTCGTAAACCGCGTCTCCGACAGTTTTGTCGACAAGAAAGAGCCCTCGCAGCTGTACCAGATGGCGATTGATGGACTGCTCGAGGAGCTGGGTGATCCCCACACCTCGTTCATGACCCCGAAGGACTACACAACCCTGAAGGTCCAGACGCAGGGCGAATACGGCGGTCTCGGCATGCAGATCGGCAAGCGGGACGGCTGGATCACCGTGATTGCGCCGCTGCCGAATACGCCGGCCGAACGCGCGGGAGTCCTGTCGGGCGACCAGATCACCGAGTTCAATGGCAAGACCACCAAGGAATGGGATGAAGATCTCGCGGTGAACACACTGCGCGGACCGAAGGGCACTACGATCGAGCTGAAAGTACAGCGGGTCGGGGTGGAGCAGCCGATCACGTTCAAGATCACGCGTGATGAGATTCGCGTGCGCGCGGTGCCGTCGTCTTACATGCTCGAAGGCAACGTCGGCTACGCGGAGCTTTCCGTATTCAGTGAGAGCGCAACCGACGAGTTGCGTGCGGCGATCAATGCACTGCGCAAACAGGGCGCGAAAGGCATGATCCTCGACCTGCGCAACAATCCGGGCGGGTTGCTGGACCAGGGCGTAACGGTCTCCGATCTGTTCCTGAATCGTGGGCAGCTCGTAGTTGAAACCAAGAGCCGGGTTCCCAACCAGAATCAGAAGGCGCTGGCGAGTGATCCGGATGAATATCCGGGCCTCCCGGTGGTGGTGCTGGTCGGACCCTATTCCGCATCGGCCGCCGAGATCGTTGCTGGCGCATTGCAGGATCACGATCGTGCGCTGGTGATCGGACGTACGACCTACGGTAAGGGATCGGTGCAGCAGGTGTTCCCGCTGTCGAACCAGAATTACCTGAAGATGACGACGGCGCGCTGGTACACGCCGGTCGGCCGATCCATCCAGCGTCCGTACGGCATCGGCACGGACGGAACTGCCGCAACGGACGATGCCCCGGCGAGCGGCTCGGAGGCACCGGCCAATGACACGACGAAAAAGCCGGCGTTCAAGACCGACGGCGGCCGCACGGTTTACGGTGGCGGCGGCATTCACCCGGACATCATCGTGGTGGACAGCCTGACCACGTCCGAGCGCGCCCTGTTCGAGTCGTTGCAGAAGCACTGGCCGAAGTTCCTGGACACGCGGTTCCGCTTCGGCGTGCGCTGGGTCCGTGAGCATTCGGACCTGCAGCCCGGCTTTGCGGTAACGCCGGAGATTCTGGATGCGTTCCACAAAGCACTGCAGGATGGTGGTGTGTCGATTGATCGTCGTATTTACGATGCCGGTGTAGCCTGGATCAGGACTCAGCTGGCGTACGAGATCTCGAACTCGAAATGGGGCACCCAGGAGGCACGCAAGCGCGTGAATGCGGAATCGCAGGAAGTCGCGGTCGCGGCCGATCTGCTTCGGCGCGCACAAACGCCCCAGGGTCTCTTCAAGGTAGGCGAGGCGTTCAACGCAGAGCAGAAATCGAAGATGCCTGGTGCAAAATAGCAGCCGTGACTTGAACCAAGAGGCATGAGTCCGCTCATTCTGCTGGCACTCGTGCTGGTCGGCCTGCTGGTTGGTTTTACATCAGGCTTGGTAGGAATCGGAGGAGGGGTACTGATCGTACCCTTCCTCTATTTCTTTTATAACAACCCGGCGTGGAGCGGTGCACACATTCCCGAAAACCTTCACACGCTCGTGGCGAATGCAACCAGCCTGTTCGTGATTGTGCCCACCGCAATCCGTGGCACGCGCACGTATGACAAGGCCGGACTGGTGGTCTGGCGGGCCGCGCTGCCGATTGCTGCGCTGTCGGTTATTGCTGTGGTGGCCGGCGAGCGCGTGGCCGAGCACCTGCCGAGCACAACCGTGCGAATCGCATTTGGCGCGTTCCTGCTGTTCACCGGCGTTCAGCTGATATTGCGCCGTCGAGCACCGGATGCGGGAACGATTCGGATGCATCCGGTGGCGATCGTCGGTACCGGCCTGGTGGTCGGCATGTTGTCAGGATTGATGGGAATTGGCGGCGGTGCGATCGCCGCGGCACTGCTCATTCATTTCATCGGGCTCGATCTCAAACAGGCAGCCGGTACGTCGCTGGCGATTGTCCTTTTCGCAGCGGTTGTCGGCACCATCACGTATGGCATACGAGGCTGGGGTGTTCAGCCAATGCCGCCCGGCAGCATCGGCTATGTGCATGTTCTGGCCGGCGTACCGATCATGGTCGGTTCGCTACTCACGGTTCGACTGGGCAGCCTGGCCAATCAGCGGATGGATGCGCAGAAATTGAAGCGTATTTTTGCCCTTTTCTTCACGCTGCTCGGGCTTTACCTGATCTGGAGCAATTTGCGATAGCCATGTCTGGCGACAGGTTGGCCGCCCTGGCTATGGCGATGCGGCAGAGCCGACGCTCTTTTGGACCCTCGGGTACGCGGTGACGGAAGGCGTAGTCGAGATCTGGCGCGGCGCATGGGTCGAGTCGCGACATCGGGTGTCGGTCGCGGTGTGCGATGCCAATGCCGAGTTGCGCGCATTCTGCGGCGATCCGGATCTGGTGATCTATGCACGCTCAGCGGTCAAGCCGATCCAGGCCTTGCCTCTGGCGGAAGATGGCGTCGCGGATCGGTTTGGCTTTTCCGCCTCGGAGCTCGCGCTGTGCTGCGCCTCACATAGTGGCGAGCCACGGCACATCGAGGCAGCCCAATCGATACTGCGCCGGATTGGCGCGGACGAGGGCGCACTGGCTTGCGGCGCACACGCGCCGTACCACGAGAAATCGGCACAGGCGTTGCGCGCTGCGGGCCGGGAGCCCACGCGCATTCATAACAACTGCTCGGGCAAACACGCCGGCATGCTCGCGCTGGCCAGATTTCACGGCTGGCCGCTGGCCGGTTATCACAAACTCGAGCATCCGGTGCAGCAACGGATGCTCCATGAGATGACCCGCTGGGCCGGAGTGCCGGCCGAGGAGATTGGAACCGCTGTTGATGGTTGTGGTGTGACCACGTTTGCGGCACCCCTGTCGGCATTAGCCGGCGCCTACGCGCGCCTGGCGGCTGCGGCCCGGCGTGGCGATGCGGGTCCGGCTCGAGTCGTTGGCGCAATGTCGAAATACCCGGAGTACGTCGCCGGTACGGGCCGGTTGTGCACTGAGCTCATGCGCGCGACGTCGGCGCGATTGTTCGTGAAAGAAGGCGCCGAAGGCGTATGGCTGGCGGGTGCGCCGGGCGCCGAGCTGGGTGTTGCGCTCAAGGTCGAGGATGGCGCACAGCGTGCATCGGAACCGGCACTGATCAGTGTGCTGCGCGGATTGAACCTGTTGTCGGATGATGAGATGGCAGCGTTGTCGCAGTTCGTGGAGCCGGTCTTGCGCAATACGCGCGGTGAAGACATTGGAGTAGTCCGTGCTTCCCTGAAATTGGAGCCCGCCGGTGGATGACCGCACCCGAGCATTGATAGCGCTGTCCAGCGCATTGGCGCGCGGTGCGCGCGGCGAATGGCGGGGCAAGCTCACCGAGGCGCTGGAATTCTGCACGCCGGTCGAAGTCGAAGAGACATTATTGCAGAGTTATCTCTTCATCGGATATCCGACCGTACTTCAAGCATTCGCAATTTGGCGCGAGCTGCAGCCCGAACCGGCCAGCGTCGAAGGGGACAGTCAGGCGCAAAGCTGGCGCCAACGCGGCGAGGCCGTTTGCACAACCATCTATGGTGGTCAGTACGAGCAGCTGCGCGAAAATGTGATCCGGCTGCATCCGGATCTGGAGCAGTGGATGCTCAACGAAGGGTATGGCAAGGTGCTGGCCCGGCCGGGGCTGGACCTGTTGACCCGCGAGCTCTGCATCATTGCCGTCCTTGCATCGCAGGACGCGCCGCAGCAGCTGTACTCGCATCTGCGTGGTGCGTTGCAGGCGGGTTCAACGCCGTCCGAAGTGGACGAAGTAGTCTTGAGCGTAGTGCGATCGCTGCCTTCCGAACGCGCGCAGGAAGCCAGGCAGCTGTGGGCCGAGCTGCGCGCCCGCAAGACCACCGAGAAAGAGACCAGCCCCATCTGATGTTCGTCGACTATGCGGTAATCAATGTGTACGCCGGAACCGGCGGCTCGGGTGCAGAAGCCTGGCGCCGTGAAATGGGTGTAGCACGCGGTGGCCCACACGGCGGAGACGGCGGCCGCGGTGGTGACATCATCCTGCGCGCCGACCGGCAGCTCGCAACCCTGCTCGATTATAGCTATCAACAACACTACAAGGCGGAGCGCGGTGAGCACGGCCAGGGCAAGGGCCGCACCGGCCGCGATGGCGTTGACCTGATGCTGCGCGTTCCGGTTGGGACCGTGGTGCGTGATGCCGATACCAGCGACATCCTCGGCGAGCTGGTGGATGAAGGGCAGGAATTGATTGTAGCGAAGGGTGGGCGAGGCGGCCGCGGCAACGAGGCGTTCGCGACGCCAACCAATCGCGCGCCTACCAAATGGGAACCGGGCGCCGAAGGTCAGGAGCGGCGCATCGCGCTCGAGTTGAAGCTGATCGCGGATGTTGGCCTGGTGGGCAAACCGAACGCCGGCAAATCAACCTTTCTGTCGGCGATCTCAGCGGCAACGCCAAAAATTGCGGACTATCCATTCACGACGCTCACGCCGAACCTGGGTGTGGTGAAGTTGTCGGACCACCGGACATTTGTGGTCGCGGACATTCCCGGCATCATTGAAGGTGCGCATGAAGGCAAGGGCCTCGGTCTGCGTTTTCTGCGTCACATCGAACGCACGCGCACCCTGGCGTTCTTGATTTCGGTCGACACCGAAGATGTGCAGGCCGAGCACGAGTTGTTGCGCAGTGAGCTTGCTGCCTACTCGGAAGAATTGGCCGGCAAGCCACATTGTATAATCCTGACGAAGACCGATCTGCTGCCCGACGATGCTGAAGTGCCGCGCGTAGCCGCACCCGATGCCTGGGGTCATTACGCGGTTTCTGCCGTTGCCCGGCGCGGTCTGGACGAGTTGCTCGAAGATCTTTTCCGCCACGTACGCGATCGTTTGCACGAAGAAGTCTTCCACGCGCCGGAAGACCTGGAGTACCATCCCTGAACCAGTTCCAGCTGGAAGCGCTGCTCAGTCTTCTCAATGCATGCAGCGGCTTGCCGCAACTCCGTCCGGTAATCGAAGCGCATGGCAGCGCGGTGCTGGCCTGGCGGGACGTCCAGCAGCAGGCACGCGTGCGCCGCAAACTTCCACTCATCGAAACGCGAGTGCGCGCCGGCATCGAGGCCATCAACGCGCTGGGCGTGCAGGTGCTGACCATCGAGGACGAGCGATATCCGGCGCGGCTTCGCCACCTGGAAGACAACGCGCCGTACGTGCTGTTTGCACGCGGCCGCCTCGAGTTGTCACGCCGGAAAACTCTCGCGGTTGTGGGCTCGCGCCGTTGCAGTGAATACGGCGCCGATGCGGCGCGCACACTGACCAGCGCAGCCGCGCGCGCGGGCGCCGTGATCGTCAGCGGTCTGGCCTTGGGCATCGACGGCATTGCTCATCAGACCGCGTTGGACGCCGGTGCGGACACTATTGCAGTGCTCGGCTGCGGAATCGATGTCTGTTATCCACCGCGGCATCTGCCGCTGTTCGAGCGCATCGTGCGCGATGGCTTGTTATTGACCGAGTTCGCGCCGGGCGCGCCGCCGTTGCCGTATCATTTCCCGCATCGCAACCGGATCATCGCGCTGCTTTCCCATTCAGTGCTAGTGGTAGAAGCCACGAGGCTGAGTGGATCGCTCAGCACGGCGGCGCGCGCGCGCGACCATATGGAGATCCTGGTAGTACCAGGACCGATGGGCCGCGCCGGTAGTGAAGGCTGCAACGCGCTGATTCGGGATGGCGCCAGAATCGTCCTTTCGAGCGCCGATGTACTGCATTCACTCGATCTGGCGCCCGCGGCCGCAGAAACGGTCGTCGAAACGGCTATCGACCTGGATCCGCACGCCAGGCGGGTCTGGAAGGTGATGTCGCACGATGCATTGCATGTCGATGAAATCGCCGCCCGCTCCCGTATGCCAGCCGCTGTAGTAACACATCTGCTGCTCGAGCTGGAACTGGCCGGGCAAGTGCGGCAGCTTGCAGGAAGCCGTTTTTCCGTCATGCCGCAGCGATAGTGCTTGAGCGAGGAGCGAGGAGCGACGAGCGACCGCGTCTGCCGGCCCGCGTCGGTTAGAGCGGTGCCGCCCTGCGCGCATGCCTGCCTGATCACAATGGACAGACCAGCACGGTTTGCAATAGCAATCCGGGTTCGCCCGATGCACCTTCCGCCGTCGAATCCAATGCCCAAGCCTCATTCTCACTTGGCGGGAGTGATTTCACCCTTAACGCGGAGCGCAGCCGGCAGTTACTCGTTACTCGTCGCTCGTCGCTCAGGCGGCGCATAGCGCCGCCGATCGCTCAAACCAGCACCCAGGCGTAAGTATCACGCCAGGCAACCGAATGTGTCGCCATGTGTAGAAGCGGCATGGACCTGCGGCATCTCTACTTGCACGTACCGTTCTGCCTTCGGCGTTGCAGCTATTGCGACTTTGCGGTACACCCGACTCGCCGCCCACCCATTGGTGACTGGTTGAGTGCGATTGCAACCGAGTTGCGGCTGAGCCGTGAAGTCGAAGGCTGGCCGGCTCGCCTGCGGCTCTCGAGCATTTACATCGGTGGAGGCACGCCGTCGCTACTCGGCATTGGAGCAATGCAGGCATTGCGGGAAACGCTGGAGCAGCACGGCAGCATCGATGCCGATGTGGAATGGACTGCGGAGGCAAACCCGGAAAGTTTCACTGCTGAGCTGGGCGCGGACTGGCGCTATGCGGGCGTGAATCGCATCAGCCTCGGCGTGCAAAGCTTTCATGCGCCGGCATTGCGCTGGATGGGCAGGCTGCATGGAGCGGATGGCGCGCGTGCGGCGATGGATTCGGCTCGGGCTGCCGGCTTCGACAACGTGAGCATCGACTTGATTTTCGGGTTGCCGCAGAAACTGGAGCGCAACTGGCCGGAAGACCTCGACTTGGCGTTGGCGCTCGCGCCGGACCACATCTCGCTATATGGGCTGACCGCTGAGAGCGGCGCAGCCCTGGGACGCTGGGTCATCGAAGGTCGCGCGGCCATGCCGAGCGAAGAGAATTATTCGGACGAGTATTTGACCGCGGCGCGCGTATTGCCCGCCGCAGGTTTTGTGCATTACGAAGTATCGAACTTCGGAAAACCCGGACGGGAATCACGGCACAATCGCGCGTACTGGAATTTCTCACCCTACCTGGGCCTCGGGCCCGGAGCCCACTCGTACCATCCGCCGCGCCGGTTCTGGAACGTACGCGACTGGGGCCTTTACCAGCGACGCCTGGCCGGAAATGCGCTGCCCCGCGAGGACAGCGAAGTGGTGGACCGCGATTCATTGGAACGGATCTGGCTTGGACTGCGCACGCGCGAGGGTGCCTATCTGCCGGATCGAACGGAAATCGTGCAGCGCCACCTGAAGCAGTGGCAGGGAGCGGGCTGGGCGGAAGTCGATGCTGAGCGGGTTAGATTGACTCCAGCCGGGTGGCTTCTGCTCGATCGACTGGCAGTGGAACTGGAGGGGATGATTGCAGCTTGACCGACCTCCGCGATGGGTAACACTTTCCGCAACCCAAAGTGAGATGAGTGAGCGCCGGGAAATTGCTGAGTGAACGCGAAGAACGGATCCTCGACGCGGTAATCCGCACGTATGTCGAAACCGCGGAGCCCGCAGGCAGCCGTACGGTGGCCAGGCGGTTCGGGCTCGGTGTATCCGCGGCAACCGTTCGCAACGCAATGGCGGACCTGGAGGAGAAGGGTTTTCTGTTTCATCCGCACACGTCGGCCGGCCGCATCCCGACGGACCTCGCGTATCGTTACTTCGTGAATACGATCATGCAGCCCGTGCGCGTGGCGCCGGCGGAGCAGCGCATGCTGCGTCGCGAGCTCGCCGAGGACAGTGCCAGTGCGCTGGACCGGCTCATCCAGCGGGCCGTGCAGGTGCTCGGGTTTGTTACCGGTGAGCTGGGCGTCGCGATTGCACCGAAACTGAGTGACGTGTTGCTCGAGAAGGTCGAGTTGGTCTCGCTCTCGAGTGAGAAGGCGCTGCTGGTGATCACGCTGAAGAACGGATTGGTACGCACGGTTTACGTGGATCTGCCGACCAGCGTCCCGCCCGAAGCACTGGTATCCGTGACCATGATCCTGAACGAACGGCTGGCTGGGCAGACGCTGGCAACCATTCGGCAGACCCTGCCTGATCGCGTGCGTGATGCGAGCGGTGATGCAGACTCGATCGAGTTGCTGAATATTTTCGTGCAGTCGGCCGGCAACCTGCTGCACAACGAGAGTGCGCCAGGCGGAGACGTGCATCTGGGTCGGACCAGTGTGATTGCGAATCAGCCGGAGTTCTCCGATGAAGGCAAGCTCAAGCGGTTGATCGAGCTGACCGAAGAGCGCGAGCTGCTGGCGCGCGTGTTGGCCGGGCGCGCGCACGCCGCTTCGCCCACGATCACGATTGGTGTGGAGAATGAGTTGCCGCAGCTGGCGCCGTTTACGCTGGTGACATCCGAATACCGGTTGGGGAATCTGGCGGGCGTGATCGGCGTGATCGGGCCGACCCGCATGTCGTATGAGAAAGTTGCTGCGATCGTCGAGTATACCAGCCGATTGATCGGTCAATTGATGCCGCCGCAGGCAACGCGCGGTTCGAGAAGCGAAACGGATGCGTGATTACTACGAGATTCTAGGCATAGAGCGGAGTGCGGACGCCGAGGTCATCAAGAAGGCGTACCGCAAACTGGCGCTTCAATTTCATCCGGACCGCAACGCCGGATCAAAAGATTCCGAAGACAAGTTCAGGGAAGCCACAGAAGCGTACGAAGTGCTGCGCGACCCGGAGAAGCGCGCCTCGTATGACCGGTTCGGTCATGCCGGTCTGCGCGGCAGTGGTGCGGGTCAGGGCTTTGCCGGTTTCAATTTTGCCGATGCACTCGACATCTTCATGCGCGATTTCGGCGGCTTCGGCATGGGCGACCTGTTCGGTGCGGCCGGCCGCCGCAGTGGAGGTGGACCGCGTCGCGGCTCCGACATGCGCATCCGCTTGCCGATCTCCCTGGCTGAAGTTGCCATCGGCGCAAAGAAGACGATCAAGCTCAAGGTCAACAACCCGTGCAGCGTTTGCACCGGAACCGGTGCGGCGCCCGGATCAGCCACGGTGCGTTGCGCGACCTGCGGTGGCAGCGGTGAGATTCGGCGGGTGCAACGGTCATTTCTCGGTCAGCTGGTCAGCGTCACGCCGTGTACGACCTGCGGCGGCGAGGGTGAACGGATCGAACGGCCGTGTCAGTCGTGTGGTGGCCGTGGGATCGAGCAGGACGAGACCAACATCGACCTGGATGTGCCAGCGGGAGTCTCGACCGGCGACTACATCACGCTGCGCGGACAGGGACACTTCGGCGGACGGGGCGGCGTGCGCGGCGACGTGCTGGTCGTGCTGGAAGTCGAAGAAGATCCGCGCTTCGTGCGGGAAGGTGCTGACCTGATCCATGATCTGGCTATCACGTTCAGTCAGGCGGCGCTGGGCAGTGAAGTCGAAGTGCCGACGCTGACCGGTGCGGCGCGCTTGAAGATTCCCGGCGGAACGCAATCCGGCCGACTGCTGCGGATGCGCGGAAAAGGATTGCCCCAGCTACAGGGTGCGGGCCGCGGCGACATGATCGTGCGGGTAATGGTCTGGACGCCGGCACAACTGAACGCGGAGCAGGAATCGATTCTGCGCAAACTCGCCCAGGTCGAAGACAAACCACCGCGCGCAGGCGAGGGCGAGGCGCGCGGGTTCTGGGACAAGGTGCGGGAGGCGCTCGGCGGTTAGAATGTCCGATGCTCGCTGGCTCGTCCTGAGCATACCAGCCCCATCGGCCGACCATGCCGCACTGTTGGCCGAGGGGCTTTTTGCCGCCGGTGCCACTGCAGTCGAAGAACGCCCCGATCTGGTCATCACCTACCTGCAGCCGGGTGACCAGGACGCCGAGCTGTTCGTGCGATCGCTGGCCGACTCATTGAGCAGCTTCAATGACGGTGTGTCACCACCGATAATGTGGGAGTGGCTGCCGGACCGTGACTGGGCGGAAGCCTGGAAGCGTGGTCTCGGTCCTCGGCGCGTGGGTGAGCGGCTGATCGTAAGGCCCAGCTGGACCGACGCGAATGCGCGTGCCGATGACATTGTCATTACGATCGATCCGCAAATGGCGTTCGGCACCGGTGAACACGCTTCGACGCGTGGCGCGTTGCGATTGCTGGAGGCCTATATGCCGGCCGGTGCGCGCGTGCTGGACATCGGTACCGGAAGCGCCGTGCTGGCGATTGCGGCCGCGCTGCTGGGAGCGCACGCGGTGATCGGGGTCGAAGCGGATGCCGATTCCCTGATCAACGCTCGCGAAAACCTCGAGCGCAACGCGGTCGAGCAGCGGATCGAGCTGATCGAACGGCTGGCCGATGGCGACTACATAAAAAGTCTGGCCGATCCGCCGTTCGACCTGATCCTGGCCAATATCCTGAGTGGCGTGATCATCCCGCTGCTGCCGGCGCTGCGCGCTGCACTGGCTGAAAACGGGAAACTGGTAGTTGCCGGAATCCTGCAAATCGAAGCCGCCGCGTTTTCGGCGGCAGCGAAATCGCAGGGATTCGTCATCGCTCGGGAAGATCGGGAGGAGGAGTGGTGGTCTGCCGTGCTGGAGTGATGGCCTGCTCCAGAGCGGGAAGATCGGCCAGCGCCTCTATCAACTCGGCCTGGAGCGCGGGCTCCAGGCGTACGCACTCACACAAATGACTGAGCGTGCGCCCGAGCTCGCCGACCAGCCCGGGTTGTTCGTCGGCGCTCGAAACCAGCGAAACTACCGGGCTCAAATCCAGACCGGCCCGGTCCAGCGCCAGTGCGTACTCCGCACGCACCGTTTCCGGCCATGACGCCTCATCCGCCAGCGGATTCGGCCGCTCCAGAATGATGAACGCATGGCGCGCCTGGTTGAGTCGCTGTTGCAGCTGGTGATAGGTTCCTGCGCCCGGACCAAGCTCGCGCTTGAGTGTCTCGTGCAGCCGCTTGAGCGAAAGCATGCGACCGGCACTGCGGCGTAACAGCTCGGCACTGTATGACTCGATATTCATCGTGCCCTCCTGATCATCTGCACGGTAAGCGCAGCGAGCCAGGGCCGCGATAGCGCAACGAGACGAACCCATGGCGATAGGGAGACGCGAGCCGAGTCGGGTCGCGTCGAAACAGACGGAGTGCGATATGGACTGTTTGTTCTGCCGGATCGTGGCGGGCGAGATTCCGTCGAAAAAGGCGTACGAGGACCAGCAGGTGATTGCGTTTCATGACCTAGACCCGAAGGCCCCCGTGCACGTGCTGGTGATCCCGCGCAAGCACATCAGCTCGATCGCCCGGATCGAAGATGCGGACGCCGAACTGATTGGACAGCTGTTCCTGGTTGCGCGCAATCTCGCGAGTGAGCTGCGCATTGCGGACGGCGGCTATCGCCTGGTCATCAATGCGGGGTTTGATGCGGGTCAATCGGTGGATCACGTGCACCTGCACGTGCTGGGTGGTCGCAAATTGAAATGGCCGCCGGGCTGAAGCCGGTGGGCTGGAGGTTTTGGAGATGGCTGAATCGTTGAAGGTAAGAATACGGGCGGATCTCAACACTGCGCGCAAAGCGCGAGACAAACACCGCACGATGTTGTTGACCACGATCCTCTCCGACATCAAGAATCGTGAGATCGAGCTCATACGCGATGCGACTGACGCCGAGGTCACTGAGGTCGTGACTCGCGGCATCAAGCGCCGCAAGGAAGCCGCTGAGCAGATGCGGGCCGGTTCCCGGAACGAGCTTGCGGAGAAGGAAGAGGAAGAGGCTCGCTTGCTGGCTGCGTACCTGCCCGAGCAACTCACCGAAGCCGACGTGCGAGCGTACATACGCGAAGCGATAGCCGGAGGGCTCAGCGCTGCCGGACCTATCATGGGTAAGATCGCTGGCAGGATCAAAGGCCGGTTCGACGGCAAAGAGGCTAATCGGCTGGTGCAGGAAGAGCTTTTGAACAAATGAAGGGATGAACGAATGAACGGACGAGAACGACTACGACCACGACTACAACTACGATTACGGGCGCCAACCACTTCGGTTAGCCACCGAGGGTTTCCAGCGTCAAAACGTGGTGAGCCCGTAATCATAAACCGTAGTCGTGGTCGTAGTCGTTCTCGTTCCGTTCGTTCGTTAATCGGTCACTAACGCAATGAATCTTCACGCCCTGCAGGTCTTGCAATTCCCCGAGGCTCTCGGTGTCGTGGCGGGTTACGCCGCGGGGCCGCTGGGGGCCGAGGCGGTGCGTGCGCTCGAGCCGTCGGATGCACTGGTTTGGATCGATGCGGAACTTGGGCGGGTCGAGCAGATGCAGTTTTTTCTGCAACGCTCGGAGAGTTGGGCTGCGGCGGCCGTGCCCGACCTGCGGCCGCAGCTGCGCAAGCTGGCGGTCGAAGGCTCGGTGCTCGAGCCGGCGGCGATGCGTGACATCGCTTTTGTGCTGGAGGCATCGCGCTCGGGACGCAAGGCGGTATTGAAGGAGCGCGCGGCGTTTCCGCTGTTGGCGGAGATTGCCGAACGGCTGGTCGAGCTGGAACCGATCGAAGCGAAAATCCATCACGTCATCGGTGCTGATGCGACGGTGAAAGACAGTGCTTCGCGCGAGCTCGGGCGGCTCCGCCGCGAGATTCGCGGCGCCCGGTCGAAGATCGTCGAAAAGCTGGAAGCGTTCATTGCCACGCTGCCGGCACGCTATCAGGTGTCGGACGCGTCGGTCACAGTGCGGGAAGGCCGCTTCGTGATTCCCGTGCGTCGGGAAGGCCGCGCGGATGTCGGCGGACTGGTGCACGATGAATCGGCGACTGGCGGAACCTTGTTCATCGAGCCGCCGGTCGCGATCGATCTGATGAACCGGCTGCGTGAACTCGAGCTGGCTGAAGCGCGCGAGGTGCAGCGGATCCTGCGCGAGCTGACGGATTCACTGCGGCCGCACGAGGCCGAAATCCGCAGCAGCTTCGGCGCGCTGGTCGAGCTGGATGCGATTTATGCGCGGGCACGCTACGCACAACAGCACGGCGGATTCCGGCCCCAGGTCATACTGGCCGGCAGCGAGAGCTTCAACGTCGTGAACGGTTACCATCCGCTTCTGCTGGCCACCGGCGCACCGGTCGTTCCCTTCGATCTGGTGCTGGAGCCGGGTGAACGGACGCTGCTGGTCTCGGGCCCGAATACCGGCGGCAAGACGGTCCTGCTCAAGGCAATGGGTTTGATCAGTGCGCTGGTGCAGGCGGGCGTGATCCCGCCGATCGGCGAGGGCAGCACGCTGCCGCTGTTCGAGGATGTGTTTGCCGACATCGGTGATGAGCAATCGATCGAGGCCAGCCTGTCGACGTTTTCTGCGCACCTCAAGAACATCCGCGAGATCCTTGATCGCGCGACCCACACAGCACTCGTGTTGATGGATGAGGTGGGCAGCGGCACCGATCCGGCCGAGGGTGGAGCACTCGCGCAGGCGGTGCTGATCGAGCTTACACGGCGCGGCACGCTCACCGTGGCCACGACTCACCTCGGGCAACTGAAGCTGCTGGCGGCGCAGGAGCCGGGCGTCGTGAATGCATCGTTGCAGTTCGATTCGGTGGAGCTGCGGCCGACCTACCGACTGCTCAAGGGGATTCCCGGCCGCAGCTATGGACTGGCGATCGCGAAGCGACTCGGTTTTCCGGCCGATATCATCGCTACCGCGGAATCGTTCGTACCCAAATCCGAGCGCGATGCCGCACAGCTGCTGAACGAGCTGGAAGACAAGGATCGCGCGATGACCGAGGCATTGAGCGCCGCTGAGGCCGCACGCCTCGAGGCCGATGCATTGCGCCTCGAGCTGGAGCAGCGAGAAGAGCAGGTCAAGAAACGCGAACGCGATGCCGAACGGCGTGCCCGCCAGCAGGCCCGCGATCTGGCGCTGCACGCGCGTGAAGAAGTTGAATCGGCGATTCGGGAATTGCGCGCGCAGGCCACAGCAGCTTCGGCGCCAGCGCAAGTCGACGAGGCCGCGCGCGGCGCGCGCAGGCGGATCGAGCAGGTCGTGGCGCGCCAGGCGGAAAAGCTGCGGGACGCGGAGGCGAGCGGGGGCGGGGGCGGGGGCGGGGGCGACGGGGATGATGTAGTTGAGGGATCCACTGTAAAAATTGCAGCGACGGGGGCGACCGGGCGTGTCATCGAGATTCGGGATGGCAAGGCCTTGGTGGAGACCAGTGGCTTGCGCATGCAAGTGCCGGTTGCGGGGCTCGAACCGGTTGACGCGGTGGAAGCCCCCAAAGCGACGACGCGGCCGCGTGGCAGTTGGGCGGCTACGGACTTCACAGCATCATCGGAAGTCGACCTTCGTGGATTGCGCGCGGACGAAGTAGCGAGCCAGCTTCAACCTGCAGTAGACGCAGCCGTGCAAGCCGACCTGGCCACCTTGCGCATCATCCATGGCAAAGGCACGGGCGCGCTGCGCCAGGTCGTAACGGAACTGCTGCGCGCGGACCGTCGAGTCAAGAGATTCAGGCAGGGTGGAATTGGAGAGGGTGGTTCAGGCGTGACTGTTGCCGAACTCGAATGATACCAGATCACATTGTCGAAGAGGTGCGCGCTCGCGTTGACCTGGTCGAGGTGATCGGTGAGCACGTGCCTCTCAAACGAGCCGGCAAGGAATTCCGCGGACTGTGCCCCTTCCACCACGAAAAAACTCCCTCCTTCTACGTCGTCCCCGCAAAAGGCTTCTACAAGTGCTTCGGCTGCAGTGAATCCGGCGATGCGTTCAGTTTCCTGATGAAACGACAGGGATTGACGTTCAATGAAGCGATACGCGAGATCGCGGCGCGGGTCGGCGTCGAGATTCCGGAAGAGACCAGCCGGCAGCAGGAAGAGCCGCATCGTGCGATTTACGAAGCCATCGCGTTTGCCGCCGATTACTACCACGGCCAGTTGTGGGACGGAGCGGCCGGTGATCGGGCGCGGAACTATCTGGCAACCCGTGAGCTGACGCGGGACATGGCCGAGCGCTTCGGTCTCGGTTACGCGCCCGACGCGTGGCGCTCCCTGCGAGAGGCCGCGCACAAGCACGGCATCGAGGATCAGGTCTTGATTACTGCCGGCCTGATCAAGGAAAGTGAAAAGACCGAGGAACCCTACGATCGCCTGCGCGACCGTCTGATTTTCCCGATCGGCGACTTGTCCGGCCGCTGGATCGGGTTCGGTGGACGCGTGATCGGCAGAGCGGCGGACGGCGTGGGCAAATATCTCAACTCACCCGAGACACCGATTTATCAGAAGGGCCGCAACCTCTATGGCTTGAACTGGTCTCGGAATGCCATTCGCCGTGAGAAATTGGCCGTCGTCGTCGAGGGCTTCATGGATTATGTCTCGCTCGCCGCACGCGGCGTCGAAAACGTCGTGGCCGGTCTGGGCACTGCGATGACCGAGGATCAGGCCATATTGCTTTCGCGATATACCAAGCAGGCGCTTCTCCTATACGACAGCGATAAGGCCGGCCTCAAGGCCACCTTCAAGGCAGGTGACACGTTGTTGCGGGCCGGGGTAGAGCCGCTGGTTGTGAGTCTGCCCAGTGGCGAGGATCCGGATTCGATGGTGAGAAAGGGCGGGGCCCAGGCGCTGGCGCCTCACCTTGCCAAAGCGGTCGACGTGCTGGATCGCAAGCTGCAAATTCTGGCGGCGCAGCATTACTTCGACGATATCGAAGGCATCCGCCGGGCCCTCGACAAGCTGCTGGACACGATACGCGCAGCAGCGGACCCGGCACTCAAGGACATCTATGTTTCGCGCGTGGCCGAGAAGACGGGCGTGCGGCGGGAAACAATCGAGCGCGAGCTGACCAACCGGGGCCCGGTGCGCAGCGTCGGCCTGAGCCCGCCCGGCGGGGGTAAACGCCGGGAGCAGGACGCTGCAGGACGGCGGGGAGAAAACGTGCGGGGCGCAGCCCGGACTGAGGAGTGGGCCTCTGAGCGGTTGTTGCTGGTGCTCCTGCTTAGGGACCCAGACCGGATAACGGATGCCGCAAAGGTGATTTCTCTAGACGACCTGCGCGATCCGGCGCATCGGCAGTTGTATGAGGCGATGCTCGCACACGGCCCGCTGCCGGACGAGCCTCCGGCTACCTTTGGGCTGAGCGTAGCGGCTCGGCAGCGGCTGGCCGAGTTGAAGGCGGATCCACAGCAAATCCTGGAAGGCGACCAGAGCTTTGACGATGCCGTGGCCGGAATTCGAGTCTGGGGATTGCGTTTGACTCTTGACGAGTTGCAAGTCCGAATGTCCCTTGCTAGCGCTCAGGAACAGGAGGTGCTGTACGCGGAACGGCAACGGTTGGTGGCGGAGTCCCGCAAACTGGGTGTGGATATGGCGCGGCTGGGCTACAAAGTGAGTCGATACGCGCGGCAAGGGCGCCGAAAGCGCCCAGGACCTTCAGCCGGTGAAAATGGATGATTGAAGTCTACTCGGCCTTGCTCGAGCTCCAGACGATCGATCGTGAGATCGCGAGCGCAGAAACCGACTTAAAGAAGTTTGGACCCCAGATCGACGAAGTGGAGAACCCCCTACGAGGACTACAGACCGAAATCGAAAACGCCCGCGCCAAACTGGTTGAGATGCGGGCGCAGACTGCCAAGCTGGAAACCGCCGCCAACAGTAAACGCGACCGCCTCAAGCAATACCAAACCCGCCTCGACCGTATCCGAAACGCCCGTGAAGAAGCTGCCGCCCGAGCCGAGATGGATCTGGTCAAACGCGCCATTGACGCGGACGAGCAGGAAGCGCTCGAGCTGATGGAGCAGACTCGCCGAACCGATATGAAGCTCGACGACATGGAAAAGCAGCTGGTCAAGGTCCGTGCGGAAGTCGAGCCCCGGAAACAGGACCTGATCGAGAGTAGGGACCGCGCCACGCAGCAAATCGAACAACTGAAGGATCGCCGCCAGAATCACGTCCTGCGCATGGACCAGCAGGCAGTCCGACTCTATGAGCGCGTGCGCGGCACCAAGGGCCGGGCCGCGCTCGCTCCGCTAAAAGCCGGCGGCGCCTGTGGCAATTGCTTCAACATCATTCCGCTGCAGGAACAGACGCAGGTCAAAGCCGCAATCTCACTGCACCGCTGCGAAGCCTGCGGCGTCATACTGTTTCCCGAAGGCGAGGGATAACAAATTGACAGATTAACGGACGAGCACGACCACGAGCACGAGTAGGATTACGATTACGGGCTCGAAATGCGTGGACGCTCGACGGCGTTACTCCATGCCGACCATTGCTATCGCTCCGTTGTAATCCCGTCGTAGGTCCGCCCACAGAGCGCCCGCGATCGTAATCGTACTCGTGGTCGTGCTCGTGCTCGTGCTCGTGCTCGTTCGTTCAATTCGTTCATTCGTTGTCCCTCTCGGCTATTGGCCCAACGCAACTGCGGGTTTAAATTTCCTTGATGCCAACAGTAGTTTCGTTTGCACCGCCTGCACGCAGATGGGTTCAGCGCGGCGACGCCGTGGAAACGGCGGAGGCTATTGCCGGCCTCGAAGATGCGCTCAAGTTGCCCGCCCCACTTTGTCGTCTGCTGTTCCGACGCGGTTTCACCCAGATCGATGACGCCAAGCTCTACCTGAAGCCGAGGCTCGATCAGCTGCTCGATCCTTTCATGTTGAAGGGGATGGAGGGCGCGGTCGATCGGCTCGAGCACGCACTGCAGCACAATGAAATCATCCTGGTACACGGCGATTACGATGTCGATGGCATCTGTGCAGCGGTCCTGTTCGCGCGCGTTCTGCGCAAACTGGGCGGCAGAGTCGAGGCATTCGTTCCGCACCGGCGCCACGACGGCTACGATCTGTCGCAGGCGGGTGTACGAGCGGCCGCTCGCGCGGGCGCCGCGCTCATCGTGACCGGCGACTGCGGTATCGTTGCACACGACGCAATCGAGACCGCGACCCAGCTTGGCATCGATGTAATTGTGACCGATCACCACACACCCGGTGATGCGCTGCCGGCAGCGGCTGCAGTGGTCAACCCCAATCAGACTGGCTGTACCTACGTCAACAAAGCGTTGTGTGGGGCTGGCGTCGCCTTCAAGCTGTGTCAGGCTCTCTGGTCCAGGCGCGGGCTGCCTGCCGAAGAGCTCTGGTACTACCTCGACCTGGTTGCGGTTGCGACCATCGCGGATCTGGCTCCGCTCTCGGGAGAAAACCGCGTGATTGCCAAGTATGGACTCAAACTCCTGGCTCAATCTCAGAACATCGGGATGCGGGCCCTGCTCAGGACAGCCGGACTGTTCGATCTGGAGCAGCTGACGGCCGGCCAGGTGAGCCATGTACTGGCGCCTCGCATCAACGCGGTTGGCAGAATGAGCGAGGCAAGCAAGGGCGTACGGTTGCTGCTCGAGGAAGATGAGGCCCGCGCCAGTGAGCTGGCCAACACACTCGAGTCCGAAAATCGCACGCGGCAGGCAGTGGATCGCGAG
Source organism: Gemmatimonadota bacterium (assembly GCA_040902615.1). Classification (GTDB taxonomy): domain Bacteria; phylum Gemmatimonadota; class Gemmatimonadetes; order Longimicrobiales; family RSA9; genus JBBDWZ01. The sequence goes on along the minus strand of JBBDWZ010000151.1, from coordinate 6,638 downwards.
ACGCTCGCCCACGCGCTCGAGCAGCTCGAGAGCACCTACGATCCCGCGCGCGACTACGCCATCGTGCTGGGTGGTGAAGGCTGGCATCCGGGTGTGATCGGCATCGTGGCTTCACGCGTGGTCGAGCGACTGCATCGACCGACCATTCTGTTCGCGATCGATCGGAATGCGCCATTGGCGCGCGGCAGTGCGCGCTCGATTCCCGGATTCCATCTGTACGATGCGATCAAGGAATGCGGGCATTACCTCGAGCGCTTCGGCGGGCACAAACATGCCGCCGGGATGGACATCCGTCCCGAGCGCATCGCCGAGTTCCGTGAAGCATTCCAGGAAGTCGCACGCAGCCGGCTGACGCCCGATGATATGGTGTCGGAAGTCGACTTCGATCTGGAAGTGCAGCTGGGCGATGCATCGCACAAGCTGACTCAGCTCATGCGTCACTTCGGTCCGTTCGGAATCGGCAACCCGTCACCCGTATTCGTTGCGCGTGGTGTGAGGGTATCGGGCAACCCACGCGAGGTGGGCGAAGGTCACGTGAAGGTCGAGCTGGTGCAGGATGCGTCAACCTTGAGCGCGATCGGCTTCGGTATGGCGGAGCGGTTGCGTGAGGTGGATCACACGCAAACGGCCATCGACATCGCGTTTCAGCTTCAAGAGAACTACTGGAATGGCCGGGTCGAGCTGCAGATGCGCCTGGTCGATTTTCGTCCCACCGATCCGCTCGACCTTCTCGTAAGGCGATGAGAATCATCGCCGGGAAATGGCGCAGCCGCATCATCGAAGCGCCGCCCGGGCGAGACACTCGCCCAACCACAGACCGGGTCCGTGAAGCCTGGATGAGTATGCTTCAGCCCGACCTGCCCGACAGCCGCGTGCTGGATTTGTTTTCCGGCTCCGGCGCGCTCGGGCTGGAAGCGCTGTCGCGGGGCGCTGCCGCGGTCACGTTCGTCGAACAGGCAGCGCGCGCTCTCAAGGCGCTACAAGCCAATATCGACAAGCTGGAGGCCGGCCAGGAATGCGCGGTCGTCAAGGCCGATGCGCTGCGCTTCATTGAGAACCTGGAGCCGTTCGCGTATGATCTCGCCCTTGCCGACCCGCCCTATGGACAGGGGCTGGCCGATGCGCTGGCCCGGTCGTTTCTGCAACGGCCGTTCGCGCAGGTGCTCTGGCTGGAGCATGGCGCCGGTGAGATCATGCCGGCCAGCGAGACCGCGCTGACCCGGCGCTACGGCGACACCGCCATCACCCGCATCCTGGCTGACGAATGAGTGCACAGAGCACCGGTCGCATCGCGATTTATCCCGGCTCGTTCGATCCGATCACTCGCGGTCACGAAGACATTGTGCGACGCGCACTCGGTTTCGTCGATCACATGGTCGTGGCGGTTGCACACCAGCGCACCCAGACCAAGCAGGGGCTGTTCGGCATTGGCGAGCGCGTGCAGATGATTCAGGAAGTCTTCGCCGACGAGTCGCGCGTTGAAACCGCCGAGTTCGATGGTCTGTTGGTCGACTTTGCACGGGCGCGCGGCGCGAGCATAATCATTCGCGGGCTGCGCGCCGTTTCAGATTTCGAATACGAATTTCAGATGGCGCTCATGAATCGCTCGCTCTGGGCTGGCGCTGAAACCGTGTTTCTGGCGCCGGATGCCCGCTATTCCTTTCTCTCCGCTTCCCTGGTCCGACAGATCGCGGCTCTGGGAGGTGACATCAGCGGCTTCGTCGCGCCTTCGGTCTTGAAGCGGCTGGCCGCCAAGACCGACGCAGCCAACGGAGGATGAGCGATTTCCTCGGCCAGCTGAGAGCGCGCGCGGCTCAGGGCCAGCGTACCATCGCATTCCCGGAATCCAGCGACCAGCGGACACTGGAGGCGATCGCGCTGCTGCAGCGCGACCGGCTGGCGCACTGTGCGCTGATCGGCGAGGCACCGGTGACGCCGTTGCTGGCACGGCATGGAGTCGACGCCGGGCAAATTCATCTGCACTCACCGCGCGGCTCGGAACTCCGGCCCCGACTGGTCGAGCACCTGCTCGAGCGGCGATCCGCGCGCGGCCTCGAGCGCTCACAGGCCGAGAGCCTGCTCAACGACCCGCTCTATTTCGCGGCTGCACTGTTGGGTGCTGGCCTGGTCGATGGCTGTGTGGCCGGAGCACAGCGGCCTACGGCGGATGTCATTCGGGCCGCGCTCTGGTGCGTCGGTGCGGCCCCAGGCATTACCACCATTTCCTCTTCGTTCTACATGGTGGTTGCGCCGTTCCGCGGAAACCATAGCGAAGTACTCACATTTACCGACGCCGGTGTAGTGCCCGATCCGACGATCGAGCAGCTGGTGGATATCGCCAGCGCGGCCGCAGATGCGCGCAGGCAGATCGCGGGCGATGAACCGCGTGTTGCATTCCTGTCCTACTCCACGCACGGCAGCGCGGACAGTCCGGTCGTACAGAAAATGCGTGCTGTCGTTGCGCGCTTCCGCGAGTTGCGTCCGGAGATCAGCGCGGACGGCGAGCTTCAGGCGGACGCGGCCCTGATTCCGGCCATCGCAAATCGGAAGGCACCCGACTCGGTGCTGGCCGGGCGTGCCAATGTCCTGGTGTTTCCGGACCTGAATTCGGGGAACATCGCGTATAAGCTGGTGCAGCGGCTGGCGCACGCCTCAGCCATCGGCCCGATCCTGCAGGGGCTGGCCAGGCCGGCCAACGACCTGTCGCGCGGCGCGAGCGCAGCGGATATCGTAAATGTCGCCTGCGTGACCGCACTGCAGGCCTCGGCTTCGGCACCGAACTTGCCCAACGCGCGGCGTGGTGACGACCGCAAATAACGCCGCAGGTTCGGGAAATCGCCTGGCACCAGATTCTTGACTCGCGATATGGGGGAACGATGAGCTTCGACGTGAAGAAGCACGGTGACGTAACGGTCATCGATGTGGAGGGGCAGCTGATCGTAGGAAATCGGCAGGAGCTGAAACAGAAGGTACTCGAGGAATTGGATAAGGGTGCACGCAAGTTTCTGATCGATTTTTCCAGCACAGGCTACATCGATTCATCCGGCCTGGGTGTGCTGGTCAGCTTGTCGAAGAAGATTCGCGAGCAGGGTGGTGAGCTGCGGCTGGCAAATCTGAATGAAGACCTGCGCACACTGTTCGAATTGACCAAGCTGGACACGCTCTTTCACATCGCGACCAGTCGAGACGAAGCGCTCGCCTCTTTCTGACCTACCGTTGCGCCGGTACGGGCATTATGATGCCCTGAACGCGGGTCGGAGCGATTTACGCGCCGACCCGCCGTAACGTGGAATTCCGGTGCACGATGCCGTTCGATTATACACTCGAGCTTCCTAACGATTTGCGCGCGATCGAGCGCGCGGTCACCTACTTGATGGATCGCGGGCACGAAGTCGGTTTCGACTACGATCGCCTGCGGTTGAACTTCCGAGTTGGTCTCACAGAAGCGCTGGCCAACGCAATGCTTTACGGCAATTGTCGCGATCCCGAAAAGCACGTACGCGTCGAAGCCCGTCTCACCAGCGAAGAGATCATGGTGCAGGTCACCGATGAGGGACGCGGTTTCGATCCGGCAAAACTCTCGGATCCGACCTTGCCGACCAATCGGCTTCGATCCGGCGGCCGCGGCATCTATCTGATCAAGAAATTGATGGACCGCGTCGAGTTCAATGAACGCGGAAATTCGATTACCATGGTGCTCCTCAGCCGGACGATCATGAACGCGGAAGGCATGGAAGCCAGCCAGTGAACGCGCCCGCGCTCTCCGACCTCGCTCCGCTGCCGGCCGCGATTACCGCGGCTCTGGAGGCATTCGGTCGTGCCTACGATTGCACGGACGTGCGGCTATGGAGCGACGACGACGGCAAGTGGTCCAACCTGTTTCCCGGCGGTGATGGCGCGCCGGAGCCGACTTCGTTGCGATTGCCGCTCGCACTCTCCGAAAATGTGCAGCTCGAGCTGGAAGCCGTGGGCGGCACGGCACGGGATGCCGACCTCGAGTTTCTGGCACACACGGTACAACAGATCCTGAGTTTCGAGCGGGAAGCGCGTTCGGCGGCGCGTGAGCTCACCGAGCGGTACGAAGAGATCAACCTGCTGTACTTCATCAGCGAGATTCTGGGCTCGGTGCTCTCCATTCCCGATGCCGCGCACTGGATCCTCGCCGAGGTGGCGGATGTGCTGAGTGCGCGTCGCGCATCACTCTGGGTACTGCATCCGGACGATCAGAAACTGCACCTCGCAGCGGCGGTCGGCGAGGAAGGCCTGACCGGACCGATTCCGATCGATGATCCGGATTCGGCAACCGCGTGGGTGTTTCGTGAAAAGCAGCCGCTCAATATCGAGCGCGGCTCGGCGGCGAAAAATCTGCCGCGACTCGAGCCGCGACCACTCGGCAGAGAAGCGTTTCTCTCGGTCCCGATCAACTATACGCCGCCCGGTGCTGGCAACGAGCCTCGCACGGTGGGTGTGATCACGCTGGTGGGCCGTCGCAGCAACGTCCGTTTCAACGCCGGTGATGCCCGGCTACTGGCTGCCATCGCCAGCCAGATCGGCGCCGCATTGGAAACCCAGCGGCTGGTGCAGGAAAGCCTGCGGCAGGAGCGCATGGTGCGCGAGCTCGAGCTGGCGCACGACCTCCAGCTGAAGCTGCTGCCGGATGTCATCAAGGTAATCGGCAAACTCAACGTGGCGGCGCGCTGCGCGCCCGCCGACTCGGTTGGCGGTGACTTCTACCAGATCTTCCGTCTGTCCGGCGATCGAGTCGGCATCATGATCGGGGATGTGTCCAGTCACGGCTTCTCGGCCGCGCTCATCATGGCATTGGCCATCAGTGCGGCCGCGATCTACGCACAACAAGCAGGCCCTCCGGCCGAAGTGCTGCGCAATGTTCACCAGGCGCTCAAGAAAGAACTCGAGAGCACCGAGATGTACCTCACGCTCTTCTACTGTGTGCTGGATCCGGAAGCCGGCCGGCTGACCTATGCCAATGCGGGACACCCGCACGCGTTTCTCATCCCGCCGGACGGCAAAGCCCAGAGGCTGGGCGCGACCGATCCGCCCATGGGAATCGTTCCGCTCGATCAGTATCACGAAGCGACTGTGGATTGGAATTGGACCGACGACCTGCTCTGCCTTTTCACCGACGGACTCTCCGATGCGTTTACCGACGGCAAGGACAGTGGTGAACGCAGTCTCGTGCAGGAAGTGAAGCGTGCGCGGAAGCTGGCGCCCGCAGAAATCCTCGAGAAACTCTTCGCCCGTGCCGAGCAGGCCACATTGATCGTTCCGCCCGACGATCGATCGGCGGTCCTGGTCCGCGGATGAACGAGCCCGTCCGAGCAAAAAAATCGCTCGGCCAGAATTTCCTGATCGATCCCCGTATCCAGCAGAAGATCGCGGCTGCCATCGACCCGCAGCCGAGCGATGTTCTGATCGAGGTCGGACCCGGCATGGGCGCATTGACCACGCACCTGGTCGACCGCGTGCATCGCTTGATTGCGATCGAGCTCGACGATCGCTTCGCCGAACGGTTGCAGCAGCGGTACGGCTCACACAGCCACTTCGAGCTCATCCATCGCGATGTAATGGAAGTCGAGGCGGCCGAGTTGAACCTGCCGCCTGACTACAAGGTGATTGGCAACATTCCATACAACATTACCACGCCCTTGTTGTTTCACCTGCTCGAGTTCGAGCAGCGGGCAATTCAGCTGGTATTGATGGTCCAGAAGGAGGTCGCCGTTCGCATTGCCGCCGCGCCCGGCAGCAAGGATTACGGCGCACTCAGTGTGGGTGTGCAATCGGTAGCACGGGTCGAGCGCCTGTTCACGGTGGGCCGCGGCTCGTTCCGCCCGGCGCCCAAGGTGGATTCCGCAATTGTACGGATCTCACCGTTTCGGCCGGGCCGGCTGACCCGCCCCGAGGAACACGATCTGCGCGAGCTCACCCGGACTGCGTTCGGCCAGCGCCGCAAACAGCTCCAAAACATCCTGCGCCATGCGCCCAACTACCAGATCGGCGCAGGAGACATCGGGTCAATCGAGGCCGCCACCGGCATTAATGCGGCGGATCGACCTGAAAATCTGTCCCCGGACCAGTTCATCCAATTGGCCCGCGTGTTGCGCGCGGACGGTTTGATGAACCCGGCACATGAAACTCAGTGACCTGATCGGTGTCCTCGGACACGAGCTGCGGACGCCGCTTGCCGCGATACTCGGCTACCAGGAACTGCTGTCCGACGGCCTGTATGGCGAGCTCAGCGATCGACAACGCGAACCAGTCGAGCGCATCCACCAGTCCGCTCAACAGCTCCTTTATCTGCTCGACGGGTTGCAGGAGCTGGCCGAGGTCGGGTCCATTGCACACGACGAAATTGTCATAGGTGACACCGGAGAAATCTCGCGCGCGCTGCTCTCGCGTCTGCAGGCATTCGCACAATCGCGGTCGGTGAAATTGACCGGCGACGATCAGACCGCTGACGCCCTGGGGGCATTCAGGCTTCAACGTTTTCTGCGTGCCGCCGAAATCGCGCTCGTCGCCGCTATCAAGTCCTCTCACGGATCAACCCTGCGACTGCACTGCACGCGCGAGAACGGCGCCGCAGTTTGCTCACTTTATGGTTGCGCCCTCGATCCAGCCCG
>JBBDWZ010000150.1:0-28051 GCA_040902615.1 Gemmatimonadota bacterium | reverse complement strand
CCGTGAGTCAGCTGTTGGCACGATACGGAGCAAACATGGCGAAGTTGAATGCACACCTGGATCATGGCCTGTGAGCGTGCATGCAGGAGGGTGTGAATGAATTCCTACGAGCGCAACGAGGCCCCGGGCTGAACGCGTGACGCGCGTCGTGCGGGAATCAGCGTGGCGGCAATCGCGACGCCACCAAGCAGGGCCGCGCAGGCGACGTAGGTCATCAGGTCCAGCGCTTCAACCTGGAAGAGCAGGCCGCGCAGTACATGTTTGGCCGCTGCGGAAAAGCGGCGAATCGTATCCATTATGAGACCCCAGCTTAGCTCTGGGGGAAGAATGGTTGGCGATCCGCAGAAGCCGATGTGGGAGTGCCTTCGCAACCGGCGGGTTCATCGTATTTTGGAGCCGCCTCAGTCCTGATTGCCGCACTCGGCACGTAGAGCGTGCTCGCGTATACGGTCCGCACGCGCACGCAGAAGCTGGCGACGCGCATGGCGCTCGGAGCTGGACAAAGAAGTGTTCTTGCGATGGTGCGCGAAGGGATGCGGCCCGTGCTCGTTGGCTCGGATTGGGAATCGTCGCGTCGTTGCTTTCGGTCGATTGCTTGCGAGCCTGCTCTATTCCGCGACGCCGACCGACACGGCGAGGTTCGTAGTCACGGAACCTTGGCCGCTTGCGGTGGTTGGAAGCCGCCGCCTACGATTGTCATGAGCGATCTCTGGTGAGCGAGGGAGCGTTACAATGAACAAACGCGATTTCATTCGGACACTGGGAGGCACGGCGGCCAGTCTCGTGCTGGGACCTGAACTGCTGGAACGGTTGACGGCGCAGCCGGCCGACCAGCTTGCCCAGGACGACCCCTTCTGGGCAGCGCTCCGCACGAAGTTCAAGCTGACCAGCGACTACATCAACCTGGAGAATGGCTTTTACTGCTTCCAGCCGGAGCCCGTGCTCGAAGCATTTATCAATCACGTGCGCGCGCTCAATCTCGAGGCCTCGCATTACCTGCGCACGCGCCGGGATCCAGACAAGCTGCGCATCCGCACTCGCCTGGCCGGCCTGGCCGGCTGCGCGACGGAGGAGCTCATTGTCACGCGCAACACGACCGAATCGCTGGACACGGTGATCGCCGGCTTCGACTGGAAGGCGGGAGACGAGGCCGTGATGGCCAACCAGGACTACAAGGCCATGCTGTACATGTTCAATCTGCAAGCGAAACGCTACGGCATGGTCAATCGCCTCGTCGATATTCCGCTGGACCCGAAGTCGGACGACGAAATCGTCCAGTTGTACGCGCGCGCGATCACACCAAAGACGCGCCTGCTGATGATTCCGCACATGGTGAACGTGACCGGCCACATTCTGCCCGTGCGGGCCATCTGCGACCTGGCGCACGAGCGCGGCGTGCCGGTCATGGTGGACGGGGCACACACCTTTGCCCATTTCGAGTTCCGGATTCCCGACCTGCACTGCGACTATTTCGGCGCCTCGCTGCACAAATGGCTGGCCGCTCCGCTGGGCGCTGGCATCCTGTACGTGAAGCAGGATCGCATCGAGAAGCTCTGGCCGATCTACGGCGACGATACCGTGCCCGTGAACGACATCCGCAAACTCAACCACACGGGTACACACCCGGCCCACACCGACCTGGCCATCGAGAACGCCATCGCATTTCACGAGCTGATCGGCGGTGCGCGCAAGGAAGCACGCCTGCGCTATCTACAGCAGTACTGGGTGAAGCAGGTGCGCGGCCAGCCGCGCATCGTGCTGAACACGCCAACCGATCCGCGCCGCTCCTGTGCTATTACCAACGTCGGCATCGACGGCATCAAACCCCTGGATCTGGCGAAGCTGCTGCTAGAAAAATACAACGTGTGGACCGTGGGCTATGACAACGCGGGTGTGCGTGGCGTGCGCGTGACGCCGCAGGTGTACACCTCCACCGCCGAGCTGGACACGTTCGTGCGCGCGCTCAAGGCACTGACCGTTGCCTAGGCTGCATGGCATGAAACGCTCACTGGTCGTCCTGGCTCTCCTCGCCATCGTCGCCGCCTGCTCCGCGCGTCGTTACGTAACCACCGTCCCGCGTCCGCCGATTGTTCCCCATGAGCAATGGGAGGATCAACCACGGCTCGGGCATGCCGCCGATGCGACCCGCCGCAACATCGGGGCGGGAGACACGCTTGGCTTCCATGATTCCAAATCGCCGTATTGAGTACTGCGGTCGACGCGTCGGGCGGCGCTGCGAGTGATGCGGCGCACGTGCGCCTCGCGCTCGGATCGGATACCGAAGAGCGCGTCGTGGGTGAAGGCGCGGCGTTCAATTGGCGCGGATTCCACATCGCTGTCGTAGCGATTTACGGCCCCAATGAGTTGGGTGCCGGACTGGTCGCGCTCGAGATTGCCACGGTCGCATCGCTCCCGCCCCACATAGCCAACGCGACTACTGCAGGAGGTGCGGACCTGCGGTTGCGCATCCCGCATCGCATCACGCACGTCACTCTGCATCACACCGGCGATGCGCAGCCGCTCCGGCCTGGCGATGACGCCGTACGCCGTCTTCGCGGCCTGCAGGCGCGTGGGAGTGGTGGTGGAGGTCGACGGTTTCGCATTCCACTCGTCGCCGCACTCTTTCGAGAACGACCGTCGCCGGGATGCCCAGCTGACGGCGAGCGGTGTGACCGTGATGCGTCTTACCTGGCGGCAGATCGTGCACGAGCCCGAGGCCATGCTGGTTCATCTCGCGCAGACCTTGGGTCGGACCGGGCTCTACCTCGTGCGCGATGGCGGGCGGCAGCGCGGTCGCAGCTAGCGCGCCAACTGGCGCTCGTCATTACGAGGACCGGATAGACTCATCGCTCGCCCAACGCTCCCGGATTCAGTGTCCGTACGCGGCCGGCGCGTTACGGTCAAGCCACCGACCACATTGCCATCGTTGCCAAACACCGTGACACGCACTTCAGTTTCGCTGGCGTCAACCGTGGCGTGCTGACCCTGGCCCACGACCAGAATCGGATACGTGTTGCCTGCTGGGCCGCCCGCGGCGGTCAGCGAGTAGCGGTGACGATGGCCAGCAATGACCAGATCTATGCCGGCCTGGTTGGCGGCGGCACTCCACTCTGCGCGCGCGGTTGTGGTGTCATCGTCCAGCCAGCCCCAACTCGGCTGGTGCATGACCACAATGCGGAAGGGTGCCTGTTTGAGCCGTGCGCTGGTACGTGTGTGCTCACGCAGCCAGGCCAGCTCGCTCGCGCGGTATTCCTTCATGCGATTCAGCCGCGCGTACACCTGCGTGCTGTCGTGTTTGTCTTCACCAGTATCGATCACAATCAGATGCACGGGCCCGATTTCGCGCGTGTAGTAGAAGCGGCCTTCCTCGATCGGGACATAGCGCTCCAGCTCGCGCGCAAAGGGGCCGCGTGTGTCATGATTACCGCGCGCAAACAGCAGCGGTTTCGACGCGCTCAGCCCGCCTTTGATCAGCGGCTGCAGCCAGCCATCCCAGACCTGCGCCTCCGAAGTCACGCCGTTGAACGCATCACCGGTGTGCACCAGGAACTCGGTCTTCGTCCAATCGATGCGCCGCATGATGGAATCAATACGCGCGGCACTCTCGTGGGTGTCTGAGATAGACACAAACGATGTCGTGGGTTTCCTGCTGTCGAATGTGGTGAACGAGTATGTTGCGCTCTCCACCTCCTGCCCCTTCTTCGGCCAGTAGGTGTTCAGTTCCAGCACCGGCGTTGCCGTCACACGATACTGGTAGGTGCGACCCGGCTGCAGTCCGGTCAGCCGAACGGAGTGCAGCGTACCCACCGGAATCATGCCATCCTTCACGGACAGCTGCTCCCGGTTCAGCGCTCCCGCACCATACAGCACGCGAGAATGGGACGGCACATCGGTCATCCACGTGATGGTGGCCGACGTGTCCGTGGGCGCCGAGAGGTACGGCCCGCGCGTGATGACCGCCCGCACATCGCACACCGGAAAGGGTCGGTTGGGATCACCGCCCGTGGGCTGCGTGCACTGTGGCTGGGACTGCTGGCCCGCGGCCAGGGCGGGCACCAGCGCAAGCAGCCAGGTAGTTCTTTTCAGCATCGCCATTGAAGTAAGTTACATCCGTGTACGCGGTTTGGGCAGCGGTTTATGTTTGGCGTGCGATGAGTTCGGAGGAGCGAGCGCATGATTCGATTTACGGCGGCAATGACGATTCTGCTGACAGCATCGTGCACGAGTGCGCGCACCGGCGGCGACACCCGGACCGGGCCATCCGTGTCGGCGATCAGGACGACCTTTGTTGCGCAATCGGATTCGTTCGCGGCCGCGCAACGCGAGTACACCGCGATCTGGAACCGCGAAGGCGCGCGTATCATCAGCACGATGGAACGCATCGCCGGGATCCGCTTCGACTCACCGCCCTACGCGGATACCGCGATCACCGCGATCGTCATCGAGGGCGTGAGCAATTCCGGCTTCCGTGACCGGCCGATGCACATGCGAGCGAGCTATCCGGAAGCCACCAAGCGCGCAACTCTCGTACACGAGCTTGGTCATCGCCTGCAAATCGGCGTCGCCGGCTCCGAGGACGAACACGAAGTATTGTTCCTCTGGATCTACGATGTCTGGATTGCCTTGTGGGGAAAGCAGTTCGCGGATGAGCAGGTCATCGTGGAACGAGCGCGGCGCGGCCCCTACCCCGTCGCATGGGACGCCGCCCTCGCGCTCAAATCGGTCGAGCGGGCGGCAAAGTTCGCGCGGTTGAAGGCTCACAAAGCCGCCCGACCGAACCGAAGTGATACTGCAACAGACGCGAGCGGCGGGACTTGCTGAGCAGTAGCGACGACCCTGACGGCAATGAGCTGCTGTTTCCCATGTCCGAGTGAGAAAAAGCGGCTTCGACTGCCGCCAAATCCGGGGTCGGCTTCGTTCCAGGCTTCGAGAAATGCTGCGTAATTTGGCGCGAGCTAATTTTCGCGGAGCATCGATCGGCTGAACCCGCAGGCCGCGCGTAAACTCGAACCGGGACGAGCTCCGACACCCGCGTAGTCCCGCGCCTGGGCGTAAATGTCTGAACAATGGCAGAGCGGGCCCGGATTGTATAAAATATCCAGACCACTCCACTCCGGGGCAGCTAGTCGCTGTCTTCGTTAGACCGCGCCGGACCGGCGCAAGAACAGCCAGACAGGAGGTTCCGATGAAGCTGCACGGCCTTGCTTCGGTGGCGATCCACCGGAAGATGAATGCGACCCTGTGCGCCGCGCTGTTGGCAGTGCCGCTTGCGGCCAGCGCGCAAGGGACGCTCGAGGACTACCGCCGGGCCGCCACGATCAACCAGCGGTTCGAGAACCTCACCACGGGCCTGACCCAGGGCCTGGGATGGATCGGCCAAACCAACCAGGCGGTGTACCGGGTCTCAGTGACCGGCGGCAACCGGTTCGTGCGGGTCGACGCCGATCAGTGGAACAAGCAGCCGGCCTTCGATCACGCGGCGGTAGCGAGGAGCCTGTCGAGTGCGACCGGTACGCAGTACACGGAGATCACCCTGCCCTTCCAATCGATCGCAATCGTGGAGAATGGAACCGCCATCGAGGGCAACGCGAGCGGGTCGCGCTATCGTTGCACGGTCACAGGCACGTCGTGCACGCGCGTCGGCGCAGCGACGCAGGAGGCGGGCGGCCGCGGCGGGCGTGGCGGCGGTGGTGGTGGTGGCGGCGGGCGCGGCGGCCAGGCTGCAAACACGCCGCGTTGCGCGGGCGAAACCGCGCTCCAGCCGGGTCAGACCAGGACCGAGGTATTCTCGCCGGACTGCAAGACGGTCGCGTTCATTCAGAACTACAACATCGCGCTCCGGCCTGCGCCGCCCACCAGTGCCGCCGGTGATGCCGGTGGCGGTCGTGGTGGACGCGGCGGTGGTCGCGGCGGCGGTGGTGCGCCGACCTACACGCTGCTGAGCACCGACGGGTCGGAAGGCGATGCCTATCAGCTCGGCTCCATCGAATGGTCGCCCGACTCGAAGAAGCTGGTCGCCTATCGGCAGGTCCCGGGCTACAAGCGAGTCCCCATGTACATTCAGTCGTCGCCGACGGACCAGGTACAGCCCAAGCTCGTGCCCTACAACGAGGCGCCTGGGAACTTCGGCGACGGAATTTACCGCAAGCCCGGTGACCGACTCGATTCCAACCAGCCGGCGATTTTCGAGATCGAGACGAAGAAGCAGATCACTGTCGACCGGTCTCTGTTTCCGAATCCGTATACGATCTCGCGGCCGATCTGGCGCAAGGACAACGGCGCGTACTCGTTCCAGTACAATCAGCGCGGTCACATGATCTACCGCGTGCTCGAGGTGGATGCCACGACCGGCGCCGTGCGTCCGATGGTGGATGAGGTGACCAGGAGCTTCTTCATGTACAGTGACCAGGCCCACAATTACACCTACGACGTCGGCTCGAACTGCCGCCTGTCCGGTGGTGGGGGCGCCTGTGATTCGTATTCCGGTGATGAGTTGATTTGGGCGTCGGAACGCGATGGCTGGAACCACCTCTACCTGTTCGATGGGAAGACGGCCCGGGCAAAGAACCAGATCACGAAGGGTGACTGGGTGGTGCGCGGCGTGGACAGCGTGGATGTGGCCAACCGTCAGATCTACTTCCGCGCCGGCGGCATGAACCAGGGTCAGGACCCGTACTTCATTCACTACTATCGCATCAACTTCGATGGGACGGGCCTGGTTGCCTACACCGAAGCCGATGGCTCGCACAGCATCACCTGGTCGGCGGACCGCAAGTATTACATCGACACGTACTCGCGCGTCGACCTGCCGCCGGTGGTCGAGCTCAAGCGCGCCAGCGATCGCCAGACGCTCGCGCTCGAGAAGGGTGACATGTCTGCGGCGGTCAAAGCCGGATTCAGGCCGCCCGAGGTTGTCGTCGCCAAGGGCCGCGATGGCAAGACCGACATCTGGGGCATCGTCGTGCGGCCAGTCACGTTCGATGCGAAAAAGAAGTACCCGGTCATCGAGCAGATCTACGCCGGGCCACACGGATCGTTCGTGCCCAAGACCTGGGGTGGCGGCCAGAACCTGGTGTCGCTGGCAGAAATCGGCTTCGTGCTCGTGCAGATCGATGGCATGGGCACGAGCAACCGTTCGAAAGCCTTCCACGATGTCGCCTGGCGGAACATCGCGGATGCCGGCTTTCCCGATCGCATCCTGTGGCACCAGGCGGTCAACAAGAAGTATCCCTGGTACGACATCACGCGCGTCGGCATTTACGGCACCTCCGCCGGCGGGCAGAACGCGGCCGGCGCGGTCTTCTTCCATCCGGAGTTCTACGATGTCGCGGTGGCCAACTCTGCCTGCCACGACAATCGCATGGATAAGATCTGGTGGAACGAGGCGTGGATGGGCGAGATGGGCCCGCACTATGAGGCCAACTCGAACGTGACGGCCGCGAAGAATTTGAAGGGCCACATCTATCTGACGGTCGGTGAGCTGGACACCAACGTCGACCCGTCATCGACCTTGCAGGTGGCCGACGCGCTGATCAAGGCCGGCAAGGACTTCGACCTGCTGGTCGTGCCCAACGGAGGACACGGAGCTACCGGTCGGGACGGCACGCGCAAGCGCAATGACTTCTTCGTCCGCTGGCTGTTGGGAGTGAATCCACCGGACTGGAATTCGGGCATTTCACTGAACACGCCCGGAAGCAACGCCACGCAGCAGCTCGAATTCCCTGCGGAGGAGCCGCCGCCGCGTGGGTTCTTTGAGGAGGATCCGAAGCTCACGTATCCGATGTGGTGGTTCTGAACCTATACGTGTGATCGTCGGAGTTAATGAAGGCCGCGGGCGCCGGACGTGTTCTCACGCCGGACCTCGCGGCCCCTGGCGGCTACGGTCGGACCGCCACGTATTCGCGTAACCCGTTCTTCAACGTAAAGGCGTGTGCGACTCGCAATGGTGCGAGTACCTTCGCGACTTCGGCGGGCAGCATTCTGGATACCGGCAGTCGTGCGGTTCCCGCAATCTCGTATCGAATTCGCCCGAGATCCATGAGCGTAAATCGCAGGGGCCGCGCAATAGAGTCCTCGGAGGCGCGCACGACTGCGTGGACCCGCGTGCTCGCGGCGGTGGTGTCGGTGAGCCACTGCACCAGGCGCGAACGGGCTTCTGGAAACAGGCGGTCCAGAATATCCCACGCGAACACGACGTCATAGGCGCGATCGAGCCGTGGCAAGTGCAGCCCGCCGGCCGACTGCTCTCCTCGATGCGACCACGGATCGCCGAGAAGGTCAGCGAAATGAATCCAGCGAGCGAAGCGGCTGTACACGCGCAGGTTCTGGTCGGCGGCTGCACCCAAATCGAGCACTGCGTGACTGCGATCCTCCCTCAGCCCCTGAAAGACAGCGGCAGTCCCTGGCGCAACGCCCTCGACTGAATCGGAGTGAGGCAAGCGAGGTGACGCGCGAGGGTCTGCCGGCGTAGCGCTACCAGGCCTGCGGGGCCATGCCACGCCGGGCCTACCGCGAGATTCGAGCGGTCTGGGCGGTTGTATCCTTTTGTCCGCTAGATGCGGCCATCTCACGGTCGGCGGCTACAGTCGGGTTCCCGCCCGCCGGCTTCGCGCTGGCGTGCGTTGACCGACTGTCTGCCCGGTCCGATTGAACCGGCGTGACCCCGCCGGCTATTTCACCCATGTCGACACCGCCGCGAAAACGGGCGCCATCTTCGAGGACGACCCGGGGAGCATTGATGTTGCCCTGAACCCGCGCCGAGTTCCGCAGGGTGACCTGCTCTTGCGCGGTGAGGTTGCCCTCGACTTTTCCCTCCACGGTGATCACTCGGGCACCAATGTCCGCTTTCACTTCACCCTCAGGACCCACTGTGACGGCGTACTCTTTGAGCGTTACCGACCCGTCGATTCTGCCCTGAATCAGCAGATCCTCATCACCCTTCACTTCGCCCTTGATCGTTATCGACCGGCCAATGGTCGCAGGATCGTTGGTCGCACGATCGTTTGAAGACCTCGGTGGCGCGGCTCGCTCGAAACTCGGTACCACCTCCGGACGCGGATCCATAGGCATGGCATCTTCCTTCTTCCACATAGAATGCCTCTCTCGTTTAAGTGAAGGTGTCAGGACCAGGAATCGCCGTTTTCTGCGTTTAACAACGAATGCGTGTCAGGCGCCCGAAGGACGGGCGAAGGTTCCTGACAACCCCGCTGTGCTTGCAGAAGCAGCGCTTCCGCTTAGTGGCAGGCAGACGATCAGGGGCGAAATGCGTCACAGACCCGGCAGCTGAGGTCGCGGGATTCCGCTGCGGGCCAAACTGCTGGCCCGGTCGATGAAATCCGGGTGACGCTGGCCAGGCGAGTACTATCCCTCGCAGTTTCAGCACTTGTCCCGCAATTCAACGAGCGCACCTGGAGACCCCATGCCCAAATTCAACAACATCCTGGAAACGGTCGGCAACACACCCGTGGTCCGAGTCGGCAAGCTGGCGCCTCAGGGCATCAATCTTTTCGTCAAGATCGAGGCGTTCAATCCGCTCGGCTCGGTCAAGGACCGACTCGCCCTCGGCGTCATCGAGGATGGTGAAAAGACCGGCAAACTGAAGCCCGGCCAGACCGTGATCGAAGCGACCAGCGGCAACACCGGAATCGGCCTCGCCATGGTGTGCGCGCAGAAGGGGTATCCACTGGTCGTCACCATGGCCGATTCGTTCAGTGTCGAGCGGCGCAAGCTGATGCGTTTTCTCGGCGCCAAGGTCGTGCTCACACCGGCGGCGGGCAGAGGGACCGGCATGGTGCAGAAAGCGATCGAGCTCGCGGAGAAACACGGCTGGTTCCTCACGCGGCAGTTCGAGAACGAAGCCAACGCCGAGATGCACGCCCGCACTACCGCGCGCGAGATCATCAACGACTTCCAGGGTGAGCGGCTCGATTTCTGGGTCACGGGCTTCGGCACTGGCGGTACGCTCAAGGGCGTGGGTCGCGTGTTGGAGAAGGAGCGGCCGGAAACGCAGATCGTGCTGGCCGAGCCGATCGATGCGGCGATGGTCTCGAGCGGCGCCGAACAGCCGCGCAAACCGGACGGCGCGCCCGCCGCACGTCATTCGGCGTGGAAACCTCATCCGATTCAGGGCTGGAGCCCGGACTTCATTCCCAAGCTCACCGGCGACGCCGTCGCGGCCGGATATGTCGATCGCATCATCAAGGTGCCGCCGCCCGAAGCGATGCGCTGGAGTAAAGAGCTTGCGCGCCAGGAAGGAATCTTCGTCGGCATTTCAGCCGGCGGCTCCTTCGCCGCGGCCATCGAAGTGTGCAAGGATGCGCCGAAAGGATCGACGGTGCTCTGCATGCTGCCTGACACGGGCGAGCGCTACCTGACTACACCATTGTTTGCCGACATACCCGCCGACATGACCGAGGAAGAATTGGCACTGCTGCGGTCATCGCCGACCTATGCGGACGCGTTTGCAACGGTTGCAGCAACGATCTGACAATCCAAATGAACGAGGTTTCGATGCATCGGCGGACGTGCAATCGAATGGCCCGTATTGCGGCCTGCACTGTGGCGCTCATCGCACTGGCCATGGAACGGCAGCCGCTGGACGCGCAGGTGCCCGTGCGGCCCAAGCTGCCGCCGGTACAGACCCGGCAGTTCGACAACCTGGCCGCCGGACCCTACAACCGGCTGGTGATCCGCGATGCCATGGTGATTCCCGGACATGGCGGCCCACCGATCGGTCCGTACGACCTGCTGATCCAGGGCAACGTGATCGCCGACCTGCGCATGGTTACGGTAGCGGCGCTCAAGGAAAACACGACTGCGCGCTGGACCGGCGACCGCGTGATCGAGGGACGCGGCATGTACGTGATGCCGGGCATGATTGACCTGCACTATCACACCCGAGAAGCCGAGCTGCCGCTCGAATACACGCATTATCTCAAGCTCGCGCATGGCGTGACCAGCGGCGTGCCGGGCGCCGATGCCCGTACCGATGAGGTACAGCGCCAGCACGATCGCGCGGAACGCTACGAGTACCTGGCGCCGCGCATGTTCCCAATCTGGCGCTGGGGCCGGGGGACGGGCACGACGCTGGCCGAGCAGGAAGATCCCGCGCAAGCGCCGCGCATTGCGCGCGCGATGAAGGCGGCCGGCGCGCACGTCGTGGACGTCGGCCGCGGGGACGTGTTCTGGACGTTCGAGCTGCTCACGGCGGTGTGCCAGGCGGTGAAGGCGGAGGGCGGCATCACGACGTTCCATTTGCCACCAGCCACGACGAACGTGATCAATGCGGTCGATGCCGCGCGGGCCGGCGTGACCATGATCGAACATCTTTACGGCTACGCAGAAGCGGCTCTGCCACGCCAGACGCAGGATTTTCCCCGCGATTACGACTATGACAACGAGAACCATCGGTTCCGGCAGGCCGCGCGCGTGTGGCTGGACGTCGGCCAGGATCCGCGTGCACGCGAGCGATTGCTCGGACAGGTGGTCGATTCACTGATCGCGTACGGTGCGACCATGCTGCCCACGCGCGTGACCTATGAGGGCAATCGCGATCTGCTGCGCGGGTTCTCATTGCCCTGGCACGAGAAGTACACGCACCAGGCGCTGGTTGACCGCAACGGTCCCGACGTCACACTGCACGCCGCGCATCACTGGGACTGGAGCTCGGATGACGAGTACAACTGGCATTACGCCTTCAACCTGTGGTCCGAGCTGATCCACGAATTCAACCGGCGCGGTGGACGTGTTGCCTACGGCTCGGATGACAACTTCCAATGGGCGACGGCGGGCTTCTCGAACATCCGCGAGCTGCAGCTCATGCGCGAGTCCGGCATGCACAACCTCGAGGTGATTCAGGCGGCGACCTACAACAGCGCACTCACCCTTGGTCATTCCAGGCTCGGCCTGATCCATCAGGGCTACCTCGCCGATCTGCTGATCGTGGATGGGAATCCCGCGGAGAACTTCCATTATCTGTATTCGTTCGGCGCAATACGCCTCGGCGAGAACGGCCGCATGTATCGCACGCGCGGCATCGTGCACACCATCAAGGACGGCGTGGTCATTGAGAATTCGCGGGTAATGGCGAGGGTCGAGCAGATGGTTGCGGAGTCGAAGAAGAACGCCAAACCGAGCATCGTGACGGAACCGTTCCGCGTGCGCCGGTAGGCAGGTCAAGGAACCCATCATGGCTGGCATCCGTTGCATGGTCTGGTTGAGCGCGCTCGCACTCACTTTCAGCACTGCGAACGCGCAAAAGATTCATTGGGCCGATGAAGTTCCCGCCGGCTGGCAGGGTACCTGGCCCCAGGAGCTGCGGACCGTTCCCGAGCGCACGGCGTTCACACGCACGATGTCGACGCTGCAGTTGCACGAATGGATCACCGCGCTCAAGTGGAAGACCGAGCATATGCACGTGATCGACATGTTCATCAGTCCCATGCGGAAGGTCGCGCCCGCCATCGTGCTGGCCAATCCGCGCGTCACGTCGGCGCAGCAGGCGCGTGCAACGGGGAAACCCGTAGTCTTTCTGCTGGGCAACATCCATCCACCGGAGCCGGAAGCCGCAGAAGCACTGCTCGCGGTGGCGCGCGATCTCACGCTGGGCAAACGCAAACAACTGCTCGACAACCTCATTGTAATCATTGCGCCCATTTTCAACGTCGATGGCACGGACACCTTCGTTACGCAGGATGGCTCACTGGGCAGCGAGACGCCGCACATCCTCGGCGTGCGCGAAAACGCGGCCGGCCTCGATCTCAATCGCGATGCGGTGAAACTCGTTACGGTAGAAGCCAACGGGTTGTATCGCTTGCTCAACGACTGGGACCCGCTGCTGTTTCTGGATGGTCACCTGATGAGCCGGGTCAATCACGGTTACGCCAACACCTATGGCACTGCGACCGTGCCGGCCGCGCACCCGGGCCCGCGCGAGTACGTGCACGACCGGCTCTTTCCGGCCGTGCGTGATATGGTGCATAAGGATTTCGGCCTCGAGGTGTTCACGCACGCGCTGTTCACGCCCAACACCTGGCCGCCCACCGGCTGGAGCCACGATCGTGCCGCATGGACCGTCGAAGCCAAGTTCGTGGTCAACGATTACGGCCTGCGCAATCGCATGGCCATCATCACGGAAACACCAGGCCAACCCACGTTCGAGCGTCGCATTTACGCGCAATACGCGTACATCAGCGCGCTGCTCGACTATGTCAGCGCGCATGCCAAAGAAATGCAGGACGTGGTGAAGCGGGCAGACGAGGAAACGGTCGCGCGCGTACTGGCCGGCGCGGAATCAGGGCAACTGCGCAACTTCCTGGATGGCGAGTACCATTCGCGCGGGAAGATCGACGTGCTGGGGTATCGCACCAATGTGGCCGAGTATCGCCCGGGCACGAGTGTACGCGGCACCCGGCCCGGCACTGCCTCCGGTCCGCCCGAAGTTGTAAAGGGTGTGGATGATCTGACGAAGCCGGTTGGCACTCGCGACGCGACGGTCCCTCGTGCGTACATCATTCCGCCCGAAATGGCGGCACTTGCCGCCAAACTGCAGGCGCACAACATCAAGCTGCGCGTGCTGGACCGGCCAATGCGCGTGGAGGGTGAAGAGTTCACGATCGACCGTGTGCGCAACGTGCGCAGCGGCGGTTACGAGATGACCGTGCTGGATGGCAGGTTCGCCGCGCAGACGCGCGAGTTCCCGGCCGGCTCGTTCTATGTCGACCTGGCACAACCCATGGCCAATGCCGCGTTCTACTACCTCGAGCCGCAGGCGCGGGATGGTTTTGTCGGTTGGGGTGTGCTGGACGAGAAACTGCGCGCGATCGAAGCGGCAACCGAACGCCGGATTTATCCCGTCTTCAAGGTCCGGCGCGAAGTCCGTTGAAGCCGGTCACCGCCTGAAGGGCGCCTGAGCGTGCACGATCCGTCCGCCCACGACCGTCAGCAACACACCGGCGTCCTTCAGTTGGGTTGGCGGAATGGCGAACAGGTCGCGGTCGATGATGACGAAGTCGGCGAGCAGGCCGGCCTTGAGCGATCCCTTGTTGGCCTCTTCACCTTCGGCCCAGGCGTTGTTGACCGTGTAGCTGCGCAAGCTGGTTTCGAGATCGAGCCGTTCCTGCGGGAACCAGCCGCCCTCCGGTTTGCCGTCGAGAGTCTGGCGCGTCGTTGCGGCATACAGGATGATCATCGGATTGGCCGTGTACCAACTGGCGTTCGTACCGGGCCAATCGGAGCCGAACAGCAACGGCACGCCTGCATCATGGAAGGTCTTGAACGCGTACGCCCAACGCGCGCGTGTGCCGATGCGTTCCTCCATCCAGCGCATGTCATCGATGGCATGGTACGGCTGTACTTCGGCGATGAGTCCGAGCCGTTTGTAGCGCTGTGCGACTGCTGCATTGCGGATCACCTGGGAATGAATGATGCGCCAGCGCCGGTCTTTGGGGCCGTTGGTCGTGAACACCTTCTCCATTATGGTGATCACGCTGTCGATGGCTTGGTCGCCGATCGCGTGCACATTGGCCCACCACCCTGCAGAGTCCAGCCCGAACAACAACCGCTCCATGTTACCTGGCGGATTCATCCCCGAACCGGGCCCGTCGGTTGCGGCCGTGTTCGTGCTGTCACGCCACTCGCCGCGACGGCCTGAATGCAGCTGTGGCTCGTAGAAGCGCGCCGTCGAGTTGCCCTGAATACCGTCGACGAAACCCTTGAGCGCACGGATGCGAATCCAGTCGTCGCCGAATCCAGGCGAAATGCCGGCGTAGGTCAGCTCGTTCCACTTGTCGAGCGTGGGCCTCGCGAAAACGCGCACCGTGAGCTCGCCGCGACGCTTCAGCTCAGTGAAAACCGGAAGCTGTGTAGGTGCGGTGTTGTCGTGGATGGTAGTAACGCCCAGCTCGGCCAGGTGTTGCTGAGCCGCGCGTGCTTCGCGCAGCCGCTGGTCGAAGGTCTTGGGTGCGATCGCACGACGCACCCGCGCCAGCGCCGAATCAGCAATGCGTCCGGTGGCGCGGCCATTCGCACATTCGAGGCCAGGCACAGGTTGCGCGCAGCCCAGTCCCGCGCGTTCCAGCGCGACGCCGTTAGCGAGCCAGGCACTGCGATCCCAACGGTTCAATAGAATCGGCGTACCGCTGCTCACCGAGTCGATGATCGTGCGGTCCGGCGAGAAACGAACACGCGGCGCGGACGTCGGTTGTGCGCCGGTGCTGTTTGCTGGTGAGTCCTCGTACGCGCCCCAGTCGCCACCCGTGAGCCAGGCACCCGGACTCATGCGTGCGACCGCCGCCTTGATGCGCGCCGCCAGTGGCGCGGCCGTGCTCACATCCAGCAGATTCGCGCCGATGAGCAGCGCGCCCGCGTTTGCGAAATGCGTGTGGTCATCAATGAAGCCGGGCGTCATGAAACGCCCACCCGCATCGATGATGCGTGTGCGTGCCGTGCGGTGCGCATCGACCTGCGCGTTGCTGCCTACCGCGATCAAGCGTTCGCCCCGGACCGCGAGTGCCTGCGCGCGCGGTTGCGCCGGATTACCCGTCCAGATGCTTGCATTACGCACGATCAGGTCGGCTTCGACCGCCGGTGCCTGCGCGCTGGACGGTGTGACGTTGACCGCTAGCGCCAGCCCAATAATCGAGTTCCGTATGCAGTATCGTTTGTTCATTGCGCCTTGCCTGACGTTTCGATGCCCCTCAATAGAGCGCGGCGTCGACGTCTGTGGCCGCGAAATCGTCGCCCTTGAAAAGCAACGGCTGGCCGGCGGACTTCGACACGCCGTAGCACTGGCAGTCGCCAAAATTCAGCACCCCCGGCGATCCGACGCCGCGACCAAAATGCGCGTACGCATCGCGTGCGAGCACCGCGGCTTCGGCTGACATGCCGACGACATCGATGTCCAGACGCTGCAGCAACGCATCGATGGCAATCGCGCCCTGCGGCCCTTTCCGCGCGATCATCACGGCCGACGCCTCCATGAATGCCGGCGCAGGCAACAGGCGGGACTGCTCGCGCACGATGGCGGTTACCATGCGCCGTGACTCCGGTTCAGCAAACAGAATCGCGATCAGCGCGGATGTGTCGATGACCATCAGGAAAGTAACCCGAAGGCGTCGTAGCCGATGACTTCATCGGGCGTCCGCGCATCCCGGTCTGGGAGCGACGCAACGAACGCTTGGAGATCGGCGACGCCCGCTTCCACCGGCGAGGTCTTCTGCAGCTTCTTCAGATTGCGGAGCCGGTCCTCGATTGCCGTGGTCACCGCCTCGGTGAGTGACTCGCCGGTGTGCTCGGCCAACTCGTGGGCGGCCCTGAAAGCGCGCGGGTTCTTGATATTCAGCGACATGGTAGAATTCTACCAATGATTCTACCATGCGGCAAGGGTGTCGACGTGGAGCCCTACTTCACGCGCGCCAGTGCCTCATCGAGCATCTTTATCAGTGTCTCACGATCATAGCTGAACTTGTGGCCCTGGTTGAGTTGCACCAGCTCGTCGATCGCCTTTCGAATGGTCACCTCCGCCTGCCGCGCCACGGGCACAACCATATAGCGCATCTTCGGGTTGGGATCGAACAGCGCGTGTAGCGCCGCCGCTGCCACGTCGTCCGGCTCCGGATAACTGTCGTAGTTTCCCATCGCAGCGACCATGTTGCGGGCCTGCTGCTCGAAGGGCGATCCGGTCAGTCGCTTCAACGCCGCTTCGGCCTGGGCCGTCGTACTCCGGCCAATCTCCGAGCGATAGTTGCCCGGCTCGATGAGACTCGACCGCACGCCGAAGCGTGTCATTTCCACGGCAAGCGCATCGCCATACGCCTCGATTGCGTGTTTGCTCATGCTGTACGGGCCGAAGAACGCGCCGGAGAGAATCCCGGAAATCGAGCTGACGGTAACCACACGGCCCTTGGACTCGATCAACATCGGGGCGAAGGCTTTGGTGATGCGGTAGGGGCCGAAGACATTGACGTCGAAGAGAGCCGAAAGCTCCTTCTCCTCGACATCGATCAGCGGAGCAACCACAGCGACGCCCGCATTGTTGACCACGCCATGCAATCCACGACCGCCACGCCGCACGGCCTCGACCGCCGCCGCGATCTCGGCCGGCACGGTCACGTCGAGTTTGACTGCCTGCACATTCTTGATCGCATTGAGTGCCGTGAGATCTTCGGGTTTACGGGCACCCGCATACACGAAGTATCCTTTCGCGGCCAGCGTCTCGGTGATCTTGCGTCCGATGCCGCTGCTGGCACCGGTGACCAGCACGGCTTGCTGCGCGCTCGTGCTGGACTGTGCCGGCGTCCGTGCCGGCGTGACGCTCGTGATGCCAAGTGCAGCAAATGCGGAAATACCGAGAAATGAACGAAACATAGGACCTCGGCAGAGAGGACTGAGTTTGGGTCAGGAAGAATGCCTGGGCGGACCAACCTCCGCCAGTTTCTTCGCGATCGACGACTTCATTGCGACGGCTGAGAACTGTGCGCAATGTTAGCGATTCTTCCCCAGCGGCAGGGCCAACCCCCAATGAGAATACGAATTCGGATGCGGCGGTCGTTCGGCCAGATCGCGCTGACTGTGGTGGGCGCGATCGTGCCCGCCGTAACCACGCTTCCGGCGCAGGCGCCGCGCGACACAACCGGACTGCAGCGACTGCTGCAAGCGGAGCTCACACGCTTTCCGGGCAAGGCGACGATCTGGGTGAAGCACCTGAGCAGGGGAGTCGAGGCGGGCGTGCGCGCGGATGAAAGCATGAACAGCGCAAGCGTCATCAAGATCCCGGTCCTGGTGCTTGCCTTTCAGCTCGTGGACCAGGGCCAGTTGTCGCTGGCGGAGCGCATCACGATCACACAGGCCGATATGCGAGGCGGCTCGGGCATCTTCCGTCACCATGACCCGGGTCTGCAGCCGACTCTGCGCGATGTGCTGCTGCAGATGATCATCACCAGCGATAACACGGCGACCGATCTGGCCATCGCCAGGGTTGGTGGCGTTGCTCGCGTGAACAGCTGGCTGGCCGCTCAGGGCTTCGGCGATGAGCTGAAGCTGACCATGACCACGGGCGAACTGTTCGCGAAGTACGGCGCGCTGCCACAAGGCGCCAATCGCAACGAAAAAACAACGACCGACAAAACCTACTGGCTGGGCGACATGACGGCGCGAGCGACCGGACGCATGCTGGAGGCGATCCAGCGCTGCAGCGACGACTCTGCGCCCGCACCGGCAATCGCAAGCAAGACCGCCTGCGCAGACATGATCCGCATGATGCGCGCGCAACAATCCGGCGCACGACGACTGCCGCATTTTCTGAACCTGGGTGTCGCCCACAAGACCGGCGATTTCGCTCCTATGTTGGCCAACGATGTCGGCATCGTATTCGCGCGATCGGGGCCGATCATCGTTTCGTTCTTTACAAATGCGATTCAGGGCCCGTATGCCGAGGCCGAGGACCGCATGGGACGCATCACGCAAATGATCGTGGATTACTTCGATGGCAGGTAATGAACTCCAGCTGGAGCGGTGACTGTGGAGAATTCATCGTATCTGCGTCGCGCGGTCCTTTTCCCTTATGCCGCGCTTGTAGGTTTGGGCTGCGCATCGACCGTGCAGCCACGCGAGTCGTCACCCCGCCTTGCAGAGGCCAAGGCCGCCGCACAGCGGATTCGAGCCGATGACATTCTGCGCGATGTGAGCTATCTCGGGTCCGACGCCAACCTGGGTCGGCGAACACCCTTCCCCGGATCGCCTTCACCCGGCTACGACTCCGCGGCGAGGTATGTCGCACGGCTGCTGGCCGAGCTCGACATCAAACCGATGGGCGATGACGGCACTTACTTCCAGCATTACACAGTGACGCGATCCACACTCGACACAACCAGGGTCACGGGATCCATCGCCGGTGAGCCGCTGAAGTGGGGCGCTGACTTCATCGTCAACAACTTCCTGGTTCCCGGCGTTCGCGATGCGAATGTCCTGTACGTCGGCAATGGTATTCGGCTGCTGAAACAGGGTGTCGATCCGTATGCCGGGTTGGATATCAGGGGAAAATGGCTGCTGGCGAATGTGACGGCGCCCGGCGGCGCGCGCGGCGGTGGAGCGGCGAGCTCACCGAGCGGCATCGTCGGCGTCGATTACGTGACGATCAACGAAGTAGCGAGGCATGGCGGCGCGCTGGGCATTCTCATCGTGCCGAATGCCGCGGCGCTCAGCAGCTGGAGCCGTCGAGTCGTGACCGGGCAGGATCTCAATCCGTCGGTCGGCGTCGCGTACGCGCAGTTCCAGGTGCCGCGCGTTACGCTCTCTCCCGCTGCCGTCCGTCGGCTGCTGGCCGGCACACCGCTGTCGGCCGATGCGGTGCTCGCTGCCGACTCGACCAGGCGGTACCCGGCTTCGCTCGATCTTGGCGCGCGCAATCACGTGCGCATCGAATTCGCGGCGACCACGGTCGAGGCGCGGCCCTATAACGTCGTGGGACTGCTGGAGGGCTCGGATCCGCGACTGAAGGAAGAGTGGATCTCGCTCGCCGCGCATCTCGATGGCGCAGTTCCAGCGAACGCGAGCGTGCCTGGCAACAACCTGCCCGATCAATACAACGCGGCCGATGACAATGCGAGCGGCAGCGCAGGCAACATGGCGATCGCGCGCGCACTGGTCGCCGCACCGCGGGCCAGGCGATCGATCCTGCTGATTTGGGATTCCGGCGAGGAGGTGGGCCTGTGGGGCACGCGTGCGATCGCGTACGGCCCATGGTCGGAGAAGCTGGTGCTGCACATCAGCAACGACATGATCGGCCGTGGCCGGCCCGCGAACTCACCGCCGATCCAGAACCTGTCCGCGTCCGACACGATCTACGTGACCGGCCCGAAGCTGCTGAGCACGCGCGCCGAAGCAACGCTGCAACGGGCGCTGCGCGAGTTCCCCTACATCGGCCTCGATCGCAGGTATGAAGATGTGTCGAGTGAGTTCTATTATCCGAGGACGGACGCCGGGCCGTACCTGGAGCGCGGCATTCCCATCATCCAGTTTTTCAACGGTACGCATCCCGACTATCACCGGCCGACCGATGATGTCAGCAAGCTCGATATTGGCAAGATCACCGCGGTCTCGAAGCTGTCGTTCGGCGCGCTCTGGCTTGCAGCCGACGATCCCGAGCGGCCAGCCTGGGACGGTATTGTGCCGCACACCCTCTGGTGGGTAAAACCGAAACGCTGAACGACAATGTCAGACGTTTGGAGAAGCGATGAAGGCAGCAGCCTTGTTGTCCTGAGAAGCAGCGATGTGGTTCCGCGGCCGGATCCACGTCAGCTGCGCTTCGGACGCGTGCGCATCGCGGTGATCCGCACGTTTGGAGTGGCGCTTGCCCTGGCGTTCTTCGGTATTGCGATCTGGAGGTTCACGGAGGGCGACTGGGCCGGCATTGGTGCGCTGGTCTTCGGAACCCTGATGGCGATCGGTGCGATTGCCGTCACACCGGACCTCGGCACGGGCGAGAACGTGCGCGTGCGTTGTCCAGTCTGCGATCTGCCCACATTCCTGCTCGAAGAAGACACGTTGCACGACTTACGCGATGACAATCGGGCCGACGAAAACGTCAGCATTGCGATTTTGCCACGTGGGAGCTGCCCTTTGTGCGAGTGGCAACTCGGCCGGCGCAGGCAGAAGGATCCGCGACCCGATCTCGGTCTGTACGATCCGGATGGAATTGCACAAGCGCGCGCGAACTTCGCCACGCATCTCCGCTATTACAGTCCCGATGATGTGCCTGGTTGGGTGGGAGGCGCGACCTCACCTGACGAAGCAGCCAGGAAACAGCGTTTCATGGAGTTATGCGACCAGCTGGATCAACTTCCTGATGGTGAAGAGCGTTTCAAGGTTTGGAAAGCAGTCACGAGGTCGGCGAGGCGGATGGAGCGTGACACCGCTTTGCGGTTGAGCCGGCGCGCCGCGCTTGTTTACGATGCCAAAACGGTCATCGGTTGGCTCAGGAAACTGCTTCCAATCGCGACGTAACTATGCGAGAACATTTCCGCATCGTCTGGACCAGCGCGCACGATGCCGCCGCGCGCGGATTCTGGAAGGAACCGCGTCCGATCGGCGCCGATGTCAACGAGCACGTAACTACGCTGCTAGGCGTGCTGGTCGGCGGTGACGGCAGGCTTGCCGACCAGGAGGCGGAGCTGTTCAACGACATTTTGCCGAGGTGTTGGGAGGCCGGCAAACGCTGGAAACGATTTTGGCTACGAGGCGCTCGACGTGTTGGTCGAGGCGATGGAAGATCACCGCGACGATTTCATCGTTCATCGTGGCAGGGTATCCTGAAAAGATGCGCGAGTTCATCGATTCCAACCCGGGCTTACGCTCGCGCTTTGCCAATTTCATAGAGTTCGAGGACTACGACGCAGACGAATTGCAGCTGATTCTCGAGCGAATGGTCGAGGACCACAGCTACTCGTTGTCTGACGCGGCACGAGGGCGCGCGCGCCAGCTTTTCGCCGAGCTGGTCGAACAAAGGAACGCCAGCTTTTCCAATGCGCGTGACGTGCGCAACCTCTTCGAGCGCGCCATGGCCCGCCACCCGAACCGGCTGGCGAAAGTCGCGCAGCCCTCCAGGACTGAGCTGATCTCGCTGGAAGCCGAGGACCTCGAGCACGGCAGCCGATGAATCGCTTCGATGCGCTGGCGTTCTCTCGAGCGTCACCGGCAGACCGGCCACTAGCGCTAGCAAGGCCGCGCGTTGTGTGCAGTGACGGCGTAACCGTCAGTGCATCAGCCGCGTCGCAGTGCAGTCGCGGGGTGAACGGCCGCGGCGCGCCGGGTAGGCCCCACCTGCCGCCTGGAATTGATGCAGCAGAACAACCCCTGTGGTTCGCCAGCCAGTACCTATTGGAGCCAGCCCGTGCGCGCCGCCGTGTGCGCCGCAAGTCTGATTCTCGCAACGTCACCGCGCGCTCGATCCAGGTCTACCTCAGATGTCAGGGTAAATCCAGCAGCCACCGGCGCCCGCCGTTGTACAAAGCTGGTTTTTCCGCGCGCAGCGCGGAAAAAACTGACCCCAGTGATATCCAGGACCTCGAAATCCAAGTTTGCGGCGCTCCGCGCGCCCGGGCACCTGCAAAGGGGGCCGTAGCAACGCTTCGCGTGGCCGGCTGCGCGCCCGGCGGCAGTGGCGACTGCTCGGCTCTGCGCGGGCAGGCACCTGTGGGAGGCGGCGTTGCTGTGCTCGCGACGACCGGCCGGTGCCGTCAGCGCTGGTCGGGGCGCGCGACTAACGCTTGAGCAAGCTGGGCCAGCGTGCGGTCGCGCTCACGCGTCAATTGGCGCCACGTCAATCGGAGCACACGCATGCCCGCTGCGATGATGACAGTGTCGCGCCGCCGGTCACGGACGAAGGCGCGGTGCGAGCTGTGGAAGGCATAGCCGTCTACCTCCACCACCAGCCGAGCATCGCGCCAAAGAAAATCGACCTCGTAGCCGTGCAGCATCACGTTCATTTCAGGCTTGGGCAGCCGCGCCGCGCGAACCAGTTCGAGCAGCTTCTCCTCGGCCTGGGACCGCGTAAACGTGCCGGATGAAGGGTCGGCCAGGAGCGTGCGGAGTGTTCGGGTTCCGCGCCGCTTCGGGTATCGGGCCAGCAGTATCGTGAGTTGATCGCGTAGATCCATTCGCAATCGCTCGCCGACGGCGAGTGCGCGCTCGAGGTCGCGCACGCTCATGCTGCCGATGTCGATGAGGGTACGTGCAAGCGAGGTGACCGGCACGCCGTCGACGGCGGTGATCTCATCGTTTCCGGGGACGGCACGGTGCACGCTGATGCCCGGGCGCACGCCTCGGTGCCGCTGCGTGCAGAGCACGACATCGACGGGGTCCATCGCCGACTGCGCGGGAAGCATCTGCCACAAAGCTGCCGCGCTCCGGTGGCTGATGACCCCGCCATTACACGCGAGCAGCGCGGCGCGCTCACGCGCACGTGACGGGCTCACTGGCCCGAACTGGTAAACGCCCGCGTGCACGCGACGCAGCAGTCCACTCTTTACGCGCCGGTCGATAAAATTGCGCGTCAAGCCGGCCTCCAGAAGCTGTTTGCGCGTGAGCAGTCCGTGATGTCTCGCCGCCACGCCGATGAGAAGATCCATGCGTCGAAAGCTGGGGCTGCGTTCTCTTGCCATTCTCTCTCCGGCGTGCGCTGGTCAGCAAACGATCCGGTCGGAACGAGGACGACGCCATAGCTGTACGGGTCGGCCGCAGTCGCAGATGAGCGGTTTTGGTTATGGCACGGCATCGGCTGCACGCCGCCACGCGCGTCCGTGACGCCGGCCTCGCCGCAAACTTGGTTTTCGCGGGGATTGAAGCCGGTTGGGTCAGGGTTTCCGCGCTGCGCGCAACAAATCCAGCGTTGTGCAACGGGATGGGGGTGTAGCTGCTGGAATTACCGTGGCATTTGTGGCAGACCTGGATCCTGCGTGGGTTGACATGTCGAGAGTCAGGTTTGCGGCGCAAGCAGTACGATGCCGCTACCAGAATTGCGGCACAGTCGATGCCGCAGCCAGAATTCCGACGCACTACGATACCGCAGCCAGAATTCCCGGCGCATTGTACGAGGTCGCAGGTAGAATTGCTGCGCACAGTAATCGCAGTCAGGCCTACGGCCCACACACGGCGGCACCATCCAGAATCCGTTCAATCCGCGATCCGCGATCCGCGATCCGGAATCCGCGATCCGGAATCCGCGATCCGCGATCCGCGATCCGCGATCCGCGATCCGGAATTACGGTCCACACGACGACGCAGGATCGGCGCTGGCGATTACCTAGCCACGCCGCAATGCAGTCGCCGGATCAACGCCTGCAGCGCGCCGGGCAGGTCCCCAAGCGGATGCAGCCGCGACCAGGAAGATGCCGGTCGACGCGACCAGGATGATGGGCGCAGTCGGCAGCTCTCCCATACCGAGCACGGCCACGAGCTGACGCATGGCAAACAGCCCCACAGGCAGGCCGAGAACCAAACCAAAGGCGCCCAGGCGCAGCGCTTCTCGGATGAACGAGTAGGTAATCTGGTTGCGGTTCGCGCCGACCGCGAGACGCACGGCGATCTCCTGTGTACGCTGGGTGACCGTGAACGCGATGACGGCGTAAAGCCCGATTGCCGAAAGCAGAAGAGCCACGATGCCGCCGGCGGAAAATGCGCCCGAGATGCGACGGCGATCGCGATTTTCCTTCGCTTCGACGTCCGCCAGAGTCTCCAGATTGATGATGGAACTGGCGGCGGCATTCTGCGCGAGTCCGCGTATGATTGGAACCAACGGCGCTGGCGGAACCGCGCTGCGAATGAGCATGTACTCCGCGGACCTCGCGGTGTCGGCGGGCAGATATACGCGATACGGCTCCTTATCGTCTCTCGTGCGTGCGTATGGGTCATCTACAACTCCGATGACCACGACCGTGCGCAGGCCGCCGTCCGGCGACGGGCCGGAACCATTACCAGGCTCTGTTACGGTCTGCAGACGCCGGCCGACCGGGTCGGCATTGCCCCAGAGTTGAGCAGCCAAGTCCGCGCCGATGATACCAGGCGCTTCCGCTGACGTCATCGCTGCACTGAGGTCTCCCGGCCCGAAGGTGCGTCCGCGTTTGATCGGGATTCCCATTACATCGAAGTGGGCGGCTTCCACAAAATGGACAGCCAGGTCTGCTGTCGCGTCCGGTCTTCCACCTGCCTTGTCATCGGAGTGCGCGGTGTAGATGCCGGGATAATCGGTCTGACGCCAATCGATCACTGCAGTTTCGATTCCGGGCGTTGCACGCACTTGTTCGCGCAGGCGCAACATCAGCTCGACCTGCTTGCGCATTGACTCGGGCGAGTCGTCCCAGTTCATGGTTGTTGGTGTTTGCACCCTGAGCGTGACCACGCGATCGGCCGCGTTCGCCTCGGTGATCGGCTTCATTTCCGCGAGGGTAAGCACCAGCATGGTCGTCATGAGCACGATCAGTGGCTGGGTTAGAGCGATCTGCGTAACGACCAGTCCGCGCTGCAGGCGGGACCGTGCTGATGCGATGCCCCCACCCGAATCACGGAGCACACTCGCGATGGCGAGGCGCGTGGCATGCAGCGCTGGGGACAGACCGAACACGATGCCAACGGCGAGCGCAATGGCGAATGTGAACGCGGTCGTCGGCCATTCGATCTTCAGCTCGAGCGGAACGTCCGGGACCATTGCCATTGCAACCCTGAGGAAGATGGCCACAACAGCCAATGCCCCAGCGCCTGCGACCAAGGCGAGTACGGCACTCTCCGTGAGGAGCTGGCGAATAATGCGCGTGCGCGGAGCTCCCAGCGACAGCCGCACCGCGATCTCCCGCCGGCGTGCGGAAGCCAGCCCCGTGAGCAACCCACTCACGTTGATACACGTCACCAGCAGCACGAGCGTGCCCAGCCCACCGAGCCCCATCGCCATCTTTCCGATGTCAGCCTCGAACTCGGGAGCGCCATTTTGCGCGAGGAGTGGAGCCACATTCGCGCCGGGCTGTCGGATGATCGTCTCCCCGACAATCGTGTCGGCACGCGCGGCAATGGTCTGCACGGCCGTAGTCGCGGCCGCGCGAGTCACACCCGGTCGCAGCCGTGCGACGGCCCTGAACTCGTCGTCCGGGTTGTCAAGCAACAGGCTGCGCGCGCCCAGGGGTAGCCATACCTGCACGTCGTCGAAGCCTCCGAAGCGTGGGGGTGCCACGCCCACGATCGTGATCGACACACCATTGAGCGTGACCGCCGAGCCGAGCACGTCGCGCCGCTGACCGAACTGATCTCTCCAGGTATCGTAGTCGATCACGGCGACCGCATTCGCCGCTGGATCATCCGGCGCGACCGTTGGCAGACCCACGCCGAGTACTGGCTGAACGTCCAGCACACGGAAGTAATTCTCGGTCACGAAGTTGAGCTCAGCCTCGTAGCCGAGTCGCGCCGGGTCCTCCGGAATCTGCATCACACCGTTCTGCTCGATCCAGCCGGCAACAGACGTGAAGTGGCTGGTGAGATTTCGGTAGGCCAGCAACTCATCTTCCCGGAAGCGTCGCGGACTGACCGGGTCGAATCTTGAAGAAGTAAGGCGGCTCCCGCGAATGCGTACGAGATCATCCTCGAGCGTCACCGCCGGCAGCGGCTGATTCGAAAAACCGTGCAAGAACGAAAAGAGCAGCGTGCTGACGCTCATCCCGAACGCGAGCACGATCAACATCATAACCGTCGTGCCCGGCTTGCGCGCGAAATGACGCAGCGCGAAACGACTGTCAGCCTTGAGATCGTCCAGCCAGAGCGTACCGCGTGCGTCCCTCGCATACATCTGGTGATACGAGAGGTCGCCAAACTCACGTTGCGCCTGACGACGGGCCTCCTCGGCACCAAGGCCGCGGTCCAGCAGCAGCCGCGTCGCGCGTTCGAGATGTTCGTCCATCTCCTCGCGCATATCCTTCTCGTGTCGGCGGCGCTCGAAGTTCGAGCGGAGCCAGAGTACTGCGTGCTTCAGCATGTTATCACCCTATAGGTATGATTTGCGGCAAGTGCATCGGTGAACCGCGTTCCGCACGCTGCTCAGCCAGCTGCTTGAACGCGTGCGGCTGCGCGAGTGATTCAGCCGCGCCTGAGAGCCGTCGCCGGATCAACTCCCGCCGCGCGCCGTGCAGGTCCCCAGGCGGAAGCCGCCGCCACCAGGAATATGCCGGTGGACGCGATCACGATGATGGGAGCGACCGGCAGCTCACCCGCGTCGAGCGCGGGAAGCCAACGCATGGCGAACATCCCCGCAGGCAGGCCGAGCACGAGGCCGAGGGCACCAAGGCGTAGACCCTCCCTGACGAACGCGTAGGTGATCTGGCTGCGGTTCGCGCCGACCGCTAGACGTACGGCGATTTCCTGCGTGCGTTGTGTAACCGCGAACGCGATGACTGCGTAGAGCCCGATGGCAGATAGCAGGAGCGCCACGATACCGCCGGCGGAAAACGCGCTCGAGACGCGACGACGATCGCGATTGGTCTCCGCTTCCACGTCGGCCAGAGTCCGCGCAGTTATGATCGAGCTGGCCGCGGCATTCTGCGCCAGTCCGCGAATGGTTGGCAGCAACGGCGCTGCTGCGGCTGCTGCGCGGATGAGGATGTTCTCCGCCAATCTCGCGGTGTCGGCGGGCAGGTAGACGCGATAGGGCTCGCTGGCGACTCTCGTGCGCGCAACCGGATCATCCACAACTCCGACCACGACGAGGGTGCGCGGCCCACGCGCCTCGTACTCTGCCGGAGCGGTAGCCGTGTCGGCCATGGTCCGCAGACGCCGCCCGACGGGGTCCGCCGCGCCCCAGAGATGCGATGCCAGGTCCGCACCGATGATAACCGGGGCTTCAGACGACATCGCCGGTGGGAGATCGGCCGGGCCGAAGGTGCGGCCGCGCGTTATCGGGATTCCCAATACGCCGAAGTGGGTGCCTTCAACATGCCGCACAGCCAGGCTGGCGACTTCGTCAGTCTTTCCTCCAGCCTGGTCGGCGGCGTGCACGGCGTAGTTTCCAGGAGAATAGACCTGCGGCCAATCGATTACCGCGCTTTCTACACCGGGCGTTGCCACCACCTGATCGCGCAGTCGGAGCATTAACTCACGCTGCTCACGCTCCAGCTCTGGCGTGAAGTCCCAGTTCACCATCGAAGGCGTCTGCACCCGGAGCGTAATCACACGCTCAGGCGAGTCGGACCCCGTGATTGGCTTCATGTCCGACGTGAACATCCCGAGCATGGTGACCATGAGCACGATCAACGGCTGGGTCAACGCGACCTGCGCGACGACCAGGCCGCGTTGGAGACGGGCCCGTGACGATGCGATGCCGCCGCTGGAATCTCGCAGCACGCTTGCGAGCGCCAGGCGCGTAGCGTGCAGCGCCGGGGATAGACCGAAGAGAACGCCGACGCCGAGCGCGATGGCGAACGTGAAGGTGGTCGCCGGCCAATCGATCGTCAGGTCGAGCGGAAACTCCGGGATCACAATAACTGCAACCCTGAGGAGGGTAGCCACAATCGCCAACGCCCCG
>JBBDWZ010000149.1:0-28466 GCA_040902615.1 Gemmatimonadota bacterium | reverse complement strand
CGTCGCTCCTCGCTCCTCGCTCTCCTGCTACTATCCTGCGGAGTGCCGCGTTCACAGCAGACCGACCCGCCACCGCCCAACCTGCTGTCCCAGCCCCAGCATGCGCGCTGGCGGGAGCAGGCGCCGGCGGTTTACCGCGCTGCATTCGAGACCAGTCGTGGCCGTTTTGTCATCGAAGTGCAGCGCGAGTGGAGTCCGATCGGCGCGGATCATTTCTACAACCTGGTGCGCAACGGCTACTACAACGACGCGCGCTTCCATCGCGTACTGCCGAATTACATCGTGCAGTGGGGACTTCACGGCGATCCGGCCATCAATCGTATCTGGCGCGCACGCAAAATCCTGGATGACGCCGGACCGCAGAAGCAGAGCAATACGCGCGGAACCATCGGGTACGCGATGACCGGCCCCAACGATCGCGCTACGCAGGTCTACATCAACCTCGCCGACAACAGCCGTAATGATGGACAGGGATTGAATCCGTTCGGCAGGATAATCGAGGGGATGGCCGTGGTGGACAGCCTGTATAACGGATACGGGCCCAACTCAGGCAATGGCGTACGGCAGGGGCAGCAGGGGCCGATCGAAGAAGGTGGCAATGCCTACCTGCAGCGTGAATTCCCAAACCTGGATTTCATCAAGCGAGCCCGGGTTGAGAGGCGCGGAGGCGATTCGCAAGAGCACGCCAGCCGATGACCTGGATCCGCACGTTTTCACTGGCCGAGACTGACCCAAAGCTGCAGAGCGCTATCGAAGGCCAGGCCGCGCTCTACCCGGCCGAATACGCCACGCCCGTGCATCCGGTCAGCGGCGGGGGCACATCCGGAATTGTGGCCTCGCACAGCCTCATCCCGGATGCGCTCTATCACGCCTTCTCCACGTTTGGTGTGCTCATGTCGCCCGACCTGCCGCTGGCGCGCCGGCAGCACGAGCTGATCACGACCATGGTCTCGCTGGAGAATCGCTGCCGCTACTGAATCGACTCACACGCAGAGTTTCTGCGTCGGGTCACGCTGGACGATGCGCTGGTTGCGGTTCTGCAAACGGACTATGCCACGGCGCCGATCACTCCGCAGGAGCGCGTGATGCTGGACTACGTCGTGCAGTTGACGCGAGACGCAACTCGCATCGGGCCCGCGCACCATGAGCAGCTGCGTGCGGCGGGCTTCGACGATGTCGGGATTCTGCAGATTACGCTGATCGCGTCCTGGTTCAACTACATCAATCGCGTGGCCGACGCACTCGGTGTCGGCCGCGATTGAGCAACCAGCAGATGTCCCAAGTTTTTCCGGCCATTCTAGTCGCCTCCGCAGTGCGATCGGGACATCGGGCATTGGGTTGTCAACGCCGGCCCCAGAGCACAATCACCTGGCAGGGCGGAACCTTCGACCTCCTGCCAGGCGCAGAAACGGGCGCCCTGAATTCGGCCGGAAGCCGCGCGCCGGCCGACGTTGATCCGGTCCGTTAGAAGTGCTAACTCCAAGTCGAGCATTGAGTTGTGTGGTCAGGAGCGGAGAACGGCCATCCCTACTCCCGCCCTCAGGCGGATTTGGCGCTGGCTGGTGTCGCAAAGCGGTTGCGTTGCGCGTTGATTGTATAAATTATACAATCGTCGGACTAGACCTACCCATTTCCAGAGAAAAAGAGAGAGCGCGCGCCGGTTCACTCATGGAACCGCCACTCTCCTTGATTGATAACTCAGTTTTTTCCGTACCCAATGTTTTCAGCCCCAAGAGGGAGGTTCCGATGAGACGTTGGACGCTTCGTGTGCTGGGCGCAGTGGCGTTTACCCTCGCCGGTGTCGCTCCGGCGACTGCACAGTCGGTAGGCACTGTAGTTGGACGGGTGGTTCGAGCGGAGACGCTTGCGCCGATGGTGGGTGTGCAGGTTTCCGTGGTTGGTACCCAGCTTGGAGCGTTGAGCAACGCAGAAGGCCGTTTCGCCATTTCGAACGTACCAGCCGGCACACGCACGGTGCGAGTCCAGTCCTTGGGGCACACGGCAGCTGACCAGCCGGTGACGATCACCGCGGGCGGGACCGTAACCGTTGATTTCCAAATGAGGGAGCAAGCGATCGTAATCGCGCCTGTCGTGGTCACGGCGCTGGGCATTAACCGCAGCGAGAAGAGCCTGGGCCACGCCGTACAGTCGATCAGCGCAACCACCATCGAGCGGATTCCCGAGACGTCGCTCATACAGGCGCTGGCGGGCCAATCGGCGGGTGTCGCCGTGTCCAGCTCGAGCGGGCGGCCGGGCGCCGGGGCGCGGATTACGATCCGCGGCGAATCCTCTTTCCAGGGCAGCGGTCAGCCGCTCTTCGTGATCGACGGTATGCCCGTGAGCACGGCCACTGACGGACCCAGTAACCCGTTGGGTACCGGCTCGGCGAGCAGCCGTGCCATGGACTTCGACATGGAGAACATCGAAGAAATCTCGGTGTTGCGTGGCGCGGCGGCGACCGCACTCTACGGCTCGCGAGCGGCCGCCGGCGCGGTGATCATCAAGACGAAACAAGGCAAGGCGGGGCAGCCCTTGCGCTTCCAGTTCAACACCGAGGCGCGCTACGACCGGCCCATTCTGGGGGGCTACGTAACCGACTGGGCGGCCGGCAGCCGGGGCTATTTCTGTAACGGCAAGGTGAGAGACCAGGGCGGCTGGTGCCAGCCGGGTTACCCGAGCAACAATCCGGATCCCACTACAAACAACAACTGGGGCCCTCACAAGGACAGCATCCCGCAAATCGTATTCGACTCTGTGGGTGACGTTCGTTTCCGCGACGCGCGCGAGGACTTCTACAAGTCGGGTCAGACCGCGAACACTTCATTGCGCGCGCTGGGCTCGATGGGAGACGTAGGGACGTACACGTTCGGCGTCTCCTATCTGAATCAGGGCGACATATTCCCGAAGGCGGGGCTGGAACGACTCAACCTGAATGCGAACCTCAATCTCCGGCTGAGCAACTGGCTGAGTTCTACGACGAGTATTCAGCGGATCAACACGAACAATCCCTTCAACGAAGATTCGTGGAATGGCTTCACGCGCACCCTGATCAATCTGCCACCCACGCGCGACATCCGGACGGCCTGGAACGCGGACGGGACGCCGGTCATGTGGGGCGGCAACAGCCCACACTTCGAGTGGCTGGCGCAGAATGAGTACAACACGAGTGAGACCAACCGGTGGATTCTATCGCAGCAGTTCCGCCTCACGGTCTTACCCGGTCTTACCGTTAGCAACCAATGGGGACTTGACACCTACCTGGAAGAGGGCCGTCAGATCCGTAACGAACGGCCGTGGCGGACGGCCGAGGGTCTCTCATCCGGCTCGACGCTACAGCGGAAAAACCAGAGAACCACCATCAATGACGACCTGGTACTCAGCCTGGACGGGGTGCGAGTCGGTGAGAGTGGGTTCACGTTCAGCGCTCTGGTCGGGGGCAACCTCTACGCTGAGGAGTATAGTGAGATTCAGGGCCGGGGTACGGATGTCACCATACCGGACTATTACAACATCAACAACTTCGAGACGCAGACTGTCTCGGCCCGGCTGCCGGAGATGCGGCGGCTGCTGGGTGCGTATTCACAAGCCATAGTCGACTACAGGGACTGGGCGTTCCTGACCGTGACCGGCCGCAACGACTGGAGCTCGACCCTGCCGACTCACGCGAACTCCTATTTCTATCCGTCGGCCAGTCTTGGCGTCGTCTTCACGGACGCGCTCGGCTGGCAGAACAAATGGCTCCAATACGGGAAGCTCCGTCTCTCGATGGCAAAAGTCGGGGCGGATGCGCCGCCCTATCGACTGTCGACTCGCTACGGTATCGCCACCGGGCAGGGTGCGGCCAACGCCATCCAGCAGTTCAGTGGTCCGAGGCTGGATTTCCCGTTCCGCGGACAGAATGCCTACTTCCAGTCGGGGCAACTCGGCAATCCTGACATCAAGCCGGAGTCGACGACGGAAACCGAGGTCGGTCTCGAGTTCCGTCTGTTGGACGGTCGCGCCCGAGCCGATTTGTCCCTCTACGACAAGTCGAGTTATGACCAGATCTTCAGCGTGCCGTCGTCAGCCGTCAGCGGCTACAATTCCATCACGCGCAACGCGGGAGATTTGCGCAACCGAGGCATTGAGTTATCGCTGCAGGGACGGCCTATCCAGACGCGGAACTTCTCCTGGGACCTGCGCGCCAACTGGTCGAAGAACAAGTCCGAGGTGCTCAGGCTGGCTCCGGGTGTGACTTCGTTGTACCTGGCCGGGTACTCCTGGCCGCAGATCCGGATCATGGAGGGCCAACCGTACGGCGTGATCTGGGGCTATGGCTTCAAGCGGAACTGTGTTGATTTCTCCCCACTCGACGAGGTTGCGCCACCCTGCTTCACCGGAGCCAAGAAAGGTGCGCTTCTGATCGGCGACAATGGCTATCCAATTCGCTCCGATGAGCAGATCAATCTGGGCGATGTCATGCCCAATTGGCTGGGCAACCTGAGCACGGAGCTCAGATACAAGGGCATAGGCGTGTCCGGGCTAGTGGATATCCGGAATGGCAGCAAAATCCTGAACTTCGAGACGCAGTACATGGTCAATAACGGCCGCTCGAAGATCACGGAGACACGGGGAACGCCGTATACGTTCGATGGCGTCAACGTGAATACCGGGCAGCCCAACGGGGTCGAGCTGATGCGCGATCAGGACTTCTATCCTCTGGTATACGGATTCGATCGGCACGAGAACCAGATCGAGCCTGGCGGCTTCGTCAAACTGCGCGAAGCGACCCTGTCTTTCATCATTCCGCCCAACCTGCTGACCCGGTTTGATATTCAGGGCGCGACGTTGTACCTGACCGGACGCAATTTGAAAGTCTGGACGGATTTCTCAATGGGTGATCCCGAGGGCGACGTCTACGGCGGCACCAACGCCGGTGGCCAGTATTTCCGCCAGTTCCCGCAGCCGCAGACGCGGAGCTGGGTGCTAGGCATGCGTGCCAACTTCTGATCTGATGCCGGCACCAGTGCATCGTGCCGCTCGCGGCCGTGCATGCGGCCGCCGGCCGGAAAAAAACGCTTGATCTAAAGGGAATACTCGAATGCGAATCAAACATTTCACGAAACCCTGGCTGATGGCGGCCCTGCTGACCGTCTTCCTTACCGCTGGCTGTGACAGTTTTCTGGACGTGAATGAAAACCCTAACGCGCCCGAGAATGCGCGCGTGGACCTGCGGCTGCCGGCTATCATCGCGGGGTTCGTGCATTCCGTGTATTACGGGGACACCCAGCTCTGGGGCGCCGAGTGGACGCAGAACTTCTCGTACAACCGCGACACGCGCAGCTACGCGGAAGTTCACCGCTACGAGCTGCAGGATAACGACGGGACACACGCCTGGAACTACTACTTCTCGTCCGTGATCAAGGAAGCGAAGTTGATCCAGGATGAAACGACTGCGGACGCGGACGCGGCTTATCATGGGATCGCCAAATTCATTTTCGCCTGGTCATTCGCACACGTGACGGACATGTGGGGCCCGGTTCCGTTCAACGAGGCGTTTGACACGAGAATCCGCGAGCCGAAGTACGACGATCAGAAGACTGTTTATGCTGCAGTGCATAAGCTGCTCGAGGAGGCCATCGCGGACATGGGCCGCACCGGTGCTCGCCTACCGGGAGCGAACGACCTGCTCTTCTCCGGCGACATGGCCCGTTGGATCAAGCTGGCCCGCCATGTACAGGCGCGGCATCACCTGCGGCTGGCCTATGCACCCGGCGAAAGCCCGACAGACCGGGCGCAGAAAGCTCTGACCGCGCTCCAGCAAGGCCTGACCAGTAACGCCGATGACGTGGAGTTCGATTACCCGGGCGGAGATAATGCTCGCAATCCGCTTTACACGTTCCAGGACCTGATACAGTTCACGGCCAGCGAGTTCGTTGTCGAGCTGCTGAAGGGGCGAAATGATCCGAGGCTGCCGATCCTGGTTGCGCCGGCCGCCTGGGATTCGGTACGCGGAACCGGTGTCAATCAGGTCATCTACCGGCCGTCCTCACCGACGTATCGGGGGCACCGGAACGGCGAACCCCAGGAGACGGATTCGACCCTGTCCCGGATCGGCCCGCGCTTCTCGAATGAAGACGCGCCCCTGAACCTGGCAAGTTATGCCGACGCCAAGTTCACGGAAGCGGAAGCCAGACTGATTGTGAGCGGAGCCGCCGCCGCGGATGCGACGTACCGCGACGGCATCCGGGCGAACATGCAGAAACTGGGCGTCGCTACAGCCGCGATCAACGCGTATCTGGCGGCGCGGCCGGCGTTGACGGCCGCCAACGCACTGGAAGAGATTATCACGGAGAAGTACATCGCCAATTACCTGAAGGTCGAATCGTGGAATGATTGGCGGCGGACGGGTTTTCCGAACCTCGAGATCGTTCAAGGGGCCGTGTTGCCGGGCATTCCACAGAGGATCCGGACGCCAGGCTCCGAACTGACCAATAACGTGAATGCCGTGAAAGCGACCGGCATACCCACCGGGCTCGAAGGCATGAGTGTAAAAGTGTGGTGGGCTGAGCAGGGGCCAAGGTAAGTCATTTCAGCCAGGTCCCAGAGTTCGCCGTAAAACGTCGCGCTTCGTTACTGCGGACTCTGCCGCAAACGAATTGCATTGGGAGTAACGACCGCAAGAAAACAACGAAGGAGATGCGTTCATGCGGAAAGGCGTTTCATTTTTGCTTCTGCTGGGTCTCGCCGCGTGTGATTTGAGCAGTGAGCCGGAAACTCGGGACGATGCGAACGAGTTTGCGGTACGCGCAACCTGGAATGCGACGTTGGCCGGCATTGGTACCGCGACTGTGGGAGGTGCGACCAAGGTAACGGAGCGCCTTGGCTCACAGCTCGATGCCGAAGTATCGCTCACGGGTGGCCTGCCCACGCGGGCCTATCAATGGCGCGTTTATCGCGGCGACTGTGCGGCGACCGCGGCGGCCGATCTGGTGTTGTTCAGCACGATTCAGGCGTACCCTGACCTGACCACCGATGCAACCGGAACCGCCAGCCTTACCCGGTTTCTGGCTGGTGCCCTGGATTCGACCGCTGCCTACAGCGTCAGGGTAAGACTGGGCGTCTCGACGACCAACTGGAATGGGACCAACCCCATCGCTTGCGGCAATCTTCAGCGTTCGTAGGTGATCTGGCATGGGCGGCTCTGCTGGCTGCGTCGCTGGGCGCAACCGGCTGCTTCCGCTATGTCCCCGTGCAGACAAGTGCGGTACGCCCGAACGAGGAAGTGCGGGTGCGAATCACCGAAGCGGCGGCCGTGCGTCTGGTGAATGAGTTCGGCACGTTCACCGGAGAGTTGGAGGGTCAGCTTGCGTCACAGGGTCCGGATTCTCTGGCGATTTCGATAATGATCGGACGGGAATACCGCGGCACGGCGCTCCAGCGGGTACGCCAAACTCTTGCTGTCGGGCGTGCCGATGTGGTAGACGTCCGTCGCCGGCAATTCTCACGAGGGCGCACCGCGCTAGCGGCCGGCGGTGCTCTTGTCGTCTTCGGCATCCTGATCGAGACCATCATTCAGCGCGAGAATCCGAATACGCCGCCGGATGATGGTCCGGTGAGCCCACCCCCCTTTCGCGGCTTCATCCGGATTCCGATTCGCTGGAATCCGTAAGTTACTGCGGGTTCCCGTGGCGACCTTACGGAATGCGCTTGCTGGTGATTTCGATGACACCGCGCGGAAAGCCCGCGCCGAAACGCTCAGCAGCTTCCCGGGCCGTCCAGAAACGAATCTCCGCGATGGTGTGCAACGGCGTGTTGCGCAGAACATCGAGGTCACCAGCCCGGCTGCCGTCGACATAAACCGTGGCGGCGCTCACTGCGCTGGGGGCTTCATTGAGTCCGGACGCACCACGGTTCTCGAGCCACTGCGGCTGTAACGTTCGGATCACATCGTAAGCGTTCGGTGCGGTCGACCTGGAAAGTTGTTCCGCGGTAATCCGGTTTCGGTCGCTGCTCGCGCCGGTCGACGCGCTCGCGCAGGCCGCGGTTAGAGATGCGATGAGAAGGACGCAGGTACGTGCCAGATTGCGCATGGTGCCTCCAACGAAGCAGCTTGAGGTGTATGGTGAGAGTGGCCACTGTAAGTTAGGGGGGCCAGTGCACGCGAGAAACGGTCTAGCGTTGGTCGCAGCGGCAGCGATTCTGGTTGCGTGTTCCATAGCCGCGCCGAGCGGCGGTGCCGGCTTCAACCGAAACCGCATCACCCCCGCGCAGCTCGAGGCCGCAAACGTTGAGAACATGTACCAGGCCGTCGAGAAGCTGAGGCCGGAGTGGCTTACCAGCCGCGGACCGACATCGATAACGGATGCGACGCTCACACTACCCAGCGTGTACATCAACGGTCAGATGCTGGGAAAGCCGGACTA
Source organism: Gemmatimonadota bacterium (assembly GCA_040902615.1). Classification (GTDB taxonomy): domain Bacteria; phylum Gemmatimonadota; class Gemmatimonadetes; order Longimicrobiales; family RSA9; genus JBBDWZ01. The sequence goes on along the minus strand of JBBDWZ010000149.1, from coordinate 20,061 downwards.
CCTGCGCGAAATAAGCGTGATGGATGTCAGCGAGGCTCGGTTCTGGCCGACGGGCGAAGCCTCGGCCCGATTTGGAATGGGGCACCCACGGGGTGTAATCGAGCTGACCCGCAAGTAGACGGGGCGACCGTTACCGTCGCAAATCTCACACGCTCTATTCGTATCATGGGACCATCCGGTTGTGCATCGCTGTTTGTCCTGATGCTGGCCCTCGGCACGGCTGCGTGCAGGTCAGATTCGGAAGCGGCGGGTTGGTCCAAGCCGCTGTTCACACTCCTGCCCTCGTCGCACACTGGCGTGACGATCACAAACACGCTGCCGGAGAATCCGGCACGCAATGGATTCACCTACGAGTACTATTACAATGGGGCGGGGGTCGCAGTGGGCGATCTGAACGGCGACAGCCTGCCCGACCTGTACTTCACGTCGAACACCGATCCCAATCGCCTCTACCTGAACCGGGGCGGTTTACGCTTCGAGGACGTAACCGACCGCGCGGGCGTTCAGGGCCGCAGAGGATGGGCCACGGGGGTAACGTTTGCCGACGTAAACGCCGACCGCAGACTCGACATCTACGTCAGCTACTCGGGCCCGTTCGACGATCTGGAACGCCGCCGCAACGTACTCTACATCAACGAAGGGACGCGCGCTGGCGTTCCGGTCTTCACGGAGCGGGGCGCTGCCTATGGCATCGACGATCCAGGGTATTCGACGCAAGGCGCCTTTTTCGACTACGATCGCGACGGCGACCTGGACCTGTACCTGTTGAACCACGGCATTCCCGGTTACCGGTCGATCGATGAACTGGCGGCCGGGCATTCCCGCGACGAAGTCGATCGCTTGTATCGCAACGATGGCGGCCGCTTCGTAGACGTCACAGCGCAGGCCGGTCTCATCGACACGAACCTCGGGTTCGGCCTGGGTGTGAGCGTGAGCGACCTCACCAACGATGGCTGGCCCGACATCTACGTCGCCAATGATTTTTCTGGCAGGGATTACCTGTATCTGGGGCAACCGAACGGTCGTTTCCTCGAAGTGCTCGAGCGGTCAATGGGCCACATTCCGCTTGCCTCGATGGGCTCGGACATCGCCGACCTGGACGGTGACGGCTGGCTGGACCTGGCCGTGCTCGAGATGGCGATGGCAACGCATTACGACCGCAACACCACGGCGACAGGTACGGAGGCAGAGCGCTTTACCGATCTGGTGCGCAAGGGCCAGCACTACCAGTACGCGGCCAACGCGCTGCAATGGAACCGCGGCCTGCGGGACGGCCGCATACCCGTGTTTTCCGAGATCGCGTATCTCGCAGGTGTGGCGCGTACAGACTGGAGCTGGGCGGCGCTCCTCGCGGACTTCGACAATGACGGACGGCCTGATCTGTTCGCGAGCAACGGCATGGCGGGCGGCGCGATCAACGCCGACTTCAACGAGACGATGCGACGGCGGGTTGCCGAAGTCACGGCGGCGGAAGGGCGCGTCACGCACAGCCTCATGCTCGAGCTGCTGCAGAACTTGCCGCGCCGCAAGGTGGCGAACCACGCGTATCGCAACGATGGCGATCTGAGCTTCAGCAACCGCACGGCTGAATGGGGGCTGGATCAACCCGCGTACTCGTACGGCACGGCATACGCCGATCTGGATCGGGATGGCGATCTGGATCTGGTGGTGAACAACCTGATGGGGGAGGCTTTTGTCTATCGGAATGAGAATCGGAAGACCGACGGGGCCCACTACCTGGCGATCCAATTCCAGGGACATGCCGGTAACCCGTTCGGTCTGGGTGCGCGCGTGCGGCTGAAGTCAGGAGGTGCGCAGCAGGTGCAGGAGCTGCAGCTCACACGAGGTTACCAATCGTCCGTCGCGCCCGTGTTGCATTTCGGTCTCGGAAACAGCGTTGGTGTGGACACGCTCGAGGTAGTCTGGCCGGACGGGCGGCATGAGATCAAAACCGGCATTGGCGCGAACCAGTACATTACGCTCGATCATCAGAACGCGCGCGCGCGTACTGCGGTCCCCGAGCCGATCGCACGGCGTTTCACGGATGCGCACGCCGCGCTACGACCCCTTCCGCGTCACCGTGCAAGTGCGCCGCTGGCCGACTCCGCGCTGCAGCCGTATCCGTCCAGTCGAAGCGAGCTCGCGCTGGCCGTTGGTGATCTCAACGGTGATGCACTGGACGACCTCCTCTTCGGCGGAAGCCGGGACCAGCCAACACGGCTTTACTTCCAGCAGGCGGACGGAACCTTCGCGGGTCGCGCTGTGCTCCCGGTGAGCAACCGCGCGCACGAGACCGTTGCGGCCGCGATCTTTGACGCGGATGGCGACGGCCGCCGTGACATCTGGGTGGTGGTGAAGGAGACCGCGCAGTCGGTCCATCGTCATCAGCTTTATTTGAACGCTGAGGGAACGAGCTTCCGGGTGGCGCGCGCTGCCGTTCCCGATCTTGCTGGCGCGGGTGTTGTGCTGGCGCCCGCGGACTACGATGGCGATGGTGACCAGGACATGTTCGTGGGCAACCACACTGTGCCCGGCGCGGCGTCGTCTGAGGGCAGTCACATCCTGCGCAATGACAACGGCGTGTTCCGCGCTGTGACCGGTGATGTGGCACCGGCGCTGGCGGCGTTGCGGACCGTGACCGATGCCGTGTGGGCGGACATCGATGGCAACGGGAAGCCGGACCTGCTTATCGCCGGCGAGTGGCTGCCCGTTACGATTCTCCTCAACGACGGCGCGCGGCTTCGGGATGTCACGCAAGCAGCCGGACTCGATGGGCTAACTGGTTGGTGGCAGAGCATCGCGGCGGCGGACTTCGACCGGGATGGCGACATCGACATTGTCGCCGGCAACATGGGCCTCAACTACCCGTACCAGCCAACAGCTGATTCGCCGTTCGAGCTTTATAGCAACGACTTCGATGGGGATGGCGATGTCGAAAACGTGCCCGCGTATTACGAGGCCGGCAAACTCTACCCGTGGTCGAGCCGCGCACAACTGTCTCCGATGTTGCCGACGATCATGAGTCGCTACCCCACACACGACGCGTTTGCGCGCGCTACACTGTCCGAGATTCTGGGCGCGCAACGACTGCGCTCCGCACGGCGCCTCGCCGTGCAAACGCTGTCATCCACCTACATCGAGAATATCGGCAAAGGCCGTTTTCAGCCCCGGCCGCTGCCGCGCGCAGCGCAAGTATCGCCCGTGACCGGTATTGTGCCCGCCGACTTCGACGGAGACGGCAAACTCGACCTGGTTGTGGCGGGGAATATCTACGAGCTGGATGCGAACATCCCACGTGCCGATGCCGGGGTCGGGCTGTTCCTGCGCGGTGACGGCGCGGGCGATTTTCACGCCGTCATGCCGGTCGAAAGCGGACTGATGCTGACAGGCGCGGTTCGCCGGCTCGTGCCCGTGCGTGTGGGCAAGAACACGGTGCCGGCGTTGGTGGCGGGCGTTGCCGGCGCGAGCGCGCTGCACGTGCGCGTCCGATGAATGGACGTCAGGCTCTGGCAGGCATCGCGTTGCTTCTGGTGCTGATGCTTACTGGTTGCAAGCAGTTGCCCCGCCAGGGATCGACGGAGTACGACGAAGCGGTCGCGGCATTCTACACCGGTGTGGCGGCTATCCAGGTTGGCGAGGATGAGCGCGCGGAGCGAGCGCTCTCGCGCGTCGCCGAGTTGGCGCCGGATGAGCCCGCCGCTATCGCCAACCTGGCGATCATCGCTTTTCAGCAGCGTCGTCTGGATGATGCGGCGCGCCTGGTCGAAAGAGCGCGGGGCAAAGCGTCGGACAACGCGTCGATCCTGATGCTGGCCGCGCTGGTCGAACGGGCGCGCAACCGACTCGACCCGGCGATCGATCATCTTCGTCGCGCGCCGGATCCGCGCGCGCGCTTCCTGCTCGGGCAGATGCTGGAGCAGCGGGCCGTCTCGAATGACGTGGCCGAGAGCCGCCGACTTCTGGACACGATGCTCGCGGTGGACAGCGCAAACTTGTTCCTGCTGGTGGCAACCGCCCGTCATGCAGCACGGCACGCGGACCGGGCCGCACTCGAGCGCGCGCTGGTGCGCCTCGCGGGCCATGCGGCTGGTTGGCCCGAATCCTTCCGCACCCAACTCGAACGCGTGCGCGCAGCGGCGGGACCTCTTTCGGATGCGGGTACCGAGCTAACCGTGCTGGCTGCGTCACTAGAGTCGTTACCGGCGTACGCGCGCGAGCGGGATGCGCTCACGATATCGGAGCAGCAACCGGACATCGTGCTCACCGAATTCCTTCGGCTGCGCACGCCCTCACCTCGTCCGCCCGCGCCCGACCTCGAGCTGCGCTACGAGACACGCAGGGTCGAGGCGGCATCCGGCGATTGGCTCGAGGCGCAGCCGATCTGGCTGGGTAGCGCTGCGTCAGCACGAGTCGCGCTGCTTGGGCCGCGCGCGCTCTGGCTGGCCGCGGATTCCAGCGCCGCGCAGAACATCGCGGTCCCGAACGCTGCGTCGGCGGAATCGCTGGTTGATATGGCGGCGCTCGACTTCAACCACGATTTCCGCATCGATCTGGCCCTGGTCGGAGGCGGTGGCGTGCGCATCCTGCGGCAAGAGGCCGGTGGTGGGTTTGTCGACATTGATCCAGCGTCGATTCCGCGACCTGCGCGAACGCGCGCGTACACAGGCGCCTGGGCGGCGGATACCGATCTGGACGGCGATGTCGACCTCGTGGTCTCGCCGCGCGGAGCGCCACCCTTGGTGCTGCGCAATCTGGGCGATGGCACCTTCGCGGAGCAGCAGCCATTCGATGATCGCATCGTTGATGCGAGCGACTTCGTCTGGGGCGACCTGGATGATGACGGCGATCCCGACGCGGTGTTCCTGGATGCCGGCGGGCGCCTGCACATGTTCGCCAATCCGCGCCAGGATCAACCGCGCTTCGTACGCCGGAGTGTGCCGAATGCGACGGGCAGTGCGCACGCGATTGCGCTTGGTGACCCGAACGCCGACGGCAAATTCGACCTGATGGTCCTGCACGGCGCCGGCGTGGTAACGCGGGCGTGGCTGACGGCAGATGCGTGGCAGATGCAGGAAATCGCGCGCTGGCAGGAGTTCACGCCGGATCCAGCGGGTGCGCGGCTGTTCATTGCAGACCTGGACAATAACGCCGCTCTCGACGTGATTGCCTCCGCCGCTGGCCGTTCACACGTATGGCTCGGCGACAGCGCCTACGCGCTGGTATCACACCAAACCCTTCCGGTCACAGTGACGGCGGTGGCGGATCTGACGGGCGGCGGCCGGGTCGAGCTGCTGGGCATCGACTCACGCGGTCAGGCCGTTCGTCTATCCGGTCGCTTCACGCGCGACTATTACGGGCTGACTGTGGCCCCGAGGGCCACGGCTCAGCCGGGTGACCGACGCATCAACACGTTCGGTATCGGCGGCGTGGTCGAGGTACGAGCTGGGCTGTTGTATCAGAAGCAGCCGATCGGCACACCGTTCGTGCACCTCGGCATCGGGGAGAGCACGGGGGTGAACGTCGCACGGATAGTCTGGCCGAACGGCACGGCGCAGGCCGAATTCGATCTGCTCGCGAGTCAGGGCAAGCCGATCATCGCGGACCAGCGGTTGAAAGGATCGTGTCCGTGGTTGTTTGCTTTCGATGGAAACGCGATGCGATTCGTCACCGACGTCATCTGGCGTACCGCGGCCGGGCTACGCATCAACACGTACGGCGCAACCACGATCATCCACAGCGAGGACTGGATCAAGATCCGGAGCGACCAGCTCGCAGCGCAGGCCGGCGACTACACGCTGAGCATCACCGGCGAACTGTGGGAGTCCCACTTCTTCGACCAGCTCGCGCTCATGACCGTGGATCATCCAGTTGGCACCGAGGTGTTCGTGGACGAGCGCTTCATCCTGCCTCCACCGGAGTTGAAGGTGCATGCCACCGAGCGGTTGCGGGCGGTTGCAGGCGCCTGGGATGATCAGGGTCGCGAGGTAACGTCGCTGGTCGGTGCACGTGACCAGCGCTACGTGGACAGCTTCGAGCTGGGCGAGTTCCAAGGCGCTGCGCGCGAGCACTTCCTGGAGGTCGACCTTGGCGCCGATGCGCCGGCGGATGCGCCGCTGCTGCTGATTGCAAACGGCTGGATCTACCCTACGGACGGTTCCATCAATTTCGCCATGGGACAGGGCCGTCACCCGCCATTACAGGGAATCCGCGCCGAAGTGCCTGATGGCCGCGGTGGCTGGACCGTCCTGCACTCCGATCTCGGCATGCCGTCAGGCAAGACGAAAACCGTTCTCATCGATCTCACGGGTGCGTTCCGCGCGAACTCGCCGCGGCGTGTGCGCTTGCGCACGAACATGGAAATCTACTGGGACCACATCACCTGGACCGAAGCGCGACCGCAGACGGAGTTAAAGGTCACTCGCGTGCCGCCACGCGAAGCCGAGTTGCGCTACCGCGGGTTCTCGCGAAGTCGGCAGGCGGGCCGGAAGGCACCCGACCTGCCGGACTATGTGGTAGCGGGTACCGCGCAGCGCTGGCCGGACCTCGAGGGCTTCTATACGCGCTTCGGTGACGTGCGGCCACTACTCCAGGTGGTTGATGATCGCTACGTCATCATGAACGCCGGCGATGAGTTGTCGCTCGCGTTCCCGGCACAGCCTGCACCACCCACGGGCTGGGTCCGCGATTTCGTTCTGATCGCTGATGGCTGGGTCAAGGATGGCGATTACAACGACGGCTTCTCGAAGACGCTCCTGCCCCTGCCGTACCATGGGATGACCGATTACTCGACGCCGCCGGGCGCACTGCAGGACGATCCAGTCTATCGCCGCCATCCGAACGATTGGCGCGAGTACCACACGCGCTACGTGAACCCGACTCGCTTTCAGCGCGCACTCTCGCGTGACTGAGGAGCTGCGCTCGCGTCGCCTGATTGCGGCCGGTTTGCTACTGGCCACACTGGCCGTTCCGATTGCACTGCGGAAGCGACCGACCGAAGGCAACTCGCGTGCGGCGTTCGACCGCTACGGTTTTTCCCTCGACGACGTGGCGCGCTCTTCGGGCATCGAGTTCCGCCATGCAGGGCCTGAGCTGGATGCCCGCCTCCAACCGATCATGCCGCTCATTGCAGCGCTGGGCGCCGCCGTATCCGTGGTCGATTACGATGGCGACGGCTGGACCGACTTCTATGCCACGACCAGTGCGACCGGCGGCCGCAACGCGCTCTATCGTAATCTGGGCAACGGCAGCTTCGAGGATGTAGCCGCCGGCCTCGGTATCGCTGATGTGAACGCCGCGGGCACCGGCGCATCGATGGGCGCAGTCTGGGGCGATTACGACAACGACGGCGACGAGGACCTGTTCCTGTACAAATGGGGGCGGCAGGAGCTGTACCGCAACGAAGCGGGCCGCGCGTTCAGCCGCGTAACGCCAGCCCTCGCGCTGCCGGACTGGCTCAACGCCAACACCGCCATCTGGCTGGACTACGATGCCGATGGCTGGCTCGATCTCCTGATCGGCTGCTTCTACCCGGCGGATGTGAACCTCTGGCAACTGCACACGCTGCGATTTCTTCCCGAGAGCTTCGAGTACGCGCGCAACGGCGGGCGCAATTACCTGCTGCACAATCGCGGCGATGGCACCTTCGAGGAGGTGGCTGAACGACTCGGTCTCACCAGCACGCGCTGGACGCTGGCCGCGGGCGCGGCGGATCTCACGGGCGATGGTTACCCCGAGCTGCTGATCGCCAACGACTTCGGCGTGAGCGAGCTTTATCTCAACGAGAACGGCCGCGGTTTCCGCGAGGTCGGGCGCGCAGCGAACATTGGCCGATCACCCAAGAGCGGGATGAACGCATCCTTCGGCGATCTTTTCAACCAGGGCGAGTGGGCCATGTTCGTCAGCAACATCGCCGAGCCCGGCATTCTGATGCACGGCAATGACCTGTGGCTGCCTGCAGGCACTACCGATGGCGTGCCCACCTTTCAGAACGCGGCCACGGCGCTGGGGGTTGACCTGGGCGGCTGGACTTACGGCGCGCAGTTCGCCGACCTGAACAACGATGGTTGGCTCGACCTCGTGGTCGCGAACGGGCAAGTCTCGGGAGAGAAGCGGCAGAGCTACTGGTACGACTATTCCAAGGTTGCAGCGGGCTACCGCAGCATCATCGCGGATGCGCGCAACTGGCCGCCGCTGAACGGCCGCAGCCTGTCCGGCCATCAGCGCGATCTGTTCTGGGCGAATGACGGGGCGGGTGGCCTCACGGATGCATCGAGCGCCGTGCGCGGTGACAGCGCATCTGACGGCCGCGCCGTCGCCGTTGCCGACCTGTGGAACCGCGGCGTGCTCGATGTCATCATCGCAAACCAACACGGACCGCTGCAAGTACTCCGCAACCGCGTGGCCGCCGATCGTCACTGGATCGGGTTCGAGCTGCGCGGCACGCATAGCAATCGCAGCGCGATCGGCACCGAGTTGCGATTGTTCTGGAACCAACGGCAGCAGCTGCAGCAGGTCGAGGGCGGGAGTGGCTTTGCCGCGCAGCGAGACCGGCGGCTGCATTTCGGACTGGGCTCGGCCGCGTACGTGGACAGTGCCGTCATCCGCTGGACAACCGGCATCCGACAAACGATCCGCGCACCCGCCGTCGACCGCAGACACATCGTCATAGAGCCGCAGTGAAACTGGACCGGAAGTACGGTCCGCCTATTCTGATCACGCTCATCCTGCTTGGCGCGCACTGGACCGCTGGAGTGCTGCGCAGTTACCTGGCCATCGCCCTCGCCATTGGCTGCGCCCTGGCCGCCGATCTGCTGGTCGGACGGCTGCTGCTCCGCGAACGGCATCCACTGGCCAGCGCGTACATTTCCGGCATCAGCGTCGGCATCCTGGTCCGCTCGCCCGTGCTCTGGCCGTACGCCATCGGCGCGCTGCTCTCCATCTTCTCCAAGTACGTGCTGCGGCTGAAGGGGCAGCACCTGTGGAACCCATCGAACTTCGGCATCTGCGTGCTGTTGTTCACGGCGCCCTGGGCGGTCGCGCCGCTCAGCGTGCAATGGGGTAACGACCTCTGGCCCATGCTCGTGATCTGGGCGATCGGCATCTTCGCGGTCTGGCGCGCCGGGCGTGCTCATATCACGCTGGCCTACCTCGCGGCTTTCATCGTCCTGGCCTTCATCCGCAGTCTGATCACCGGGCATACCTTCCTGGCGGAGGTCGCGCCGCTCACCGGACCGATGTATCAGCTCTTTGCGCTGTTCATGGTGACGGACCCCAAAACGACGCTGACCTCGAGACGTGGGAGCATCGTTGTGGTCTGCATCGTAGCCGTAATGGAGACCGTCCTGCGGCTGTTCGAGGTTGTGTACGCGCCCTTTTATGCGCTGTTCCTGGTCGGACCGGCGGCGCTGGCCCTCGAAACACTAACCGGCAGGAATCCCGGTCCGGATCGAGCTAGCCACACATAGCCGTTGGTGCAGTTTGCCTGAGCACGCCACTTGGAACCGCCGTGCCCCTGTCCGTTGAGGAAACGAGCATTTACGAGGAGCGAATCCAGCGGGACGGAATTGATAGCCAACGAAATCGCCAGATTAGCAGCTGGCCTCCACTTGCCTTGGAACAGTCTCCTTCACGAAGGCATCCACTCGTCGCAGCATAGGCACAGTGATATGCATGACGAAATGGCTGACATCGTAAACGCATGCCTTTACTGGGGGGTAGGAACATGAGAATCTCTTGGATTGTTCTCGCACTGCTCGGTACCTTTGTTTCGGCGGCTAACGCTGGAGCTCAGTCAGATGAAGAGATCGCTCTGTTCAGGCGTGCTTATAAAGCCGTCGATGCCAAGCTGCCTCCGGGACTGCGAGTCGTTGGCTATGGCGATCCTCTTCTCGCCCTTCCCACACCTTTGGAAGAAACGACGAGGGAAGCTAGAAATCGGGAGTTTGCCGCAGCAACCGGCTTGGAGTCAGCATCTTTACCGGTTTGATATCGTGCACGGCCCCGCTTTCATGCTCATTCACGAATGCGACTCTATTGTGAACGTTTCGTGAGCGGGCGACTGAGGCAAGCGTTGGGCGTTGGCACGTGTTGCCTTGCAGCCGTTCAGGCGCCCCTCCCATGCCGTGCCCAATCATTCGTTGCAGTAAGTGGTCGTGTTGAAGCAGAATTGACCGGGTCCGCCGTCTCCGGAGTGACCGTTTGGTTGCGAGGTGTCGGCAGCACCATCACTAACGAGGACGGCCGTTTCCATTTTTCGGCGGTTCGGCCGGGGTCTCAGGAGATCGTCGCGGCGGGAATGGGATTCGCGCGCCGACAGATCATCCTCGACATCTGGTCGGACACGACGGTGACGATTATCCTGAGGATCGACCCCGTTTTGCTCCCCGCCGTCACGGCGCGGGCGCGCAAGATTACGGTCCGCGGTCGCGTGTTCGAACATGGAACAGGCCGACCGGTTACAGAGGGGTCTGTTTTCGTGACACCGGGCCGGCACACTCATACCAACTTGGATGGTAGCTTCAAGTTTGGTGACGTACCGGCGAATGTGCCGGTGGAATTTGCAGTAAGAGCATTCTCGTTCGAACCGTTCCGCTTTTCGATCACGGCGAGTAAGGATACGTCCGTAGAATTACATCTCGACGTAGACACGACGATCCAGCGCCTCATTTCCGAACAGCATCGAAAACTCGATACGCGCATGATCGCGGTGGTTGGAAAAGCATTCTCCGTTCCTCGTGAGGAGATCCTCGGTTTCGTGCCGGCGAACCTCTTCGATGCGTTGCGCGGCGAGTTCGGAATCCTCAACAGATATCTGCGTTCTGGGCATCCTCAGACATTGTGCGTTTTCGTGGACGAGCAACTGGCCCCCACGAACGACCCGGAACGATTCATGTTTCCGCAAGAGATCGAGCGCGTCGAAATCTTTGAGGAGGGCCGGATGCTGCGGATCTACACACGTCGTTACATGGAGCGGCTGATCACGGAGCCTCCGGCTCTCGGGCGACCGGGTTACTCCGAGGTCCCACCAGGTTTCCGCGGCCACGCACCGGCTCAGGCATTCTGCAGGTAAAGCAATCGGCAACCCGTACCAACGATGCTGCTCGCGCCCTCGAGAGCACTGGCGTCGGAAGCCGGCTCGTACGCGGCGCTAGCACTCAAGGCGCTGATGGGCAGGCGCCGACCAGATCCGATTCGTGACATCGGGTTTTTCGCTGACTCGATCCAGTGAATCTCCCTGGAACGCTTGCCTGGGGGCGATCAGCCGGCCCGAACCACCCTGGAAAACGGTGGCGGTGGTACCTCCAACAGGCTGAATCCTGACAGGGCACTCTTGCTGACCGATCGGTGAACCGACATATCACAGTCGGCAGCCGCCCCTTCAATCGGATCGGAGGCGCGCACCATGATCGAACGGTCTGGCAGGCAGCTGTCAGGGTGGGCAGCTCTATTACTGCCGGTGCTGTGGCTGGTCGGAGCAACTCCGCAGCTTGCGGCGCAGGGCCTGGTGATGCGCGGTGTGGTCGTGGACGAGCAGACCCGGTTGCCAGTCGTGGCGGCCGCGCTCCAGCTACTCGCCGCCGACGGTCGCGCACTAATCGCCACGATCACGGATAAACAGGGTCGCTTTCAGTTCAGTGCACCGAGCCCGGGTGCGTACAAGGTGCGCGCTGAACGTATGGGCTACTTCCCGAAAGAGAGCGGGCTACTCTCGATTGCCGCAGGTGCGGCCCCAATCATCGAGCTGCCGCTCTCGCCCCGGCCGGTCAAACTGGACTCGTTGATGGTTAGCGCAAAACCGGAAACTCGACCTCTCCGCATCACGGAACAGCTTATCCACGGCCGCCTGCTGGATGATGACACGCGCGAGCCGATCACGGGCGGCACCATCGAGCTGCGCGAGCCCAAGGGCAAGACAATCGCCACGACGATCACGGATCAGTATGGACTCTTCCGCCTGGTCACGCCCAAACCCGGGAGCTATCGCCTGCGCGGCGAGCGCATCGGCTATCATCCGGCCGAACAAAGCGTTCTTCGGACCAAGCTGGGCGATACCATCCGGCTCGACTTCCACCTCTCGGTCAAAGCAGTTCTGCTTGCGCCAATGCTGGTCGTGGGGTCCGCAAAGGAATGGGCCTCTCGGCACGATCGGCCGGCGATGCAGAAGCTGTATGATCGGATGGAGCGCTTTGGGAATCGCCGGCACGCTCAGTTCATCATCCGAGACACAATCGATGCCTACGACAAACGCCGTTATACAGTCACTCAGATGCTGCAGGACAAGATTGTGGGCACGCCAACCAGTGGACCCGGTTGCAACGGCGGGGCTATGTACCTGAATGGCCTCCCGCTACCGATCATTGAAATCGAGGATACTACGAAAGAAACTGCAGGGCGGTTGGATCTTGATTCCTTCGTACTGGCCCAGCTGGAGGTCGTCGAGGTATACCTTCACCCCACCCTTCCGGCCGAGTTCATGGCTCCACAGTTTCGGCCCCTCGCGAGATCGACCGTTCCGCCTTGCCGGTTGACAGTTCTTTGGAGCCGGCGATGATTTATAACACGTGCAAGCAAATGAATTGGAGGTAATGGTGCGCCGGATGATCCTGATTTCATGTGCGCTGGTTGCCGTTTCCGGATGGCAAACCGTCGCGGCTCAACAACGGATTGGCGGCGCGGCGCGGCCTCAGCGAACCGAAGCCGACGCACGCGCCGCCGCGGAACGTAATCGGGCCGAACGTGCACGTCAGCGTGAACAGACCGGCCAGCCGGTCGAACTCATCAGCAGCTACATGAAGGCCGTGCTGGGCCCAGTCCCGGAATCGCTGGACGTTGATCGCAGTTTCTACAAGAAATACGTCGATGCGATGGGGATCCCGGTCATCTCATCGGAGAAGGTCCCCGACGACGCGCTGTTCGTCGCTCGCGACATCATCAACACCATGCTGGCCATGCGGCCTGATCTGCGGAAGTCGATGGTCGAGCGGAAATGGCGTACGGGTGTGATCGCCGAGGTCGAGATGACCATGGACATCCCGGAGTACTCTCGCATGAAACGGCCGGGTGCCTCCCGGGACGAGCCGGTCAACCAGCTGGATCGTGACTACCACGCGAACCGCTCACGCGGACTGGGTGGCAACCCGACCACGGGCGCCGAAGAGAACCTGCTCGGCTATCCGGGCACGCGCTACTGGGGCGAGCACATCTTCGTGCACGAATTCGCTCACGCCATCATGACCTCGGTGCGCAACGTCGATCCGGCCATGCACGCCGAGATTCGCGCTTCATATGACAGCGCAATGGCTGCCGGCAAATACATCAGCGCCCCCGAACGCAAACACTACGCGACCACGAATGCCGGCGAGTACTGGGCCGAAGGTGTGCAGTGGTGGTTCTTTTCGAACTACGGCGAATGCTTCAAGGGCAACATCAAGGTCGAAACACCCGAGGAATTCGCGGCCTACGATCCAAAGTTGAATGAGCTCATCAGCCGCGTGTTCAATACGCACCACATTCCCATGGACGTCTTCCACGGCAAGCGGATCCGGCCAGTGGCTTGTCCGGCAGCGGGCGATCCACCCATCGGTGGCTTCTAAACCATTCGGACAAAAAACTCATAAGAGTTAGTGCGAGTGTGAGTTTTTTGTCCGAATTGGTCTAAACGAGAATGAAACCTGCTGTAACTACCCGCGAGCCTTCCAGGCATCCAGCATCGCGCGTTCCTGTTCCGGCGTGAGCACATAGCGCGGTGTGGTCTTGAGCGCGGCGGGCACGGCGTCCGACTGACGCCAGGCGATGGTGTCGCGCGCGGTGGTTAACAGCGGGCGATAGGTGAGTCCGGCAGCTACAGCCTTCCGCACATCGATCTGCATGTGTCCGAGCTCATCGCCCTCGGCCATGATCCAGGGCACCGCATAGGTCAATCCGGATGTGGTGCCGTTGGCTGACGTGCGTAGCGGGTACTTCCGCAGCCACTCGTAGTCTTCGATCCAGGTAAACGTGACCGAAGTTGTAGCCAGGGGCTCGAGCGCTTTCATGAACTGCTCGAGCGTTTGCCTTTGTGCGGGGCCGGTGACGTTGAAGGTGCCGTTGGTGCCGTTCTCGAACAGTCGAATCGTGAAATCCGCGAGGTCCCGTACGTCGACGTATTGCACGGGATCGGTTTTCTTCCCGGGCACCAGTACTTCACCGCCGCGCGCCATACGCACCGGCCAGTAGGTGAAGCGGTCACTGGTATCACCGGGCCCGACGATGTAGCCGGGCCGAATGATGATCGCGTTGCTGCCGAATCCCTGCCGTACATCGTTTTCACTGATCGCCTTGAGCACGCCATAGCTGGGCGCTTCCCGCGGCGGCGTATCAGTCAGCAACACCGGTCCACCCTCGGGGATGTTCACCGTGCGATACGGATGGAAAACGCCGGTAGAAGACACGTACAGGTAGCGGCCGGCCGATCCGTTCAGTGCCTCTACTGCCGCGCGAGTCCATGAGAGGTTCGTGGCGGTATCGATCACGACGTCCCAGCGTTTGCCTTTGAGGTTGTCGTACGCGGTTGGTGTCGACCGGTCTCCGACGATCGCTTCCACGCGGGCGTAATCACCGGCGTTCTGGTTGGGCTCGCGCCGGCCGCGATTCAGCATGGTCACCTGATGTCCACGGCTCAGCGCGGCGTGCACGAGATGCGGGCCGATGTAGCCGGTGCCGCCGAGAATCAGGATGCGCAGCGGGGCCTCGCTGCGGGGGATCCCAAAGGCAGCGCCGAGCGCCGCAACGCTGCTGAGTTCGATGAATTCGCGTCTGGTTGTCATTTCCATCGTTTCGGCTGTTGGAGGCGTAGTGAACAAATTTACGAATTAACGAATGAACAGACGAGCACGCAGAGTCAGAGGTTGTACGGCTCCTTTACTTGCGGGCTTTCCACGCGTCCAGCATCGCGCGCTCCTGCTCCAGAGTCAGGACGTAGCGCGGCTGAGTCTTGAGCGCGGCCGGTACGGCGTCGGATTGGCGCCAGGCGATCGTATCGCGCGCGGTAGTGAGCAGCGGCCGAAAGCGCAGGCCGGCTGCGACTGCCTTGCGATTGTCGATCTGCACATGACCCAGTGAGTTGCCTGCGTGCATGACCCAGGGTACGGCGGCGCTGAGACCGGACGTGCGGCCGCTCGCATTGGTGCGCAGTGGGTAGCTCCTCAGCCACTCGTAATCTTCGATCCAGGTGTAAGTCAATGGCGTGGTAGCCAGCGGTGCGAGCGCGGTCACGAACTGCTCGAGGGTCTGCTTCGGGTACGGACCGGTCGCATTGAACGTGCCGGTCGTGCCGTTCTCGAGGATGGCAATCATCCACTCGGCCAGGTCACGCACATCTGTGTATTGCACGAAGTCGGTCTTGCGGCCGGGGACCAGCACTTCACCTCCGCGCGCAATGCGTACCGGCCAGTAGGTGAAGCGATCCGTAGTATCACCCGGACCGACGATGTAATTCGGGCGCACGATGATGGCTTTGCTGCCGAATCCGTTGCGCGCTTCGATTTCGCTCTGCGCCTTCATCACGCCGTAGCTGGGCGGGTCCTGCGGTGGATCGTCCTGCAGCAGGATGGGCCCGTCTTCCGGGATGTCGACTGTGCGATACGGCGTGAATACGCCGGTCGAGGAGACGTACAGAAAGCGATCGGTCTTGTCTTTCAGCGCCTGCACTGCCGCACGCGTCCAGGGTACCTGCTGCGCCGTGTCGATCACAATATCCCACGTGCGGTTTTTCAGGTTGTCATAGGCGGTTGGCAGCGAGCGATCGCCGGTGATCGCTTCGACCCGCGCGAAATCGCCGGTATTCTGGTTGGGCGCGCGCTGGCCGCGGTTCAGCATGGCAACGGAGTGGCCGCGGGCCAGTGCGGCATGCACGATGTGAGGGCCCACAAAGCCGGTACCGCCCAGGATCAAAATACGCAGCGGTGCGGACCGCTCCTCGACCGGGAATCGGAAAGCGGTCGTAAGTGCGGCCGCGGCCGTCAGCCCTAGAAATTCGCGCCTGGTCTTCATCGCACGCCTCTCAGTGTGGCGGTCGCCCACGGGACCGGATAAGGTATGACATCCAACCGTCCTCGCCGAGGGCTTCCGTTGACCACACGTTCGTGGAGCGTGACCCATGATTGGTCACTTTACGCTGTTTCTGCTGCTACTGGCTCTTCCGTCGCGTGCTCCCGAAACCGCGCCGCTCGCCGACACCTATCCGCGGCAGCCGGGTGTGGATGCCGTTCACTACCGATTCCAGCTGGTCCTCTCCGACAACAACGATGAGATCACGGGTGAGGCCACCGTGGATTTCCGATTCACGGCCGCCGGCGTCCGCTTGGTTGAACTGGATCTGGCCAGCGTGAATGCGGGGAAGGGCATGACGGTGACCGAAGTGACATCACCGCAGGGTGCAGTGCAGTTCCAGCACACGAGTGATCGCCTGCGCGTAACCTGGCCGACTGCGGCCGCGGTGGGTGAGCGGCGCACGGTGGCGGTGCGCTACGGCGGCGTGCCGGCCAGCGGGCTGCGCATCGGCAACAACAAACACGGCGAGCGCACGTTCTTCAGCCTGAACTGGCCGAACCTGGCGCGGCAGTGGCTGCCCATGATCGATCATCCGTACGACAAGGCAACGAACGAATTCATCGTGACCGCACCGGTCAAGTATCGGGTGGTGGCGAATGGTTTATTGCAGGAGGAAATCGACAACGGCGCTGGGCAGCGCCTCACACATTGGAAGAACTCGGTGCCGATCGCCTCGTGGCTGAATGCGATTGGCGTCGCCCAGTTTGCCACCAAACACTTTGGAAACGCGCGCGGCATTCCCTTGCAGGATTGGGTTTTCCACCAGGATCGCGACAAGGGTGTAGCCACGTTCGAAGTGCCAACTCGCAATGCGATGGAGTTCTTCAGCGAGCGCATTGGTCCATACCCATACGGGAAACTGGCCAACGTGCAGGCCGCAGGGTTGGGCGGCGGCACCGAACACGCCAGTGTGATCTTCTATGGCGAGAACAGCGTAACCGCGCGTCCAGCCACCAACCTGGTCGCACACGAAATCGCGCATCAATGGTTCGGCAATGCGGTCACCGAGCGCGACTGGGACGATGTCTGGCTGTCAGAGGGCTTTGCCACCTACTTCACACTGCTGTTCACCGAGCACTACAGCGGCCGCGACGCGTTTGTGACCGGACTGATCAGCAGTCGCACGCGTGTATTTGCGACGGAACAGCGCATGCCGGGTAAAGCCGTGATTCATGACAACCTGGCCGACATGAGGCAAGTGCTGAACCAGCTGGTCTACCAGAAGGGTGGTTGGGTGCTGCACATGCTGCGCGGTCAGATCGGCACGGAGAACTTCTGGGCCGGCATTCGCGAGTACTATCAGACGTATCGCGATGCCAATGCGTCGACCGCAGACCTGCGCAAGATCATGGAAGAGCGATCGGGTCAGGATCTCGGCTGGTTTTTCGATCAGTGGTTGAAGCGGGCCGGCTCGCCCGTAGTGGACGGCTCCTGGCAATACAATGCAGCCGCCAAAGCAATTGAGATCACGCTCGCGCAGACGCAGCCGGGCGAGGCCTATCGCCTACCTTTGGAAGTCGGTGTGACTGCAACCGGTGCCAACGGTGTGGCGCAGACCCGGATCGAGAAATTGGATTTGCGGCAGAAGCAGCAGCGTTTCAGCATCGCGTCCGAAGTTGCGCCCACTGGTGTCGTGCTCGACCCGAACACGTGGGTGCTCATGCAGGTTACCTTCGTCGCGCGGTAGTTCACCACAGGGAACACAGGGACCACGGAGCGATTCCAGTCCTACTTCCTGTTACTTGCATCTTCTGCATCTTTTTTTGGTTTAACGGAATGAAAGCAGTTTGGGTTGGTCGGGATGGTGCTGCTGGTCGTTGGGCAACTGATCAACGCGACGGCAATCCGCACGGTATCCGAATAGAGCCTCGCGCCGCGGCCAGTCCGTTAACCAAAAAAAATGATGATGGAGCGAGGAATGCGAAAGACCGGAATCGCGCCGGGTTCCCTGTGTTCCCTGTGGTGATCAGAGACGTACACTGACCGGTCGTCCGGCGAAGGTAATGTTCTGCTCAGCTGTAGCGCCGGCGACGCGCACGACGATTGGCCGCGGGCTGGGCGGCAGCATGCGTGACCCGGGCGCTAGCCGCAGCGAGAGCTGACGCGCGGCATCATCCCAGCCGAGCGCGATGCGCATGAACTCACCGCGCTTGTGATCGAAGCTCAGGCCATCATCCTCATACAGTTGTGATGTGCCGTTGCTGCCCGGATACACGGTTAGCGCCAGCGGCTCGGTGCTGGGCTCGTCTGCGTACTGCTTCACCGGCCCGAGCGGCAGCACCGTCCCGGCGCGCACGTAGATCGGCATGGTGGACAGATCGACCGCGCGCTGGATCTCACGTCCGCCTTCCACTCGCTCATTGGTCCAGAAGTCGTACCAGGTGCCCTTGGGCAGATACACGCGGCGAATGGTCGCGCCTTTTTCGACGACAGGCGCAATCAGCAAGTTCGGTCCCCAGAAATATTGATCAGCGCAGGCGACGGCGGTTGGGTCATCGGGATGATGCAGCCACATCGCTCGGATGATTGGCAGCCCGGTCTCATGCGCCTCGCGGACTGCCGTGTACACGTACGGCATGAGGCGCGATCGCAGCTCGAGATACTTCTTGAGAATGATCT
This sequence comes from Gemmatimonadota bacterium, assembly GCA_040902615.1. Classification (GTDB taxonomy): domain Bacteria; phylum Gemmatimonadota; class Gemmatimonadetes; order Longimicrobiales; family RSA9; genus JBBDWZ01. The sequence continues at coordinate 1,353 of JBBDWZ010000149.1, read as the reverse complement.
CGACTTGCGGGTTGTTGAGCTCGGCGGGATCGGCGCGCCATTGGCCCGACTCGAACGGTCCGCCATCACCACCATTCCAGCCCCAGGGCAATTTCAGGTGCCAGTTGCGGCCGTGCGCGCGGAACGATGGACAGAACGCGCCGAACTGGAACCAGCGAACGTGCAGCTCACCGGTGTATTCCGCCGTCGGATTGAAGCCGCCGATGTCAGTGCCCCAATACGGCAGACCGGACAAGCCCGTGTTGATGCCGACCGCTATGTGAGTCTTCAACGTCTGCCAGAACGCCCGCACATCGCCCGACCAGATGTAGCCGCCATAGCGTTGAATGCCGGGTGATGCGTTGCGATGCAGTGCGAACGGCCGCTGGTTTGGGCGATAGAGCTGCGTGCCCTCCCAGTACATACGGTGACGATTGAAGCGCGACGGTCCGTCGAAGCCATCACCCTGATCGGGCCAAAAGCCGTCCACGCCGACATCCATCAATTCCTTGTGCACGGGCCAGTAACAGGAAACCTGCCGCTCGGGCGGCCAGCGATCGTCGGGTGTCGTGCGTCCGGGCGGCAGTGGTGCAGCCGTGCACGGATCATTGACCGTGCCCAGCAAACGACGCCCTTCGATGACAACATGCACGACCACCTTGAAGTTCATCGCATGCAGCTGATCCAGGATCCCCTTTGGGTCCGGAAAATTCGTGGGATGCCAGGTGAACTCGCCGTTGCGCGTGTTCCAGCCCGAGGGCGCGAATTCGGTGCCGAGGTAGATCAGCGTATCGCAAGGCAATTTCTTTTCGCGCATGGTGCGCGCGACTCGCAGGATTTCCTCAGCGCCGGCCAGCGTTCGGCTCGACTGTTGATAGCCGAGCGTCCAGCGCGCCGGCATTTCCGGCAGTCCCGTGATGCGCGCGTACTCGCGCATGATCACCTTGGGATCCGTGGAGCTGACCACGAACACATCCAGCGGCAGCGGTGCGTTCGGCGTATTCGGTGTACTCGCCGCCAGCGTGAACTTGCCCTCGGCACCGGTGAAATCGAATGCGCCATATGGTTGGTGAATGAACATGGCCCAACCATCGGTACCTATCAGCCACTGCACCGGTGCGCGTGTGCCGTGCGTGGCCAGCTCGTAGCCGCCCTGCCCGTTGCGCATCGTATCGACCGACCCCTTGCGATCGAATTGCGGTCCGCCCTCACCTAATCCGAGCAGCGGGCCCTTCGGCAGTTGAAAGGTCATGCCGGGCGCAGTTGCATCGAGCGTGAGCTTCTGTACTGCGGTTCCGTTCTGCGATTCGACGTGCAGGGTCGGCGGACTGGCGGTGAATCGCACGGTGAGATCTCCCGCGCGGACGCGATTCA